>NTKX01000026.1 GCA_002457135.1 SAR116 cluster bacterium MED-G04
CGCCACCCCGAAATCAAGCCTTTCGGTGCTGCCGTCCTCAATCCGCCTCATCCCGCTGTCGATGACCGCGCCTTCAACACAGCCGCCTGATACCGATCCTTCGATCTGCCCGTCACCGCGGATCACCATCAGGCTGCCGAGCGGGCGCGGCGATGATCCCCAGGTCCGGATCACCACGGCAAGGGCCAGCCGGTGGCCCTCATCCTGCCAGCGGGCGGCGCGTTCCAGAATATGGTCATTGGCAATGAACATTGGCGGTATCATCCAGTCCGGTGATGGTCATGTTTCAGGCAACGGGTTGCGCCATGCTTGATCATCATCGCAAAAACTGTACATTACAGGAATAACAGAGACTTTCAATTCCTGCCCCTTTGAAACAGGCAACAGCATCATGATCAGCATCACCATGACGATAAACGGCCAGTCGGTCAGGGCCGATATCCCTGACAATACCCTGCTGGTTGATTTCATTCGTGAACATCAGGGGCTGACCGGCACGCACGTTGGCTGTGATACCAGCCAGTGCGGGGCCTGCGTCATCCATATTGACGGGCGTTCGGTGAAATCCTGCACCATGCTGGCGGCACAGGCCAATGGCCGTGCGCTGACCACGATTGAGGGGATTGGCGATGCCCAGAACCTGCATCCGATGCAACAGGCTTTCCATGATAACCACGGCCTGCAATGCGGTTTTTGCACCCCTGGAATGATCATGAGCGCGATTGATTTTGTCGACAACAGCGACAACCCTGATGAAGCCGCGATCCGTGATGCGCTCGAGGGCAATATCTGCCGCTGCACCGGTTATCACAACATCGTCAAGGCGGTTCAGGCCGCCGTCCCCAAAATGGACCAGTAGTCATGTACGAAACCCGCTACACCCGACCATCCAGCACCGGTGAGGCCGCTGAAATCATTTCAGCGGCTGATGAGGGCAAGCTGCTGGCTGGCGGCATGACCCTGATCCCGACCATGAAACAGCGGCTTGCCGCGCCGGATTGCCTGGTTGATCTGGCTGGATGCGGGCTTGGCGGCATCACGGATGAAGGCAGCAGCATCCGCATCGGTGCCATGACCACCCATGCCGAAGTTGAACTGTCCGGGATGGTGCAATCCGCTATCCCTGCCGTGGCCAGCCTGGCCGGGGGGATCGGTGATCGTCAGGTTCGCAACTGCGGGACGATTGGCGGCTCACTGGCCAATAATGATCCCTCGGCCTGCTATCCGGCGGCGGTGCTGGCCCTTGGCGGGACTGTCCACACCTCAACCCGGTCACTCACCGCGCCTGAATTTTTCAGCGGCATGTTTGAAACCGCGCTCAAGGACGATGAAATTATCGTTGCGGTCAGCCTGCCCAAACCTGTCAGGGCGGCCTATGTCAAATTCCCCAACCCGGCATCACGCTATGCCATGGTGGGGGTGTTTGTGGCGGTCATGGATGGCGGCATCACGGTGGCGATCACCGGGGCAGGGCAGGATGGTGTCTATCGTCACGATGATCTGGAGGCGGCATTGACGGCTGATTTCAGCCCTGAGGCGGTTGATCGGGTGACGTTCAGTGCAGACGGGTTATTGAGCGATATTCACGCCTCAGCCGATTACCGGGCCAGCCTGATCCGGGCCATGGCCAAAAGGGCGGTTGCGGCCTGCTGAATTCAGTGCCAGTCACGATCAAAGAGAAAGAATAATCATGGATATCAAGGAAAGTCATGACCTGCCGTTGCCGGTTGAAGTGGTATGGGAGGCGCTGAACTCCCCAGAAATTCTCCAGCGCTCCATCCCCGGTTGTCAGGAACTCGACCAGACCAGCCCGACGGAATTATCGGCCACGGTGAAGCTCAAGATCGGGCCGGTTTCGGCAACGTTCAAGGGCAATGTGACGTTGAGTGAGCTGAACCCGCCGCATTCCTATGTGATTGCGGGCAGCGGCACCGGCGGTGTTGCCGGCGGGGCCAAGGGTTCCGCCTCGGTGATGCTGGAGCCGATAGAAAATGGCGCGGCAACCCGGCTTTCCTATGATGTGTCGGTGTCGGTGACGGGCAAGATTGCCCAGCTGGGATCACGCCTGATCGAAGGCACGGCCAAAAAGCTGTCAACGGCGTTTTTCACCAATTTCATCACCGAGCTTTCCCCTGATAGCCAGGCTGATGAGACTTGATGACCTCATCAGCTTTACTGATGCACTGTCAGCCCTAATCTCAATAGTGAACAGGAGGAGACGAGATGATGTTTAATCAGGAAGTCCGAAAGCGTGTTACGGACCTGCATATTTTTCTGCACAAGGCTGAACGCTATCTGCCCGAATGCGATGATGGTGATGCCTTCGTAACCATGGTGTTTGATCATTTTGAAACCAAACCGCAATTCCTTTCCAATGAGGAATGCGAAGAAATCCTGCTAGAGCTGTGGAAAGCCTATAAGGAAGGCCGGCTCGACTGATCCTGAAGGGGTCTACTCCCCGGCATCCTGATCATTATCGGATGAAGTCAGCCAGATGGCACCCACCATGCCGAGCATGCAGAGCATGATCCATTGCGGGTGGGTTTCGCCAAAAAATACCATGCCAAAAATCACCCCTGATGCCAGCGAGATGAACCCCGCCGTGCTGACAAAGATCGGCCCACCTTCCTTTAACAGATAGAAATAGAGATAGATCGATGTCATCGACAGGGTCATGTAGCCGATGAACAGCATGAGGATACTGACCTCGGTCAGGTTGATCGGCTGCAAACCATAGAAAATCAGTGTCACCGGCACGAAAATGATGATCCCGGCAATGGTCTCCCCGGTGGCAAGCTGCCAGGTATCCTCCCCCTCGGGCCAGTATTTCGCAACAACATTGTGGTAGAGCGCGTAACAGCACGCCACCATGAAGGCCAGCGTGAACCCGAGCAGCGCGAGTTCCGGTACTGGCACGGAAATATCCTCTCGCAGGACAATCGGGGCCAGGGCCACTGTCCCCAGCACAACGCCCGCCACCTTGCGCCATTGCAATGGCTCTGTCCTCAACAAAAGCGTCAGGATCACCGTGATGATCGGGGTCAGTGAAACGAAAATTGTCAGCAGCCCGGCCCCGATGATGGGGGCAGAGGAAAGTTCCAGCACCGCTGGCACGCCATAGCCCAGGATCATCCCCACCAGATAAAACAGCATGCTGCGCCAGCGCAACAGCCGGGGGTATCGCCCCCGTAACCAGCAGATCAGGAGGAAAAAGGGGATTTCCGCCACGATGATATAGGCGACCAGAACAACAGGATCGACCCCGGTTTCCCCGGCGACCCTCGAAAGCGAGAAAAACATCCCCCAGACAAGGCCAAGCAGAACCAGCCCCGATACCGCCAACGGGCCGGGGCGGCCATACTGCTTTCCCCGGGGGGTAATTTTATCACTGGGTAGCGTATCGCTGGAAGGGGGGAGGGAATTGGTCATCAGGCTCAAATGCGATTGAATTTAAGAACCCTAAATCAATCCCGCTGAAATAGATAGGCTGGAATGCTGGCGTGATGGCCTCATAACGGGTTTTAGTGTTGATGTCATGCCGCCCTTCAAACATAGTGTTGTTAACCCTTTTTAACCGGGGGCATGGTTTTGTTGTTTTTTGTAGGAGTTTCCCCATGACTAAACTTTATTCAAAGTCTTTCGATAACGCTGATGAGGTCAAAAGCCCACCCAAGGCCAATGTTGAGATTGTTGCCCTGGGCAATGTCAACGCATCCAGAATTACCCTTGAGCCCGGCTGGAAATGGTCCGAATGCATCCAGCCAAGTGTTGGCGGTGACAGCTGTCAGGCGGGTCATGTTGGTGTCGTTATCACTGGCCAGATGATGTGCGTTCATGACGATGGCAGCGAATTGCTGGTCAAGGCCGGTGATGCGTTCTATTTCGCCCCGGGCCATGATGGCTGGGTCGTTGGTGACGAACAATGCGTGATGTATGAATTTGCTGAAACCGGCAAGGATTTCGGTCCCTGGAAAACAGCATCCTGAATTTCGGATTAACCCCCTGATTATTTTTTAATGGAGAATTCCATGACCATCAAAACGGGTCAACACACGTTCAATTTTTCCCTGAAAGTCCCTGCCGACAAGGTTGATGAAGTCGAAGCCTCAATCCGTGATCACGCCGATTTCATGCGTGATACCCACAGTTGTGATGACAGCAAGATCCACCTTGTCCATTACTATGTGTCCAGATCGGCCGAGCTGAATAACATGACCAACCCTGATGAGGGAACAACCGGCAACATGCTCTATTTCATCAATGAGGTTTATGTGGTGCCTGAGGGAATTGGCCAGCACATGGAAGCAGCGCAGGTATGGCCGGGCTTTGGGACATTCGTCAATGTTCTGAGTGACTACGGCACCGCCCATGTTGTCGATGGTGAAGTCATCGAAACCATGTAAAGACGGGATTCTGTAAGGACGGGGTTCTGTAAAGACGGGGTTCTGTAAATTCACCTGAAGACCTGATACCGGATAATGGCTGCCAGTGCGTGGCCATTATCCGTCTGTTCATGCTGTATCGGGTTCAGATCAGCAGCCTGTCCGGCACTATGCCAAACCTGAAGGGAGTTGATGGCATCATGGAAAGAGAAGAAGCACTGCTTATGAGTTACATCATCGCTGATGTTCCGAGCAAAAGCGATATTGTTGTTTTGCATGACACCTGGATTGAGATTGTCGAATCCATGCGTGATGAATTTAAAAACGCTGGCGCGTTGCGGCAGACCGTTTGCCAGATATGGAATAAGGAAGGTGTCTTCCGGCTGGGTTTCATGTGGGAATACCGGAACGATAAAGCCTTTATCGACTGCCAGAAACTGTTTCGGGAAGCTGAAATGGAATTGGGCCGAAGGACGGAGATCGCCATGAAAGTGATTTCCAACCGGGGCGTGATTTTAACCGACATGATGTTCTAGCATCCACCGGCAGGTCTTCACGCAAACCCCTATAAACACAAATGATTTGAGCATGGCATTATTTACCGATAGGGTATCACTGATATTCCCAGCCGGATGAATGCATGCTCCTCAATTTCTATCACCTTCTGGGCAGGATCACGCGCCTCTTCCCCAATACCAGAACGCTGTTTTCGCATGGCATGCAGGCCACGTTCTTTGTTCCGGTGAACAATCACTATATTTGCGAAGACCTGAAGGACATGGAAAACCGCACCCGTGAGCCTCAACTCTACGCATGGCTGAACGCATTGGAAGAAGGCGCGGTTTTCTTTGATGTGGGGACCAGCTATGGTCAGGAATCGGCCTTTGCAGCATCACCGCATCGCAAGGGTGTTCAGGTTTTCGGGTTTGATTGCAGCCTTTACCAGAGCCATTTCTGCGCCCTCAACAAATCATTGAATGATGGCCGGTTCAGGTTTGTTTTTGCGGCAATCGGGGAGAAATCGGGTGAGCTGATCAGCATCACCGCCAATTCGGACACGCATATTCCGGCGCTCCACAAAAAGAACGTTCCCTATGAATATGAGGTGATGACCCTGGCGCTGGATGATTTTGCCCGCACCAACAACGTCAAGCCAACGCATATCAAGATCGACGTTGATGGTGCGGAATTCGATGTCCTCAAGGGCGCAAAATCCATACTCGCCTCATCGTCAATCAGGGACGTTTTTATCGAAATAGATCGCGTTAACCTCACCATCATTGATTACATGATTGCGCTCGGGTTCCGGGTCGACTGGACAGTCGAAAAGGAACACAACGTCGATGTCATGTTCACCAAAGAACCGGAAGCAGCCCCGGTGGTTTAGCCGACTACCCGCGTTTTGGCCTGAGCCATTCAAACCCCATCAGGGCCATCAGGGCAACCACCAGCATCACCACGCCGATCATCATGGTCACGGAGGCTGTACCCACCCTGTCGGCAATACTGCCCGCGACCATGGGGCTAAGCACCATGATCAGGTAATAGAGCGCGAAAAACAGGCCCATCCCGATGGCGGTGTTGCCCGCAGACAGAACCCTGGCCGGAAGCCCCATGGCTGGCCCCGCCGCCGCCCCGGCAAACAGCCCGAGCAGGATAAACACCAGCGCGACATGATCGGTTGTCATGGTCACCGGCAGCAGCATGGCAAACCCGGCAAGGCTGATGAAAATGACCATCACCGGCCGTTTCAATACATCGGCAAGGATGCCCCCCAGCGGGACCGAGGCCGCAATAACAAACAGCGTCAGGCTGGTCATGCTGCTGGCCTCAAGGATGGAAAACCCCCGCTCGGTCAGCATGGTGGCGGCAAAGCTGAAGACCATGGCAATCGCCCCGTTATAGAACGCCCAGACGATGGATGCCAGAAACTGGCAGAGCAGGACCCGCCCCCTCAGGGGTTCAAGGGTGATGGCTGATGCCTGCCGCTGTGAAGGGGCCGGAACCATCACCATGAAGCCGATCATGGCCAGAAGGGTGAAGAGACTGATGCTATGCAACGCCGCCGCAAGACCGGATGATGCCGACAGGACGGGCAGCACCACCAATGCCAGCGCGATGCCGATCGGCCATGAGGTTACAAATATCCCCATGGCGGTACTCAGCCTGCTGTGCTGGAAATAATCCACCACCAGCTTTGACATCAGCACGTTGAGGATCACCCCGCCAATACCGGCAATGATCCGGCCGGTAAGCTGCCATGACCAGTCCTGGGTGAAACCGGTCATGATGGCCCCCGCCACCATCAGCATCATCCCGGCAGTAACCGTTTTTTTATCCCCGAAAAACCGCCCCATTGCCCCACCGGGCAGGGCGATGAAAATACCCGGGATAAAATAAAGCCCGATCAGAAAGCCAACATCAGACAGGGAAACACCGAACGCATCCCTGTAGGGACCCGACAGGGCGGCCACTGACTGGAACTGAAACGCCATGCTCATCCGCGCCAGAAAAAGCACAGCCAGGATCATCCAGCGATTCTCAGACAGGGGGGAGGCAGCCATCACAATAAAATCATCCAGTCTCAACACGATAGCCTGAATGACGGGTCAGGCAGAAAAATACAGAACCTCCCCGTCAGGATAGCCTAATTTCAGCGCCTGAGGGGGTAATTCCTGAAGCTTTAATGCCTGATGCCCTAATGCCTGAGGAGGGAGCCAAGTTGGGGGTTGTGTGACGACAGCCCCGAAAGGGTCATCATGTGCCATGCCAGAACCAGATTCGATGACAGCACCGGGCAACCGCACCGATCCTCAAGCTCGGCAATGACGTTGAGCGTCTGCAAATTGGTGCAGGACATGAAAATACCGTCACAGTCACCGCTTTCATAAAGCGTCGTGGCGGCGGCCATCACGCTGTCCCCGTCAATCCGCGCAACCTGGCTTTCAATCGCCTCATTGAAACTGCCAAACAGAGGCGTTGCAATCCCGGCATCATCGAGCCGTTGCCTGAGCCGGTTGGAGACTTCCTCAACATAGGGCGAAAGGAAGGCAATCTTTTTCAGGTTGAGCGCCTTGCAGGCCGCGATCAGGGCCGTCAGCGGTTCGGTGACATGGCCCGTGTTGCACCCGTCATGGATCATCCCGGCGATCCGGTCAGCACCGATCACCGCCGTGCCGGAGGTGCAGCCATAGCCAACAACATCATAATCGGTCCGGGTGGGCAGCAGCCCTGCGGTGTGGGTCAGCACCCCCGCCATTTCGGCCAGGGTTTCGGATGAAACCTCAGGCGCGTTGGGGATGCGTGATGCGTAGACCCCGACCCCGTCTTCGGGGATCATCCGCCTCAAGTCATGTTCCAGCGTTTCATCGGATTGCAGAATGATGACCCCCAGCCGGGCGCGGGTTGCGACCGTTGGTCCTGCGGTGTAGTCAAAGGTCGACATGATCATATCACCCATAGTTGTTGCGGTGCCTTGGCCGATAGCTGGATGGCCCCATCCGCTGTCAGCACGATATCATCTTCATGAACCAGGATGGATCCATCGGGCATGGTGATCCCCGGTTCGAGCGTCAGCACCATGCCTTCGGTGATTTCGGTTTCATCCGCCGCGATAAAGGATGGCCATTCGGTCAGCTGCATCCCCAGCCCATGGCCAAGACGGCCGGCCGAACCGCCGCCTTTGCCGCCGGTCAGCACCCGGTCCATGGCGCGGTAGATATCGGCCGCGGTATTCCCGGGCCTCACCGCCTCCATCCCTGCTGCGGTGGCATCGAGCAATTTCTGCCAGGCTGAGGCGACCTCAGGCTTAATAGCTCCTACGGCATAGTTCCGGTCATAATCACAGAAATACCCGTCATGGACGATGCCTGTATCCAGCATCATCACCTCACCATGGTGGAGCGGCTCATCACTGGCGGGTGAGATGACATCATCATACCCCATCGCGCCCTTGCCCCCGGCCAGATACGGCACCCAGTCCGCGCCCTCTTCAAGGCAGAGCATCTGGAATTTGCGGAACACATCGGAAAGGGGGGTGCCTTCGGCGGCAATCTCCCCCACCCGGTCAAAGGCCCGTCCCGCGATCATGCAGGCTGTCCTGATCTTGGCGATTTCAGCATCGGATTTAATCAGCCTGAGGCGGCGAATGATACCGTCATCACCGCAAAACCTCATCCCCGGGCAAAGCGACTGGAGCCGCATGAAATCAGCCTGTGGCATCCTCAGATGCGTCTCATGGCCCGATGGAACACCGATCACGCTATCGCTGCCAAGCAATTCAGCGATTGCATCCGCCAGCAGGCTCAACCCGTCATCATCCGGGTCAGGCGAAGACCAGGTCCGGATATCATCAATCCAGGTCTTTTCCATGAGCGCGGCCCCGATGGATGGAAACACCGCAACAGGCTTCCCCGATTGCGGAACGATCAGGTACCACGGCCGTGTCGGGCTTTCCCAGAACCGGGTCAGGTAGCCGGTGAAATAGCGGATTTCAGGTTCGGTGGTCAGGAACAAGGCATCCAGCCCGGATGCAGCCATCATGGCCTGCGCCCGGTCCAGCCGGGCGGCAAATTCTTCATCGGCAAAGCCGCGCATGATCAGGCTTCCTCGCTCAGGATCACCAGCACCCGCGAGTCTTTGGGCAGATCAACCTGATCCGACATCGCCGCAACCAGCCCGGCCCCGCCCGAAGGCGTGGTGCCAAGGCCAATGGCATCAAGGCACAGCATCGCGTTGGCAACGTATTCATCGGTCATCAGCATGAAATCATCAGCATCACGGGCAAGCCCGTTGAGCGCGATCATGGAGGCTTCCTTGCAATCTAGACGGCCCATGTTCGATACCGGCCCTGAAACCGTCACCAGCTGGCCATCAGCGATCGCATCATGGAGCGCGGCGGCGGCCACGGGTTCAACCACGATGATGCGCGGATCATCCCCCCAGGCGGTGCGGAAATAGGCGGCACAGGCGGCGGCCAGCCCGCCGACACCGGCTTGCAGGAAAATATGGGTTGGCGGTTCCGGCATCTGCCTCACCGCCTCGGCCGCCATCACCAGATACCCCTCCATCAGGCGATGGGGCAACTCGGTATAACCGGCCCATGAAGTATCGGAGAGGAGAGTCCAGCCATGATCCCCAGCCCTCTTGACCGCGGCTATCATGGAGGCCTCATAGTCATCACCGGCGCGGCAGACCTCGGCACCATGGGCGCGCAGCCGTTCGGCAAAGCGTTCCGGTACGCTGCTGGACAGATAGACAACCGCCTTCGCGCCAAAAATCTTTGCCCCCGCCGCCACCGACAGGCCGTGATTGCCTGCACTGGCGGTGATGAACACCTCCTTGCTGACATCGCGTTGTTGCGCCAGATGGGCGATCACATAGGCGGCGCCAAGCGCCTTGAAACTGCCAAGCCCCATGCGCTGGCGTTCATCCTTGACGAAAAACGTGGCATCCAGCCCTTCAACGGTTTGATGATGGAGCGGGGTTTCGCTGTAGTCGGGGCAGCGTTCCAGCAGTTTCATCGGGGCGATAGCATCAACACTGGGGAAGGGTGCCTCAGGACACATGATATGACCGGCCTGATGGCGAAAAGCATTCTTGAGCATGGGTTCGCTCTTTCTCTTGGGGCATGATCCGGGACGATATGTTTCAGGTCCGGGCCATGCAGCAACTTTACTTATGCCCGAAATGCTAACACTATTTTGAAAAGACAGACAAGGATCATCACCATGCCCCCTGTTACAGCTACGCCCCCCCATGATGCCGATGCAAGACGCTCGGTCAGGCCCGTCATCTGCTACCCCAATGATACACTGCCGCCGGTGCCATTGGTGCTCTATCAATCCGCCCGCCAAGGAGCCAGCAAAATTGATGAGGTTCTTGTCAACCCGCGCGATGCCGCCTGTTTTCATGCCCCGCAAGGTCATTTCTTCCGGATCAGCTCGGTAGAGGGGCCGCAGGTCGGTGATCTCAATCTCTGGAACGCTGATGATCTGGCGGAACGGTTTTATTCGGGCAAAACCCGCGCCCTCCATGGCACGCATATCACCACGGGTGAACGGATGTGGTCATCATTCCCCGGGATGCGGCCCATGGCGACCATCACTCACGATACGCTCAACTGGTATGGCATGGATAAATTTGGCGGCTCGGTCCATGATGTTATCGGCACGAGGTGCGACCCCTATACCCATAACCTCTTGGCGGGCGGGCAGTATCATCATTGCTGCCATTCGAACCTGACCGGGGCATTGTCGGACCATCTGGGTCTATCCCTGGGGGAGGCTGAACCCCATGTCCATGATGTTCTCAACGTTTTCATGTGCACCGGGTTCACCCGTGACACCGGGCAATATTTCATGAAGGCCAGCCCGGTCCGCCCCGGCGATTACCTGGAGTTTTTTGCCGAGATCAACATTCTGGGTGCGCTTTCAGCCTGCCCGGGCGGGGATTGTTCATCCGAACATTCAAGCGATGTTGCATCCTGCTATCCGCTGAAGGTTGAGGTTTTTGCCCCGGAGGATGGCGCGCTCACCGGCTGGACCCCGCCACCACCCAACGGTTATGACCGCAGCCACGGCAGGTAATTTTATCGGCCGGAGAAGATCAGGATCAGGTCGGGGTCATGCCGCGCAGGCGTTCGGAATGACGGCGCAGGATTTCCAGCGTGGCGAGCAGGGCAATCGACAGGGCCACAAGGATTGTTGCCACCGCCAGAATAGTCGGGCTGATCTGTTCACGCAGGCCTAGGAACATCTGCCAGGGCAGGGTTTTCTGGCTGGCCGAGCCGATGAACATCACCACCACCACCTCATCAAACGAGGTGATAAAGGCAAACAGGCCGCCTGAGATCACGCCGGGCAGGATCAGCGGCATCTGGATCCGGAAAAATGTCGTCACCGGCCCCGCGCCCATGCTGGCCGCCGCCCGGGTCAATGACCGGTCAAAACCGACCAGCGTTGCCGTCACCGTGATAATGACAAAGGGAATGCCCAGCACCGCGTGGGCCAGCACCACCTTGATATAGCCGACAAAATCCTTATCGAGGCCAACCGTGCCTTCGAGGAAATTGCCCATCTTGGCGTAGAAGAAAAACATGCCGGTGGCGGAGATGATCAGCGGCACAATCATGGGTGAGATCAGGATCGCCATGATCGCCCGCTTGGCGGGTACATGCGACTGGCTCAACCCGATGGCGGCGAGGGTGCCGAGGGAAACCGAAATCATCGTTGCCAGCGGCGCAATAATGAGGGAGTTCCAGAAAGACCGTATCCATTCGCCGTTCGAATCGTACCTGATGCCGAGGAAATCGGCATAGTGCTTGAGCGAATACCCTTCAGGGTCAAGCGCCAGCATCTTTTCGGTGAAGGTGAAGAAATCCTGCGCATTAAAGGACAGCGGCATCACCACAATGATGGGCGAAATCAGAAAGAAGAAAATAGCCCCGCAGATCATCCGGAACGTATAATGCCACAACACCTGGGACGGGGTCAGGTAGGGCAGCAGCTTGGCCCGGTACCGCCCCTCATAGAGCCAGTAGACGAACCATCCCGTGAAGGCCCCGACCATCAGCCCAAGCAGGCCAAGGGCAAGGTTGGCCAGCATATAGCCGCCAATGGCAAAGACAAAAACGATGATCCAGCGTGCCGCTTTCTCAGCAATCGGCAGCTTGATGGCAGCAAGGGAAAGCCCGGTGAAGCCAAGCGCACCGATCACCAACCCGCCAAGGCTGTTTCCGTTTGAGGTCCCGACCAGCAGCCCTAAAATAGCCCCGACCGCCGCCAGAATAGGCAGCACGAATTGCAGGGGTTTGCGTGAAATCGGTGTCAGAATGGCCATCGCTGTTATCCCGGTTCCGCGTTATCCAAGTTTCACGTTGTCGATGCCGACAATCTTGTCATAGGCCCAGTAAAGCACCAGCACCACCGCCAGCAGGATTGCGCCAAGGGCCGCCGCCAGCCCCCAGTTGAGCGAGCTGGAAATATGATAGGCAATCCGGTTTGAGATAAAGACACCCTCGGTTCCGCCTACGATCTCAGGCGTGATGTAATACCCGATCGCCAGAATGAAGACGAGGATTGAACCCGCCCCGATCCCCGGCACCGATTGCGGGAAATAGACACGCCAGAACGCGGTCCAGTTTGTTGCCCCCAGTGATTTGGCGGCCCTCATGTAACTAGGCGGGATCGTCTGCATCACCGAATACATCGGCAGGATCATGAAGGGCAGCAGAATATGGGTCATGGCAACGATGGTGCCGAACTGGTTGTTGATAATCTCCAGCCGGTTGTTATCAGCAACAATCCCGAGCCAGACCAGCACTTCGTTGATCACCCCCTGTTGTTGCAGCATCACCTTCCACGCCGAGGTTCGCACCAGGAGCGAGGTCCAGAACGGCAACAGCACCAGGATCATCAGCAGGTTGGAAACCCGCACCGGCAGATTGGCCAGCAGCCACGCCACCGGATAGCCGAGCAGGATACAGCTGACAGTGATGATCAGCGACATCTTGAGGGTGCGCTGGAACAGGATGATCAGGATCTGCTTGTTTTCAGGCTGGATGGCTGGGCCTTCCAGCGTCTTGCGCATATCAACCGCGTTCAGGAAATAGCCGCCGGTATAGGCTGGCGAATGCAGCTTGATCGTCTCCCACACCATCGGGTTGCCCCAGTTCTCATTCACGCCGAGCATGAGGTCGGTGTAACTGATCCGGGGACGGTCACGGAACGCCGCCGCTGTTTTCTGGATCAGCTCAGCATCAGGGCCGGTGAGGCCAGCGATCCTGTCCGCCAGCGCAGGGTTGGTGAGGTCATCGGCGAGGGCAACATAAATAGCCTCGGAAACCTTGCCCTTCTTGAAATCCTTATCCTTTTCCAGTGCCATAAAGAGCGCCCAGTAAGTGTATTCACGCGAAGCCATCGGCAGGGCCATGGCCATTTCCAGCGATGGGGCAAAACCAATATCACCCTTGTAATCCTTGCCTTTGAGCTGGTTCAGCCGGTCACGCTGGGCGCGCAGCAGCGTGGTATCAGCGCCGCCTGATCTGGTACCGCCTGATCTGGCATTGAAAAGCGCATCAAAGGTTGCGGCCTTGGACCATGATTTGTCGATACCCGCCATATCCTTGGCCAGCGCCTTGCCGGGTTTGCTGATACCGCGACCGCTCTTGCGGAAGGTGGAGGAAATGCCCGTCTGCTCATAGTTGAGGCGGGTTCCCAGCTTGGTATGCTCTTTCGCCTTGGCGGCCACGAAAAGATCATAGAACGCAGCCTCAAAAACAGTCTCATCAGGCAGTGTGTCACCATCGGGCATCCAGTCCTGGAGCGCGATCACCGTGTTCGGCATGATGTTGGAGACGATATCGTTCTGGACCGACCGGAACAGCATGTTGCCGATGGGCAGAATAAAGGTCAGCATGACGAAAATCAGCAGGGGCGAGATCAGCAGCAGGGCGCGCATTTTCTGGCGCCGCAGGGCCCGTGAAAGCGACTTTTTCAGCGGTACGCCATCGGCCGCGAGAATAGGCTGAGTGCTGGATTGATCGGTCATGATCGTAAACTTGTCTATTTCAATTCAGGTATGGAAGAAAGGGGCCACAAGGCCCCTTTCCCCTTTCAGTATGATGGCTTACTTGGCCAGCCAAGCCTGCCACTTCGCATCGATGTCATCCCGATAATCAGCCCAGAAGGAGTAGTTATACAGGAAGGTGTTCTTTGCGTTGTTAGGATCGGTTGGCATATGCGGAGCCATGTCGATCCCCAGTTCGGCGTGCTTGCCAACCAGTGGAGCGGAGGAGGCACGTGCAGGACCGTAGGAAATGTACTTCGCCTGATCAGCAAGACGCTGTGTGTCCGTGGCAAAGTAGATGTAGTCCAGGGCGCGCTTCTTGCGCTCTTCGCTCAGCCCGGCAGGAATGATCCAGCCGTCAAGGTCGAACACCTGGGCATCCCAGAGCATGGCAACAGGCTGCTTCTGCTCTTCGATAACGCTGAACAGACGGCCGTTGTAGGTTGAACCCATGACAACTTCACCATCAGCCAGAAGCTGGGGTGTGTCGGCACCGGCGTTCCACCAGATGACACTGTCCTTGATGGTGTCGAGCTTGGCGAGTGCGCGGTTCTGACCGGCATCGGTTGCAAGAACGTCATAGACGTCGCCCTTGGCAACACCGTCACAGAGCAGGGCCCATTCCATGTTGTTGATCGGACGCTTTTCCAGCGAACGCTTGCCAGGGTAGGTAGCCAGGTCAAAAACGTCACAGATGTTGTCCGGTGTCTTGCCGCCAACCATGTCGGTGCGATAACCGAAAGTGGTGGAATACACGATCTGCGGGATGAAGCACTCGGAAACCATCAGGTCACCGAAATCATCGGCGGCAGAGGTTCCGTCTGGTGCAGGAGCGAGCTGGCTGTCAGCATCAATTTCCATGGCCAGGCCTTCATCACAGAGACGCAATGCATCAGCAGCAACAACGTCAACAACATCCCAGGTTACGTTACCGGCCTCGTTCATGGCACGGAGCTTGGCAACCGCCTCGGCAGAGCTGTCATCGTTGATGATGGTAACGCCGGTTTTGGCGCTGTAGGGCTCGTGATAAGCTTTCAGCTGTGACTTGGAATAGGCACCACCCCAGGAAACAATCGTCATTTCCTGAGCAAGTGCTGAACCTGCGGCTACGCTGAGCGCGGATACCGCAAGAAGAGTCTTGATAAGTTTCATTTTAATACTCCCTTCCCGACATTTTCTACATGGCCTGCTTGCGGGAACTCAAAGCACAGACCAAAAATTTTCATGCCCGGCTCACCCGAACATGAAACTCAGGCATCAAGGGCGCGGCAATCCTCCGGCAACCAGCCGATTTCAATTTCCTGACCGGGCTGAAGCCGTGTCTGGTCAGGCGCATTGCGCGTCTTGATGATAAATTCGTCATTACCGGCAACCCGCAGGCGGGTCCGGAAAAGATCACCCATATAGATGAATTCCAGCACTTCGGCCTTTAGCGTATGGGCGCCTTTCTGCATTCGCTTCTGGTTGTATTCAACGCGCTCAGGGCGGATCGAAACACAAGTCCTGTCCCCGACCTTGTTGACGTTGACGGGTTTGCAGTCAATCAGCTGGCCGCTGTCGAGCTGAACCACGGCTTTCTTTTTGTTAATTTCGCGGATTTCGCCATGGAGGGTATTATTCTCCCCGATGAACTGCGCCACGAAACTGTTTTCAGGTTCTTCGTAGAGCTGGTCAGGGCTGGCGAGCTGCTGGATACGGCCATCGTTGAAAACAGCCACACGATCCGACATGGTCAGCGCCTCGGTCTGGTCATGGGTCACATAGACCACCGTGATGCCGAGCGCATGGGCAAGATTGGTGATTTCAAACTGCATTTTTTCCCGCAACTGTTTATCCAGTGCGCCGAGCGGTTCATCCATCAGCACCAGTTCGGGTTCAAACACCAGCGCCCGCGCCAGGGCAATCCGCTGTTGCTGGCCACCCGAAAGCTGGGCCGGGCGGCGTGATGCAAAGCTGCCCATCTCAACCATATCGAGGGCGCGCATGATCTTGGCCTCACGATCCGATTTGCTGATGTTGCGGACCTCAAGCGGGAAGGCGAGATTTTCAGCAACCGTCATATGCGGGAACAGCGCGTAATTCTGGAACACCATGCCGATGCCGCGCTTATGCGGCGGGATGTTGTTGATAGAGATGCCATCGAGCAGGATTTCGCCATGGGTGGGTGTTTCGAAACCGGCCAGCATCATCAGGCAGGTTGTCTTGCCTGAACCCGAGGGGCCAAGCATGGTCAGGAATTCGCCCTTCGGCAGCTCCAGATTAAGGTCTTTCACCACCAGTGTTTCGCCATCATAACTTTTCTGCACCCGGTCAAACTTGACGAATGCATTCTCATTTGCTGTGGCCAATTGGTTCACCTTTCGATCTTTTTGATGCGAATGTCCGTGACGTTTCACCATAGACAATAAAATTGGATTAACTCCAGTATTTTTTTCAAAAAAGCGATGTCTTTCGCATGACAGTAAGGATTTGCCGAACATGTCGCGATGTGATTGTAATAAGGAGAGTCATTTCAATTTTGAAGACAGGAATGATCTGATGGGGAAAAATACCATGATAAATAAATATATCCCTTTTAGCCGGGGCGAATACGAACGCCGGTTGGGCCTTGTTCGTCAGGCCATGGATTCGGCAGGGATGGATACGCTTTTTGTCACCGATCCATCCAACATGGCCTGGCTGACAGGGTATGACGGCTGGTCATTCTATGTGCATCAGGGCGTGATCGTTTTTCTGGACCGTGACCCTGTGTGGTGGGGCCGGCGGCAGGATGCCAATGGTGCGCTCAGGACCGTCTGGATGGATGATGACCGTATCCATGGTTATGACGATGGCTATGTGCAGTCATCGGAACGCCACCCGATGCAGGATCTGGCCATGCGGCTGAATGATCACGGCGCGGGCCAGACCATCGGGGTTGAGATGGATAACTACTATTTCTCGGCCAAGGCCTACACCACGCTGGTTGAGGCCATGCCGGGGAAGACCTTCACCGATGCCACCGCGCTGGTGAACTGGCAACGCGGCATCAAATCAGCCGAAGAGCTGGATTTCATGCGCAAGGCGGCGCGGATTTCGGAAAAGATCATTGACGGTCTGCTCGACCGGGTTGAACCGGGGGTCCCCAAGAATGAAATCGCGGCCTCGATTTACAGCGATGCACTCCGCGGGGTTGATGATGCCTGGGGCGATTATCCCGCGATTGTTCCGCTCCTGCCCTCCGGCACCGATGCCGCGGCCCCGCATCTGACATGGGATGGCCGATCCTTCGCTGAGGGTGAGGCCACGTTCTTTGAGGTGTCGGGATGCTATCGCCGCTATCACACGCCGTTCTGCCGGACGATTTTCCTCGGCACGCCCCCCGATGATCTGAAACGGGCCGAGGCCGCGCTGGTGGAAGGGCTGGAAGCCGGGCTGGATGCTGCCCGTGCCGGAAACCGGGCCGCTGATATTGCCAACGCGCTGGCGGCCCCGCTGGAACGCGCCGGGATTGAGCGCGGCGCACGCTGCGGCTATCCTATCGGGATCAGCTATCCGCCGGATTGGGGGGAGCGGACGATTTCCCTCAGGCCAGAGGATGACAGCATTCTCAAACCCGGGATGACGTTTCATTTCATGCCCGGGCTGTGGATGGACGACTGGGGGATTGAGATCACCGAATCCATCCTCATCAGGGAAACAGGCCCGGCAGAAACTTTCTGCCACCGGCCCCGGAAGATGTTCGTGAAATGATGAAAGCAGCACCGAAATGACCAGCCTCGATAAAACAGCGCTTGAGGAGACTGTTAGCATCCTTGATGACCTGATCGCCTGCCCGACGGTTTCCACCGACAGCAACATGGCCATGATCAACGATATGGCGGGAAGGCTGGAGGATTGCGGCGCAAGGGTTGAGATCATGGAGGATGCCACCGGCACCAAGGCGAACCTGTTTGCCACAATGGCCCCCGATGATGGCTCCCCTGATACCGATGGCGGGATCATCCTGTCGGGGCATAGCGATGTTGTCCCTGTCACTGACCAGGACTGGACGCATGATCCGTTCCGCATGACTGAGGAGGACGGCCTGCTCTATGGCCGGGGGACAGCCGACATGAAGGGTTTTATCGCCGCCAGCCTTGCTTTCGCCCGGCACATGAAAGATCAGGCCCTGACCAGGCCGCTCCATTTTGCCTTCACCCATGATGAGGAAACCGGCTGCCTCGGGGCGCAGGACATGATCCCTGAATTGCATCGGCGCGGCTATCGCCCGGCCATGGCTATTATCGGGGAGCCAACCGAAATGCAGGTGATTGAAGGGCATAAGGGATGCTGCGAATACACCACCCGTTTCACTGGCCAGCCCGGGCATGGCTCCAACCCCGAAGGCGGGGTCAACGCCGCCGAATACGCCGCCCGCTATATCATGAAACTGATTGCCCTGAGGCAGGAGATGAAATCCCGCGCCCCGGATGACAGCCCCTTCACCCCGCCCTATACCAGCATGAATATCGGCGGCATCAGGGGCGGCGTGGCGCATAATGTCATCGCCCCCAGCGCCGAGGTTGACTGGGAATTCAGGCCCATCAACCGTGACGATTTCACCTATTTCAGGGATAGCCTGAACCGCTTTGTTGAGGATACGCTGTTGCCTGAAATGAAGGCCGGGCATGATGGCGCGGCGATCATCACCACCACCATCGGTGAGGTTGAAGGGTTGCAGCCTATGGATGAGAATGAGGCCAAAACCCTGATGATGGCGCTGACCGGCAGCAACACCGCCGGGCTGGTTGCCTTTGGCACGGAAGCAGGGCTGTTTCAGGCCATGGGCCGTTATGCTGGTGGGGATGCCGGTGGGGATGATGGTGGGGATTATGGTGGGGATTATGGTTTATCAGCGGTTGTCTGCGGGCCGGGCAGCATCGACCAGGCGCATAAGGCCGATGAGTTCATCAGTATCGACCAGCTGGCATCATGCCTGACCATGCTGGATGGTCTCGGCAGGAAAATCACCTGATTGCGGTAGTAGACCTGAGAAAATCAGCCGTCCACAGGGAAAAAATCTTGATCGCGGCATCGAGTCAATCCATCATGCAGACGGCTTGAGCGATGGCGTCGCTCCGGCAGTGGTAAAAGGCAATTTAGCCCCTGCCGTGCCGCGTTATTGTCCTGAACGCCGGGACCTTCTTTTATGGGAATCCTGTTACCGGATTTAATGGAGGGTCTAAATGACTGCACGCCCCGAAATGTACCGTTATCACAACGGTGAAAAAGCGGTTCTGCCGTTTGATGATGCTGAATACGACGCTCGCCTGGCGGGTCTCAGGCGCATTATGGCTGATACCGGCGTTGATGCTGCTGTTTTCACATCGATGCATTCCATCGCCTATTATTCAGGCTTCCTTTACTGCGCCTTTGGCCGTCCTTACGGGCTGGTGGTCACCGCTGCTGACAGCGTCACCATCTCCGCCGGGATTGACGCGGGCCAGCCATGGCGGCGTTGCCATGGCGACAACATCACCTACACCGACTGGGCGCGGGACAATTACTGGCGTGCCATCAGATCAGTCACCGGTGAGGGGGCTGTGATCGGCTATGAGGGTGATCACATGACCCTCATCCAGATGGACAGGATGAACGCCTTCCTGAAGCCGTCATCAAGCGTGGATATCGCGGTTGCGGTGATGACCCAGCGGATGCACAAATCAGCGGCTGAAATCGCCCTGATCCGGGAGGGAGCGCGAGTTGCCGATGTCGGCGGCTATGCGGTTCGTGATGCCATCAGGGCCGGGACCCGGGAAATCGACGTTGCCATGGCCGGGCGTGATGCCATGGAACTGGAAATCGCCCGATCCTTTCCTGATGCCGAATACCGTGACACCTGGATCTGGTTCCAGTCAGGCCTCAACACCGATGGTGCGCATAACCCGGTGACGGCGCGGATGCTGGAACTGGGGGATATCCTGTCGCTCAACACCTTTCCGATGATCTCGGGCTATTACACCGCGCTGGAACGCACGCTGTTTGTTGAGGAAGTCGATGATGCCAGCATGGCGATCTGGCAGGCCAATGTCGGCGCCCATGAATACGGCATGAGCCTGCTGAAACCCGGGGCGCGTTGCAGTGATATCGCGCTCAGGATCAACGATTTCTTTGAAGAGCGTGACCTGCTGCAATACCGCACCTTTGGCTATGGCCATTCGTTCGGGGTGCTGTCGCATTACTATGGTCGTGAGGCCGGGCTGGAGCTGCGGGAAGACATTGACACGGTGCTGGAGCCGGGCATGGTGA
This sequence comes from SAR116 cluster bacterium MED-G04, assembly GCA_002457135.1. Classification (GTDB taxonomy): domain Bacteria; phylum Pseudomonadota; class Alphaproteobacteria; order Puniceispirillales; family UBA1172; genus UBA1172. The sequence goes on from NTKX01000026.1 coordinate 20,220, forward strand.
TTTCCATGGAACCGATGCTGACCATCGCCGATGGCCAACCCGGGGCAGGGGGGTATCGTGAGCATGATATCCTGATCATCACCGAGGACGGTAACGAGAATATCACCGGCTTCCCCTACGGCCCTGATCACAACATCATCGGGTCATGATCTAACCCGGTTGCCTGTTCCTGGATGAGACCACAACGTTGAATGAAATCGACAGCCTCGGCGTTTCCACCAGATTGGGATGCACGAGGTGATAGAGGAAGGCTGGCCATAAAAACAGCTCCCCCGCCTTGGGGACGCGGCGGTATTCAGGGTCATGCTGGCCGTCGCCCATCATCGCGGTCATGTTGGTGGCCCCGCGCGGGTCAAAGAAACTGATCGCCCCGGGGTTGAGATCGGACCGGAAGGTTTCGGCATCATCCTGATCAGGCACGTTGAGGTAATAGGTCCCTGACAGCCACGAATGCGGGTGGTTGTGCAGGTTGTGGTAATCACCCCTGAAATTGACGTTGGGCCAGCCCTGCAACGAAAATTCAGGCATATCACCCATGCCCAGTTCCCTTGCGTATTCCATGACAGCGTGGGTGCAGCACTGGGTCAGCCAGCCGATGGCGGGGTGATCGGACTGAAACAGGTTCTGTTCAAGGTAGTTGGTTGTCATCTGTTCCTGTTCGGCGTTGCTCTGCATCACCAGTGAGCTGAGGATGCTGTTGGCGGCATCGCTCCCGGGCAGGGTGACCGCCATGAACAGCGTTGGCCACAGCCGGATGAATTCTGCACTACCTTCTGGGTTCTCTTCTGGCGGGGTCATGCGTTGGTCCTTCCTTGCAGGAATAAAAATTGAGGCAACATTTTATCAGCGGGCATTGGCGAAAAACAGCTGCTGGCCCTTGACGGTATAGGCATTGATCGCATCCTGCCCGCTCGATGAAACCAGCCAGTCGGCAAAACGCCGGGCCTGTTCCAGGTGCATCGCGGGGCATTGATCGGGGTTGATGACAATCACGCCATACTGGTTGAACAGCCGATCATCGCCTTCAAAAACAATATCATGCTGGCCGCGATTGCCAAAGGCCAGCCAGGTTGACCGGTCCGACAGGATATAGCCCCCCATCTCAACCGCCAGGTTGAGCGAGCCGCCCATGCCCTGACCCGTTTCAAGGTACCATTGCCCTGACCCGGAAAGCGGATCAACACCGGCTTTCTGCCAGAGCCGGATTTCGGCCTTATGCGTGCCGCTGTTATCCCCGCGTGAGATAAAGCTGGCCCGGGAATCCGCAATCCGCATCATGGCATCATTGATGGTTGAAGCCTGCGCCAGCCCGGCGGGATCAGCCGCAGGCCCGATCACCACGAAATCGTTATACATCACATCACGCCGACTGATCCCGAACCCGTCACGGACGAATTGTTCCTCATCAGCTTTCGAATGCACCACCAGCACGTCACCATCACAGTTTCGGGCATTGTTGATCGCCTGCCCCGTGCCAACCGCAACCACCCGGACCGAAAGCCCGGTGTCCCGTTCATAGATCGGCAGAATATAATCATAAAGGCCCGAATTCTTGGTGGAGGTGGTGGACTGAATAATAATCGAAGGGTCCGCTGCCATGGCAGGCAACCCCATCATGGAGGCCATCATCAGGCAAAGCACCACCATGATGCGCCCCGATGAACGTCCAGGGGAACATCCAGGGGAACGAGTGGCAAAATATCCGGTCGTGTAACACAATGTATCCATGGAAAAATCTGATTAGTTGCTGAAAGGAAGGGCAGCCGGTGAATACAACATCATATTTCGGTGATTTGGCATTTCAACCGTAAATATTGCCACACACTCATTCATCATCTGGGGGGAGGTGGCTTGATTTTACGATTGGTAAGGAGAACGCGGCGTTGCGTCTGCTGTTGGATGGTGAATGCACTCCTGCTGCCTCTGCAAACCATCTCATGCTTCCCTGATGAATATGTTTGTTGATCTCCCCCTCTATCATCACTGGACTTTAATTGCGTTTTCTGGCTAGAATTGAGGTTCAACCTGATGAGGAACCCCCTGGATTAAATTGCCATGGTGGCAATATTCTCGTTGCCAAGTTTCCCCTGTTGGTTAGCCTTTAAGCTAATCCCAATCTTCATTTTTCCTTCATTTTACAAAATCTCTTCAAGCAATGTGTTTTGATACCAGTGGAAAAACACATAGTTGGCTTGAATAGTTTACCCTGCTTCGGAGGCCGCAATGGCTAAAAACGAAAATCTTGGCTACGGACTCGGGTTGATGGCGGTGATGGCGTTCGGGCTGACCTTGCCGATCACCAAATACCTGACGCCGTATCTTTCGGTCTGGGATATCGGTTTTGGGCGGAGCCTGCTGGCGGCTGTTGTGGCGACGGGGATTCTCTTTGTTTTGAGGCAGCCCTGGCCAACCCCGGGGCAATGGGTGCGGCTGGCGGTGGTTGCCAGCGGTATTGCCTTCGGGTTTCCGGTTCTGACGGCGGTGGGGATGGAAACGGTGCCATCCAGCCATGGCGGCGTTATTCTGGGTGGATTGCCACTGGCGACCGCTCTTTCCGGGTGTTTCCTGTCGCGTGAACGGCCGAGCTGGCTGTTCTGGCTGGTGGCGCTCACCGGGTTTTTGACGATTGCGATCTATTCCATGATCAGCGCGGGCGGGACTGCTGATCTGGCGCTTTACCGGGGTGATCTGGCGCTGCTTGGTGCGGTGCTTTTCGCCGGGCTTGGCTATGCCCAGGGTGGTTTGCTGGCGCGGGAGCTGGGTGGATGGCAGGTGATCTGCTGGACGCTGGTTGTCTCCCTGCCGCTGCTCATCCCGCTGACGATGATTTATGGTGACTGGTCCTCGTTCCAGGTAATGCCGCTATCGGCATGGGCGGCGTTCTGTTTTCTTGCCCTCATCAATTCACTGGTCGGGTTTTTTTTCTGGTATCGGGCGCTGGCCATTGGCGGGGTCGCCAAAATCAGCCAGATCCAGCTGCTCCAGAC
>NTKX01000027.1 GCA_002457135.1 SAR116 cluster bacterium MED-G04
CAATGGCTTCCCGCTCTGGCTGGGTGACCGTGATTATGCTCTCTGGACAATTTGTTTCATCGGCATCTGGCAATCCTTCGGGTTCAACATGGTGCTGTATCTGGCCGGGTTGACATCGGTGCCAAGGGATCTCTATCACGCTGCCGAGATGGATGGGGCATCCAGCGCATGGGAACGGTTCCGGCTGATCACCTGGCCGATGCTGGGGCCAACCACGGTCTTTGTGGTGACCATCACGGTGATCCGGTCCTTTCAGGTTTTCGATACTGTTGAGGCTATCTTCCCCGATAGCGGAGGCCCCGGCAAAACAGCCTATGTGATGATGTTCGCCATTTATGAGAAGGGCATCAAACAGAACCTGCTCGGCACAGGGGCCGCCATTACCGTTATCTTCCTGATGTTTGTGATCGTGGTGACCCTGATCCAGCGCTGGTTCATTGACCGAAAGACGCATTACGCATGATCAACGCCTTCTCCCTGTCCTCAACCATCAAACACGCGGTGCTGATAGTCGGCGCGCTGATCGTGCTGGTGCCGTTTTACATGATGGTCAGCTACTCGTTCAAAAGCCCGGGTGAGATCGAACGCAATACCGGCGGTTTCTTCGGCTCGCAGGAACTGATGGTCGATGAACGCTGCGTCAAGCTGCAAGACCCCAACAAGGATGAGGTGATCGCCCTCAGGCCGCGTTTTCCGGGGCTGGATGATGATGGTGTCCGCAAGGCCTTTATGGCCGAGGTTGAACAGGATTGCTCAATGATCCCGGTGGTCTTCAATTACAGCAAGGCGTTTTCGCAAGCCCCGCTGCTCCGCTACCTGCTCAACGGCGTTATTGTTACCGTCTCCATTTTCCTGATCCAGATTGTTGTGGCCTTACCCGCGGCCTTCGCCCTGTCGAAACTGCGTTTCTGGGGTCGGGAGACTGTCTTCAACATGGTGATCCTCGGGCTGCTGATCCCGGTCCATGCCATTGCCCTGCCGCTCTATATCATGCTGGCCAAGGTTGAACTGATCAACACCTACGCCGCGCTCATTGTGCCGTGGACGATTTCGGTTTTCGGCATTTTCCTGATGCGGCAGTTTTTCATGACCGTGCCGGATGATCTGATTGACGCTGCCCGCATGGATGGCATGTCCGAATACGCCATTGTCTGGCGGGTCATGTTGCCAACCGCCATTCCTGCCCTGCTCGCCTTTGCGATTTTTTCCGTGGTGGCGCACTGGAACGATTATTTCTGGCCGCGCATCGTCATCACCGGTGACCGCAGCCTGTTCACACCGCCGCTTGGATTAAGGGAATTCAAGGGTGATGCCGATGGCAGTTTTTATGGGCCGATGATGGCCACCGCCACCGTGATTGTCACGCCGTTGATCGTGGCATTCCTGCTGGCACAGAAACGATTTATTGAGGGGATTACACTCACCGGAATGAAGTGATCCCCCCACGAAATTCCTCCGCATGGTGCGGTGGAAAAGCAAGCCCCCCAAGCAACGGCAATTGCTCAGGGGGCTCTACACAGCGATGGAGTTGACTTATGAAAAAGACCCTCATCTCAGCTGCGATTCTTGCAGTAGCCTCTGTGTCTTCCGCGTTTGCAGGAAGTCATTCTGACAAGGTTGTTGTTGAATTCGGCTATCCTTATCCTCATCTTTTCGATGTGACCTATGAGGCCATGATGCCTTCCTTCAAGGAAAAGCACCCTAACATCGAAATCAAATTCCGTGCAACGTATGAAAGCTACGAGGATGGTACCAATACTATCCTGCGCGAAGCAACATCCGGCAACCTGCCTGATGTGACCATGCAGGGCCTCAACCGCCAGGCCATTCTGGTGGAAAAGGGTATTGCCAAGTCACTGGAACCCTACATTGCCAAGGAAGCCGATTTCGAAAAGGACGGCTACCATGAAGCGATGCTGAACCTGTCCAAGTTTGACGGCAACGTCCATGGCCTGCCGTTTTCCATCTCCCTGCCGGTTGGATATTACAACATGGATATCCTGAAAGAGGGCGGCATCAATTCACTGCCAACCAACTGGGACGAAGTCATCGAAGCCTGCAAGGTGATGAAATCCAACGGCATCAAGAACCCGATTTTCTGGGGCTGGAACATCACCGGCAACTGGTTCATGCAGGCCATGCTGTGGTCGCAGGACAAGGCCATTGTCGATGGCAACACCATCAACCTTGACAGCAAGGAAGCCACGCTTGCACTGGAAACCATGAACCGGATTTTCCGTGAATGCGAAATGCAGAACCTGTCCTGGAAAGAAGCCCTGGCTTCCTTCGCGGCCGGTGAAATCGGCATGATGTACTGGTCAACCTCCGCCCTCGGCACGGTTGAGCGCACCAAGGGTGACTTCGCCCTCAAAACCGGTCCTTTCCCGGGTATCCCGGGTGTCAACAACGGCAAGCCTATCGGCCTTCCGGCTGGTGGTAACGCCGCCATGATGACCTCCACTTCTGATGACCCCAAGGTCCGTGAAGCAGCATGGGCCTGGCTCAAGTTCATTACCTCAGGTGAAGGCGCTGCCGAGGTTGCCAAGACCACCGGTTACATGCCGCCAAACAAGGCTGCCAATGAAATCATCCTGGCTGATTTCTACAAGGCAAACCCGAACAAGCAGACCGCTGTTGACCAGCTGCCCCTGCTGCGTGACTGGCTCGCCTACCCGGGTGAAAACGGCCTTGCCATCACCCAGGTTATCTACGACGGTATGGAAAGACTGGCAACCGGTGAGGCAACTGATGTTGCTGAACTTCAAGAAGAAATTGCCGAAGAAGCCGGCGACCTGATGCCACGTTAAAGAACCATCACACCCGGGGGGAGAGGGGCTATCCCTTCTCCCCCTTTTTTTCCGGAGCAGAGCCATGTTCAAATTTATCCATTTAACCGACACCCACGTCATCGGTGGTGACGATTTGCTGTTTGGGGCGAACCCCCGGCGGCGGCTTGAGCTGGCTGTTGAGAGCATCGCCACTGATCACGCTGATGCCGCCTTTGTGGTGATCACGGGTGATCTGACGCATTGGGGGGATCAAGCGGCCTATAAGGCGTTTTATGATCGCATTAATGCATTGCCGATGCCCTATTACCTGATGATGGGCAACCATGATGATATGGGCATCATGAATCTGGCCTTCACCCGGATGGAATTTGACGAATACGGCTATCTTCAGCAGAAACTGGAAACCCCGGTGGGGCCGTTCATCCTGACCGATACCAAGGCCCCGAAGGGTCATCACGGCGAATATTGCGAAAAACGCCTCGATTGGCTCAATAAAACCCTTTCCGGCCTCAAGCAGCCCGGGCTTTTGTTCATGCATCACCCGCCTTTTGACGTTGGTATTACCAGCCTTGACCGGATCAGGAACAGGGATGGCGAAAAACTGCTGCCTGTGCTGGAACGTCACCGCGACAAGATCAGGCATATGCTGTTCGGCCATGTTCACCGCGTTATCAGCGGCAACTGGCATGGCTTTTCCTTTTCCTTCATGCGCGGGCTGAACCATCAATCCCGGCTTGATCTGGATGGGGATGACAGGATTATCAGGGGCGATCTGACCGAACCGGCCTATGGTGTTGTGCTGGTGGATGAGCATCAGATCATCGCCCATGTCCATAATTTCACCAACACCTCACCGCAGTTTGACCTGCATGATCTGGTTGGCGGTGACAACCGGTCCCATGCCCTCACCATGCGTCATGAGGACTGGCAGGATGTTGATTGAAACTGCTCAGCCCGTGGTGTTGAGGCCACTGGATGATTTCATGATCCGGGCCAGTTCCGGCACCCGCTCATCAAGGATGCTGGTCATGACCAGGTATCGCGGAAGCTGAAATTCAGGCGCGCCACCAAGGGCATGCAGCTCACCGTTCTTGATATAGGGTTCCGCCATTTCCTGCGGCATATAGGCGGAACCGCCATGGTCGAGCAGAAAATCGAGGCATTGCCGGGGTGAATTGAACGACAGCCGTGCCGTCCCCGCCGAATGATAAGCGGCGGCGTGGAGCCGTGAGAATTCCGAGCTGTATTCAACAAAAACATAAAACCGGTCATGCATCACGGGGCTATCGGCACGGGTCGAAACCAGGATCAGCTTTCCGGGGGACAGCTCATGCATCACCTGATCAGGGGTATAGCTGGGCTGGATCGCAAGGGCGGCATCAATCAGCCCTTTTTCCATGCTCTCTTTCAGCTCCTGACTGCTGCACAGGCGGATCGTGATCGGCATGGTCGGATAACGCCGGTAAAGCGCGGAAAGCGAGGCCTGCCCCAGATCATCCCAGAGCGCAGTATGCACGCCCAGGCTGACACTCTTACCCATGATGGCTGGCAGGGCTATTTCATGCCTCGCCTGTCGCCACAAATCCTGCATCGCCTCGGCATAGCCCTGCAACCGGGACCCCGCCGCCGTCATGGTTATGCCAGACTTTTTGCGGTTGATCAGAGGCTGGCCCATTTCATCCTCAAGCGACTTGAGGCGGGCTGAAACCGTGGATTGCGTCATGTTGAGCCGCTCGGCCGCCTTGGAAAGGGAGCCTGTCTCAATAATCGTCAAAAAGGTTTTGAGGTGATCAATTTTCATGGAAACATCGAACTTTTCGATATTAATATCAAAAATAATTTGTTTTTCAAATGATAAAACCTGTGTCACCGTGATCATGTCATGGCAAGGTCATGATATCACCAACAGGCAGAATACGATCATGAAGACTGATCAGGACCAATTTCTCACCGCCATGCGCGACGTTGCCAGCACCGTTGCCGTGATCACCGCCCGGGATGCTGATGGCCAGCGTTTCGGGGCCACCGTGACATCCTATTGTTCGGTTTCGGCATCGCCCCCTTCCCTTTTGATCTGCCTTAACCGCAGCAGCACGATTTTCGGTATTGTTGAGCAGCATCGCCGCTTTACCCTCAACCTCATGGCTGAGGGGGATGAAGCGATTGCCAACCGCTTTGCCGGGTTTGATGATCACATGATCAGGGACCGGTTTGACGGCATTGAGATCAACGACCAGACCGCTTTTGACTGCACGGTGATCCAGTCGATTGAGGCATCGACGCATCAGGTTTTCATCGCGGCTGTCGATGGCATCACCCTGGCTGATCGCCGCCCGCTTTTGTATCACCAGAGGCGGTATCACTCCCTTGAGGGTGAAAGGAAAATGAGACAGAAGGAAACCGTCGCATGACTGACCTCGTCCGCTATTCCATGCTGATTGATGGTGACTGGTGTCAGGCCTCTGATAACGGGTCCTTTGAGAGCATCAATCCGGCCACCGGGAAGGCCTGGGCCACGGTCCCTGAGGCCACCGCCGATGATATTGACCGCGCTGTTCGTGCCGCCCATGTTGCGGGAACCACCGGGCCTTGGGCAGGCATGCTGCCAACCGAGCGCGGCAAATGCCTGATGCGGCTGGCTGACCTGCTGGCGGAGGCATCGGAAAACCTGGGTCGGATCGAAACCATCGACACCGGCAAGATGTTCAAGGAGACCCGCTGGCAGGCCAGGTACATTGCTGAATTTCTGCGTTTCTATGGCGGTGCGGCGGATAAGGTATCCGGCGATACCCTGCCGATTGACAAGCCTGATATGTTCGTTTTCACCCGGCGTGAGCCGCTGGGGGTTATTGCCGCCGTGGTGCCGTGGAATTCGCAACTCTTCCTGAGTGCGGTTAAGATTGGCCCCGCGCTCGCCACCGGCAACACGATGGTGCTGAAAGCCTCGGAACACGGGGCCGCCGCCATGCTCGAATTTGGCAAGCTGATCAAGGAAGCGGGCATTCCCGATGGCGTGATCAACATCGTCACCGGCCATGGTGAGCCTTGCGGAAAAGTCCTGACCAGTCATCCGCTGATAGCGCGGATAGCCTTTACCGGCGGGCCACAATCAGCCGCCCATGTGATCCGCAACAGTGCTGAAAACTTTGCCGAGCTGTCGCTGGAACTGGGGGGCAAGTCGCCCTTTATCGTCTGTGAGGATGCTGATCTGGAAAGCGCCGTAAACGGTTCGGTCGCCGGGATATTCGCCGCCGCCGGGCAGAGCTGCGTTGCCGGATCACGGCTCTACCTGCAAGACAGCATCGCTGATGCTTTCCTTGAAAAAATGACCGCCATTGCCGGGAGCATCCAGCTCGGTGACCCGATGGAAGAGGAAACCCAGATGGGGCCGCTCTGCACCCCGGCGCAACTGGCGCATATCGAGGAACAGGTTTCCATCGCCTGCAACGAAGGCGGCACGGTGCTGACCGGCGGCAAACGCGCCGAGGGCATGGATGGTCTTTATTTTGAGCCTACCATCATCACCTGCGACCGGCAGGACATGACGATTGTCGATACCGAATTGTTCGGCCCGGTGCTGTCGGTATTGCGCTTCAGGGATGAGGCTGAGGTTATTGCCATGGCCAATGATACCAGCCACGGTCTGGCGGCGGGGATTTTCACCCGGGATGGCGCCCGTGCCATGCGACTGGCCAACAGCATCAGGGCCGGGATTGTCTGGCTCAACACCTATCGCGTGATCTCACCGATAGCGGAATTTGGCGGCATGAAAAATTCAGGCTATGGCCGCGAAAGCGGGCTTCAGGCGCTTTACGATTACACAAGGCCAAAGACAGTCTGGATGAACCTGTCCGAAGACCCCATCGGCAATCCGTTTGAGCCTCGTTAGGGAGAGAGTATCATGAAATTTCATCTTGCGGTTAACCTGGAACGGATGAATTCATCGACCTGCATGAACACCGTGCGGAACCATACGATTGAGATGGTTCAGATGGCGGATCGTGCCGGTTTTGAGGTGGCATGGGCCGCCGAACACCATGCGCTGGAAATGACCATCGCCCCCAACCCGTTTCAGATCCTCACCTGGTGGGCGGGGGAAACCGAAAATATCCGGCTTGGTTGCGGGGTTGCCAATGCCGCCTACTGGCACCCGATCAACATTGCCGGTGAGGCCGCCCTGCTGGACCTGATTTCAGGCGGCAGGCTGGAATTCGGGCTGGGTTCCGGTGCCTATCAACGCGAATTTGACCGCATGAGGCCGGGGCTGGACCAGAAGGACAGCTGGCGTTACATGCAGGAAATGCTGCCGCTGGTGCGCCAGCTATGGCAGGGTGATGTGGCGCATGACGGTGAATTCTGGCAATTCCCCAGCGCAACCTCCTGCCCCAAACCGGTTCAGGATGATGTGCCTTTCTGGGTGGCGGCACGGTCACCAATCACCTTTGATTATGCCGTCAAAAACGATTGCAATATCCTCAGTTGGCCCCTGACCATGCCCATGAGCGAGGCTGAAAAATACCGCCAGATGCTGGATGATGCGATTGCCAACCACAACCCGCAATGGAACGGCAAATTCTGCCTGATGCGGCATTCCAGCGTTTATGAAACCGATGCTGACCGCGACAGTGCCATGGCCGCCATTCGCCAGATCCTGTCGCAATTCGGCAACCTGATGATGAAAAAGGGTGATGTTGTCAACGGCTTCCCCGAGCATGTTCCGCTTGAGGAACTGGAAGGCAATGTCCGGGTCAATCCCAAAGACCTGGAACAGAACCTGCTCTTTGGCGACCCTGAGACGGTGATCAGCAAACTCAAGGCCTATGAGGCGCTGGGGGTGGACAGCTTTATCTATTATGCCTCCATGGGGATGGAGATGGAGCAGCAGAAAAGGTCGCTCGACCTGTTCATCAATAAAGTCATGCCTGCCTTTAATTCCTGAAGCCAACCCCTGAAGCCAATCCCTGAAAAGGGCCATCGTTGGAGATACCCATGCCGGAAACCACAGCGGAAATCAGACGCACCCTTACCCATATCCAGCACACCCATGAGGAAGGCGGCAAGCCGCTGGCTGAGCCGACCTTGCTGGTCGCCGCCGCCGCCATCATCAGGAACCCCTGGTACGGGCGCGGGTTTGTTGAGGATATGACCCCTGAAATTCGCACCGTTGCGCCGGTGGTCGGCAAGATGCTGACCGATATGGTGCTGGCGGTAACGGGCGATGCTATCGAGGGCTATGGCAAGGCATCCGTGGTTGGCATGGGCGGTGAGCTGGAACACGCCATGGCCATGACGCATACGCTCTGGTTCGGGAACCAGTTCCGTGATGCTGTTTCAGCCAAAACCTATCTTGTGTTTTCAAACCTGCGGGGCGGTGCTGGCAGCCCGCTGGTCATCCCGCTGATGGACAAGCACGATGGCGGCAGGCGATCGCATTACCAGACCATCCATCTTTCGATCCCTGATGCCCCGGCCGAGGATGAGATTATTGTTGCGCTAGGCGGTTCTGTCGGCGGGCATCCGCATCACCGTATCGGTGACCGCTATCAGGATCTGAAGGAAATGGGCCATGACCTTGAAAACCCCGCTGGGGTCTAGCCATACCGCCTATGAAGTTCATGGCCCCGCTGATGCTGAACCGGTTATCCTGATCCATGGTCTCGGCCTGTGCCGGGCCATGTGGGAGCCCTTTATTGACGCGCTGGCCGGGCCGTTTCGCGTTATTGCCCATGATCTCTTCGGCCATGGGGAGAGCGGCCCTGCCCCTGAGCAACCCTCGCTTGATCTGTTCGCCCGTCAGGTCACCGGCGTGATGGATGCGGCGGGGGTCGATTGCGCCCATATCATCGGGTTTTCCATTGGCGGGATGATCAACCGGCGGCTGGTGATGGATCACCCCCATCGCTGCCTCAGCCTCGTTATCATGAACTCACCCCATGACCGGGGTGACAAAGGCCAGGAGATGGTGGAAAATCGCGCCAGCAAGGTTGCCGCCGAAGGCAAGATGACCACCCTGCCCGATGCGCTGATCCGCTGGTTCACGCCTGGGTTTCGCGCCGCCAGCCCTGAAACACTGGATCAGGTCAGGCAATGGCGCGAGGAAACCGATGATGAAAGTTATGCCGGCACGGCGTGGGTGCTGGCCCATGGGGTAAGGGAGCTGATAGCGCCCGAGCCGCCGATTAATCGGCCCATGCTGGTGATGACCGGGGCCGGGGATACAGGCAGTACGCCCGGGATGGCGGCAATGATCGCCGCCGAAACCGGGGCAGCCGAACAACTGATCATTCCGGAACACCAGCATCTTGGCGTGATGGAACAACCGGCGCTCTACACCGCGCCGATACTGAATTTTCTCAACCGCCTTAGTGGAAAGGGTTCGTGATGAAAACAATGTCCGGGGGCCAGGCCGCCGTCGCCGCGCTGGAGAATGAAGACACTGAAATCGTTTTCGGCCTGATCGGATCGGCAACGATGGAAATGTTTGATGCGCTCCATGATAGCCAATCCATCCGTTTCATCGGTGTGCATGATGAACGCACCGGCACCCACATGGCTGATGGCTATGCCCGCGCCAGTGGCAAGGCCGGGGTTGTGCTGGCCGGACAGAACGGCCCCGGAACAACCAATCTGGTCACCGGTCTGGCCCAGGCGAAAGCAGCGTTTTCACCTGTTGTCTCCATCGCCGGGGCGTTATCCACCGCCCACCAGTACCGTGATGCGTTTCAGGAGGTTGACCAGCAGTCGCTGTTCACGCCGATCACCAAAAAGACCTGGACCGTGCCTTCGGCTGACCGGGTGCCAGAAATTATCCGGGAGGGGTTCCGTGCCGCCATGACCCCGCGCTGCGGCCCTGTGCAGATCAACCTGCCGCGTGATGTTCTGGCGGCTCAGGCGGATTACGCTGCCATGCCCAGCCCGGCGCAGTATCGCAATCAATCCCTGCCCCATCCCGATAGCACCTTGCTGGAACAGGCTGCACGAATGCTGGCCTCTGCCGCCCGGCCGGTGATCGTGATCGGTGGTGGGATCAAGAACAGCATGGCGCATGAAGACGCGCTCAAGCTGGCTGAGACGCTCAACACCCCCATTTGCACGGCCCCGGGGCATGGTGATGCCATTCCCTTTGGTCATCCGCTCAACGCCGGGCAGATGGGGCCGCGGGGCAACAGGGTTGCCTCCAGGCTGGTGCGTGAAGCTGATGTGATCCTCGCCCTCGGCACCCGCCTCGGGTTTAATTCCACCTTCTACAGCTACGATAACATCAATGCCGAGGCGGCGATTATTCAGGTTGAAATCGAACCCACGGCCATTGGCCGCTATTTCCCTGTTGAGCTGGGGATATGGGGGGATGCCGCCGAAACGGCCCGGCAGCTGACCCGACTGATTGAAAAGGCCGCTGATCGGGCTGATGCCGATGCCTGGCTTTCTGCCTATGCAGCCGAAAAAGCGGCGTTTCTCAAGCAACGTGATGCCGATGCTGACATGAGCCTGCCGATCCAGCCGTCAGGGCTGTTCAGGACCATGCGCGGTGTCTTCCCATCCGATGCCATCATCACCATGGATGCCGGAACGCTCTGCCTGCAAGCCACCGATGCGTTGCAATACGGGGGGCCAAGGTCGCTGTTTACGCCGCTTGATTTCGGGCTTGTCGGGTTTTCCTTTGCCTGCGGTCTCGGGGCCAAGCTGGCCTGCCCCGAACGCCCGGTGATCAGCCTGATGGGTGATGGCGGTTTCGGGATGACGCTGTCTGAACTCAGCACCGCGGTGGATTACAACATCAACACTGTCACCATCGTTATGAATAACGGCTGCTGGGGGGCGGAAAAGGCCTATCAGCGTGATTTCTTTGGCGGGCGGTATATCGGGGCTGATATCTCCAGCCCGCCTTTTGACAAGCTTGCCGAATTGTACGGGGCTGCCGGGTACAAGGCGGAAACCCTGGATGAGGTTGGTGACGCGGTCAAGGCTGCGCTCAATGGCAACAAGCCAGCGGTGATTGATGTGGCGGTTGACCCTGCCGCGCTCTACAGCTTCCGCCGTGACAGCTTCAAGCATCGCGGGGGTTAAGCTGATGATCTGCCGTTACGCTTTCTTTGTTGGCACAGTCCGTGAGGGCATGGATGAGGCGATGCGCGATTACGTCATGGAAACGATGCTGCCCCTGTGGCGGCGTTTTGACGGGGCCGAACAGGTCAGGGTTCTGTTTGGTGTCGAACAGGACCCGGATGGTGACCCTATCCCGCTCGTGCTGGCGATTTCCTATCAGGATGAAGCGGCCATGAACAAGGCGCTGGAAAGCCCGGCCCGCTATGAGGCAAAAGAGCTGTTGCCAGGGTTCTTTGAGCGCTTCCTTGATGGCCACCTGCTGCATTATGTGATGGAAATCAACAGTTTTGAGCCGGACCGGTCCTGATCATCCATGCTCTGCCATGGAGCTTGCTTTTTAGGCCTAAAAAAGCGAGATTTTTGAATACAATCATGCTGATCGGGAGATACAGATGGCAACCCATGGTTATGAAAGCGGCCGGTTGAACCTGCCTTTTGTCGGGTTATGCAGTTTCGGCAAATACCCGATCTGCACCGATTGGGATGCCATTGATGCTGATGTGGCTGTTCTCGGCGCGCCGTTTGATTTTGGCACCCAGTATCGCCCCGGGGCGCGGTTCGGGCCACGCGCTATCCGTGAGGCATCGACGCTGTTTTCCTTTGGTCATGCCGGGGCCTATGACCATGAGGATGATATCACCTATCTTGAGGCTGAAAAAACCCGCATCGTTGATATCGGGGATGCCGATATCATCCACACCAACACCGAACAATCCCACGCCAATATTGAAGCCGGCGTTCGGGCTATCCTGAGGGCCGGGGCCATTCCGGTGGTGCTGGGGGGTGATCATTCGGTCAATATTCCCGCGATCAACGCCTTCAGCGATGAAGAGCCGTTTCATCTGGTGCAGGTTGATGCCCATCTCGATTTTGTCGATGAACGCCACGGCGTTACCGCCGGTCACGGCAACCCGATGCGCCGCGCCGCTGAAAAACCCTATGTCACCGGCCTGAGCCAGATCGGTATCCGCAATGTATCCTCCACCGCCCGTGACGGGTATGAGGATGCCCGCCGGTTTGGCAGTGATATCATGTCGGTACGGCAATTCCGCACATTGGGGGTTGAGGCGGTGCTTGACCGTATCCCCGCCGGTAAACGCTATTATGTGACGATTGATATTGACGGTTTTGACCCCTCCATCGCCCCGGGGACAGGCACCCCCAGCCATGGCGGGTTCCTCTATTATGAGATTCTGGAGCTGATGGACGGGCTGGCGAGACGCGGGGATATCATCGGGCTTGATCTGGTTGAGGTTGCCCCTGATTACGACCCCACCGGGTCAACATCAACCCTGGCCGCCCAGTTGCTGCTCAATATCATTGGCCGGATGCTGCATCACGCCAAATAAGGGCCAATCAGGGGATATCCAGCACGATTTTACCGATATGGCTTTTCTGCCCGAAACTTTCCTGGGCAAGCGCGATATCCCGGAGCGGGTAGGTTTCGGCAACCAGCGGGCTGATCACCCCTTCTTCAATCCGCCTGATCAGGTTGCTGAAAACGCCATCATCCAGCACCGTGCAACCGAAAAAGCTGATATCGTTGAGGTAAAGCGTCCGCACATCCAGTTCCACCATCGGGCCAGCGATTGCCCCTGACACAGCGTAACGCCCGCCAGGGGACAGAACGTCAATCAGCATTGGCCATGTTGGACCGGCGACCAGATCAATCACCACATCAACGCTCTTGGCCCCGAGCAGGGCAATCAGGTCATCATCACGGGCAAAGGTGCTTAAGGCACCCAGCTGTTCGATTGCCGCTGACTTTGACGGGCTGGTGACGGCCATCACCTCAGCCCCCCTTGCGCGGGCCAGCTGAACAGCGGCCGAACCGACCCCGCCGGATGCCCCCGTGACCAGCACCCTGTCACCTACACCAACCCTCGACCGGGTCAGCATGTTTTCAGCGGTGGAATAGGAACACGGGAAGGAAGCCAGCTCATGATCGGTCAGCGTGGAGTTGACAGGATGGGCATGGCACGCCGCCACCCTGGCGTATTGGGCAAAGCCGCCATCGCATTCTGAGCCGAAATACCATGCAGGGTAAAGCCGTTCACCATCCGCCACCCTGATGCAGGGTTCGACCAGAACACGTTCACCAATGCGGCTGCGATCCACATCCCTGCCGACATCGACAATCTCACCGCAGGCATCAGCACCCTGAATGCGCGGGAAAACCAGCGGCTTGCCCGACCATGATGCATCATCCGATGCGGCATCGCCCTTGGAATACCAGGCCAGCCGGGTGTTGACATCGGTGTTGTTGACAGCGGCTGCCGTGATGCGGATCAGGACATCACCGGGGCCGGGCCGGGGGGTTGGCAGATCATCCCTCCATTGCAGCATTTCAGGGCCGCCATGCCCCATCAGCACCACGCCCGACATGGTATCGCTTATCAGCCTGTTCATGATCTCAGCCTCTTTATTCTGTTCAAGTGCAATTTCGCCTATTTTGGTGGCGCAATCCCCCCTTAAAACTTGATATCAAAACACAGACAATTATTCTGGGAAATACACCAAGGCATAGCATATTTTCAGGAGGTTCAAATGCTTTTCAGAATTGATTACAGTGTCGACGTTTCAAATGTTCCCGCTGCCCAGGAACGGTTCGCCACAATGGATGAAAAATGGGACGGTCTCAACCTGATCGGACGCTGGCATGAAGCCGGAAACAAGGGGTTCATGATTGTTGAGGCCGAAGACATGGTTTCGGTTGGCACATTCTGCCATCAGTGGAGCGATCTGTGCGATCTGAACGCCGTGCCGCTCATGACCGATGAGCAGGTCGGGCAGATTCTGTCGGCATAACCGGCAGAACAGAAAAATACGGTGGCCTGAACATCACTTTCAGGCCATTTTTTTATGGCTTGAGGAACAGTTCTACCCGAGCGTGGCGCAGGCCCTGGCGTGATCAGTGATGACCGCGAAATCGCCCGCCGCGAGAACATGGTTCGGGGCCAGCCATGATCCGCCGACACAGATCACGTTCGGCAGGGCCAGCCAGTCCGCCGCTGTTTCAGGCGTGATGCCGCCGGTCGGGCAGAATTCAGCCTCGGCCAGCGGGGCCGCCAATGCCTTCAGATAGCCGCTGCCCCCCGCTGCGGTTGCGGGGAAGAATTTCATCGCCGTGATCCCCATCGCCATCAGGGTCATCATCTCGGAAGCCGTCGCCGCCCCGGGGAGGAGCGGCAATCCGCAATCCACCGATGATTGCACCAGTTTGGGGTAGGCGCCGGGTGATACCGCGAAATCGGCCCCTGCATCCTTTGCCGATTTCATCTGTTCCGGGTTCAGCACGGTTCCCGCACCCACTGTCATCCCCGGCCGGTTTTTGGCAATCGCGGCTATTGAGTCCATGGAAACAGGGCTGCGCAGCGTCACCTCAATAACGCTGATGCCGCCTTCGGCCAGCGCATCCGCAATCGGGATGGCATGGTCGAGGTGTTCGATGGTGACCACGGGGATCACCGGGCCTTTCTGCATGATCTCCCTGATGCCGGGTGAAAGCGTCATCTATACCTCCTCAACAGGTTGATACCGCCCCCGGCCTCAGCCGAGGCGGCCTGATCCCGCATATCGGAAAAAAGCTCCCGCCCGAAACCGCCTTCTGGGGATGAGGCCTCACATGCTGGCCGCCCGTCAAGGTCAGCATCAACCGATAGCGCCCCTGCCCCGACATCGAGCGTGATCATATCCCCGTCCCTGATGCGGCCGATGGCACCGCCGTTAACCGCCTCAGGCGTGACGTGGATCGCCGCCGGTACCCGCCCTGATGCACCGGACATCCGGCCATCGGTAATCAACATCACCGAAAACCCCTGATCCTGGAGGTTGCTCAGCATCGGGGTCAGGCTGTGCAATTCGGGCATGCCATTAGCTTGTGGCCCCTGATTGCGGACCACCACGGCCACGTCATGATCCAGCTGGCCTGAAGCTATCGCCGCCTTGACGTCGGCTTCATGGTCAAACACCGCCGCCGGTGCCGTGATCGTGTGATGCGCGGGGTCAACAGCGGACACTTTGATCACAGCACGGCCGATATTACCCGCCAGCATGGCCAGCCCGCCATTGGCCTGATGCGGATCAGCAACCGGCCTCAAAATAGTGGTATCGAGCGATGCTTCGGGGGCAGGTCTGAAAATAACGCCATCAGTGGTCAATGTCGGTTCAACCGCGTAATCATTCAGGCTCCCGCCCCAGACTGTCATGGCGCTGCCATCCAGCAACCCGGCTGCCAGCAACTCACGCATGACAAACCCCATCCCGCCAGCGGCATGGAAATGGTTCACATCAGCATTGCCGTTGGGGTAAATCCGGGTCAGCAATGGCACGACCTCGGACAGGCGGGCGAAATCATCCCAGCGCAGGTCAATCCCCGCCGCCGCCGCCATGGCAGGCAGATGCAGCGTATGGTTGGTTGACCCGCCAGTGGCGTGCAGGCCGACAATAGCGTTGACGAAACTGTTTGCATTCAGCATGCGGCCGATGGGTCGCGGCTGCTCCCCACGTCGGCTGATGGCAACAGCACGGGTCCCGGTTTCGACATTGAGCGCGTGCCTCAGGTCACTATGCGGGTGTTCAAAGGCGGCCCCGGGCAGGTGCAGCCCCATCACCTCCATCAGCATCTGGTTGGAATTGGCGGTGCCGTAAAAGGTGCAGGTGCCTGGCCCGTGATAGCTTTCCGCCTCAGCCTTCAGCAGTTCTGTGCGGTCAATCTCACCCCGGGCAAAGGCCTTGCGGCGGGCTGCTTTTTCAGCATTGGGCAAGCCGCTGGACATCGGCCCGGCAGGCACCATGATGACCGGGACATGACCATGGCTCAACGCACCAATGACAAGCCCCGGAACAATCTTGTCACAGACCCCGAGGCAGAGCGCGGCATCATAGACCCCGTGGCTCAACCCGACCGAGGTTGCAAGGGCGATCACATCGCGGGAGGCAAGGGACAGCTCCATGCCCGGCCGACCTTGTGTAACGCCATCGCACATCGCCGGAACCCCGGCCGACACCTGCGCCGTGCCGCCAGCCTGACGGATCGCGGCCTTGAGAATAGCCGGAAAGCCCTCATACGGCTGGTGCGCCGACAGCATATCGTTATAGGCGGTGATGATACCGATATGCGGTTTGCGGCCATCCAGCAGATCAGCCTGATCATCCAGCGCACCCGCCGCCGTGTGCGCCAGGTTTGAACAGCTCATCATGCCGCGATTACTGTCAGGGTCGGCCTCCATTCTGGCGACACGCTCCAGGTAATGGCGGCGTGTTGTCTTGCTGCGGTGTTCAATGGTGGCGATAACATCCTTCACCACCGGATTGAGTCCAGCCATGGTTACACCCTTTCCGTTACGATACTGGTGCCGTCCTGTGCCAGCAGCCGGGTCACGGGCATATCGGCCCCGGCCTGTGCGGCCTCCAGCACTGCCATTTTTTCATCACCAAAGACCATCAGCACCCGAACGGGTATTTCAAGGATCATGGCCAGCGTCATGGTGATGCGCTCATGCCTCGGGTTGCCTTCAGGCCCTGTGGTGATGATAGCGGGTTTCGCGGTTGGATCAAAGGCATCACCCTGCCCCAGCATGGATGGGAAGAGAGAGGCGATATGGCCATCAAGCCCCATCCCCAGAACAGCGATATCGGGAATGCGATCATCCTGCCAGTCCTGAAGCGGGATAAATTCAGCCGCCGCCGCCCTGTTCCTGAGCAATGTTTCAGCAATCATGCGCTGATTGCTGTCCTTGTGATCAGCGTCCACCAGCCTGTCATCAATGAGCGTGACCGTAACCTGTGACCAGTTGAGGTCAGCCTCGGACAAGGCCTGATAGAGGCCTTGCGGGCTTGACCCGCCGGAGAGGGCAATGCTCACCTCCCCCTTATGGGTGAGGCAGGCATCAATAACAGCCGTCATGCGCTCAACCAGGTTCATCCGTCTCATCTTTCGGGTCGAGCCATTTGCGGTCATCCCTTGATAGCAGGGCATCATCCGGCCCCATCGTGCCGCTGCGGTACAGCACCGGAACAGATTTCGCCGCCATGGCGACAAGGGGGTCAATCAGCTCCCATGCCGCCAGCACTTCATCAAGGCGCATGAACAGCGTCTGGTTGCCGCGGGCAATATCCATCAGCAGGCGTTCATAGGCCTCAGGCAGCCGCTGGTTGAACGTCTCCCCGAAACTGAGATTGAGCTCTGACGGAAACAGCCGCATTCCCCCCGGCCCCGGTTCCTTTGATGTCAGCATCAGCCGCAGACCTTCATGGGGCTGAACCCGGATAATCAGGCGATTGGGAATTTCGTTCTTGGTGTCGGTAATACCGTTTTTGGCAAAGATATCATGCGGCCTGTCCTTGAAGGTCACGATAATCTCGGATGCGCGAATACCCAGTTTCTTGCCTGTCCTGACATAGAACGGCACCCCGGCCCAACGCCAGTTGTCGATCAGCAGTTTGAGGGCAACATACGTTTCCGTGGTGCTGGGGTTACCGACCTCATAGGCATAGTCCTGATACTGGCCAAGCCGGATATCATCAGGCTGGATATGGCGGATAGCTTGCAGGACCCGCAGTTTTTCGTTGCGCACCTGATCAGCGTTGAAACGGGCTGGCGGTTCCATTGCCACCAGGCAAAGCAGTTGCAAAAGGTGGTTCTGCAACATATCGCGAATGGCACCATACTGGTCATAATAGGCAGCGCGATTGCCGACACCGACAGTTTCGGCAACGGTGATCTGAACATGATCGATATAGCTGTTGTTCCAGAGCGCCTCAAAAATGACATTGGCGAACCTCAGGGCCATCAGGTTTTGGACTGTTTCCTTGCCCAGGTAATGATCTATCCTATAGATCTGCTTTTCCTCAAAAATGGATAGCAGTTCATCATTGATGGCCTGCGCCGAGGCATGGTCCTTGCCGAGCGGTTTTTCGACAACCAGACGACTTTGCGGCAGGGCAAGCCCGGCTTCAGCAATGCGCTGGCAGGTTGAACTGAACAGTGACGGGGTGATCGACAGATAGAAAATGATCGGCCGTCCCGGGTCAGCCTGCGGCAACAGGTGTTCCGCCAGCCCGGCCATGCATCCCGCCTCACTGATATCAACGCAGACGAATTCTACCAGCTCCATGAACTGGGCCAGGGTGGCATCGCCATCCTTCATCCCCTCCATACCGGCCTTGCAATGGGGGGCCAGTTTGGCGCTGAACTCATCCCGCGAGACAGCCTGCCTGCTGACAACGAAGAGCCTGAAATCATCAGTCACCTGCCCCGCCGCATAACGCAGGAACAGGGCCGGGAAAATCTTCCTCAGGGACAGATCACCCGTGCCGCCAATGATGACGTAATCGCTCGGCGGTACCGCGGCGGATTGGGGAAGATGGGCGTATTCAGTCATGACTTGAAATTCTTTCAGGGTTCTCAGTCTTCTCAGGGATGTATTTCAGCGGTGTAGGGCGGGTTGCACCCGGGGCGTTCACAGTTGAGCGATGCCGCCCGTGAGGCCCAGCGGAGCATGGCCAGAAGCCCGCTTTCATCAAGGGTAACGATATCTTGCCGGGCCGTGAACTCATTTTCGTTCAACCAGGCCAACATTGATGCCATAAAAGTATCCCCTGCCCCCACCGTATCAATGAGTTTACGCGCAGGATACACCGGGCATGGTGCCGATGCGGTGAGGCTAAGCCCGTGCGAGCCGCCCTCACCGCTGGTCAGGACAATCAGGCTATCGCCTGCAATACCAGCCAGATGATCAGGCGAAGACACCAAAGGATGAAATCGACCAGAGGGTCAGGGCAGCGGCGGAAACGCTGGAAATCACCGATCTGCTTGACCGCACCCCGAGGGCGCTTTCAGGGGGTCAGCGCCAGCGTGTTGCCATCGGCCGGGCCATTGTGCGGAAACCCGATGTGTTCCTCTTTGATGAGCCGTTATCCAACCTTGATGCAGCCCTGCGGGTCCAGACACGGATTGAAATCGCCCGGTTGCACCGCCGGCTGGGGACAACCATGATCTACGTCACCCATGATCAGGTCGAAGCGATGACCCTGGCGGACAAGATCGTTGTTCTGCGTGGCGGGAATATTGAACAGATCGGCACCCCGATCGAGCTTTATGAAAACCCGCAGAACATGTTTGTGGCGCAGTTTATCGGCAGCCCCAAGATGAATTTCTTCATGGCAAAAGACCTGACCGGGGCCGGGCAAAAACTGCTCAAGGGCGATGCGGACTGCCTCGGTATCCGGCCGGAACATCTGGTGCCAGCCGGACGCAAAAAGCCACTCATCACAGCAACCCCTGATCTGGTGGAAAATCTGGGCGAAAACGCGCTGGTGCATTGCAAAACCCCGGCGGGTGCGGAATTTATCGTCAAGACAACCGACCTTGCGCCCTTCACCGGAGCTGGCACCATCGGCCTCATAGCAGAACCCGGCCGCGTCCATTATTTTGACAGCACAACACAGGTGCGGGCCAGTCAGCGCTAAGTCGCAATATGCCCCACCGCCTCATCAGGTGAGTAAATCCAGGGCTTTTGTATCATATTATCAAGGGAAATCTGGCGGAGAGAGAGGGATTCGAACCCTCGAGGGGCTTGCACCCCAACACGCTTTCCAGGCGTGCGCCTTAAACCGCTCGGCCATCTCTCCGGATAGTCGAAACTTTTAGCGGTTTTCGGTGTGCTATGCAATCACCAAGCCGCCCCCTTGGGTAAAAAAGCATCCCTGATCCGCTCACCCGGTTTTCGCTGTTAACCATTTGCCACATTTTGGCCCGTCTGTTCACGAAAAATGTGATCACATCAGCGTTGCAACCACTGAATGATGCCTTCATAATCCCGGGCATGAAGCATATTTTTACACTTTTTGGTTTTATCTTTGGCCTGCTCGGGCTTTCGGTCACATACAAGGATGTCATGGCATCAGACCGGCCATGGCACGCTGTTGGTGAAATCTGGTTTCTGTGGGCTCCATCCAGTTTGCAGCAGACAGAATCGATCATCAGCCGGTACATTGACCCTTGCGGGCTGTTTGTTGCCCTCGATTGTGAGCCGTTTATCTGGCACCCGGGTGTATCAACCCTGCTCAACTGGTACGCGGCCCCGACATTCCTGGTCACGGGCTTTGTTCTCGCGCTGATCGGACGCTGGCTTGGCAACCGGAAGAAGAGGCTGAAGGCGGCCTAGCCTGAATTGGTCTAGTTATCGCCCATTTTCAGCGCTTCGAGGAAGGCTGTCTGCGGGATGTCGACATTGCCGAACTGGCGCATCCGCTTCTTGCCCTCTTTCTGCTTTTCCAGCAGCTTCCGCTTTCGCGTGATATCACCGCCATAGCATTTCGCCGTGACGTCCTTGCGCAGGGCGCCAACGGTTTCACGCGCAATCACCTTGCCGCCGATAGCGGCCTGAAGCGCGATCTTGAACAACTGGCGCGGGATCAGGTCTTTCAGCCTGGCGCAGATGGCGCGGCCCCTTGCCTCGGACTGTTCACGGTGAACAATCATCGCCAATGCATCCACCGGGTCGCTGTTGACGAGAATGGATACCTTGACCAGATCGCCCTCACGATAATCGGCAATGTTATAATCGAGCGAGGCGTAACCCTTGGTGATGGATTTCAGCCTGTCGTAGAAATCGAACACGACTTCGTTGAGCGGCAGGCGATAGACAACCATGGCGCGGGAGCCGGCATAGGTCAGGTCCATCTGCTCCCCCCGCCGTTCGGTGCAGAGCGTCAGCACCGGGCCGAGGTATTCATCCGGTGTCATGATCGTGGCCTCAATCCAGGGTTCTTCGATGGAATTGATGCGGGTGACTTCGGGCATATCGGCGGGGTTGTGCAGCTCAATCGTTGAACCATCGGTCATGTTGATGCGGTAAACCACCGACGGGGCCGTTGTGATCAGCTCAAGGTTAAACTCGCGGTTGAGCCGCTCACGGATGATTTCCATGTGCAACAGCCCGAGGAAACCGCAGCGGAAACCGAAACCGAGCGCGGCTGATGTTTCCGCCTCAAACGAGAACGAACTGTCATTGAGGCTGAGTCTTTCCAGCGCTTCACGGAGATCACTGAATTCACCGGCATCAAGCGGGAAAAGGCCGCAGAACACCACCGAAATGGACGGTTTGAACCCGGCCAGCGGTTCTTCGGCCGGGCGGCGATCATCGGTGATGGTATCGCCGACCTTGGCATCCGACACTGTCTTGATCCCGGCATTGATAAAGCCAACCTCACCCGGGCCGAGGCTATCCACCAGAACGGGTTTGGGCGAAAACGTGCCAACGCGTTCAATATGATGCGCGGCCCCGGTGGCCATCATGCGGACCTTCATGCCCTTTTTCAGGACACCATCCTTGATCCTGACCAGCGTCATGACACCGAGATAGGGGTCATACCAGCTGTCAACCAGCATGGCCTTGAGCGGGGCATCCACGTCACCTGTCGGGGCTGGCAGGCGTTCAACCAGCGCCTCCAGCACATCGTCAATACCGATCCCGGATTTGGCGGAGGCTTCAATCGCGTTGCTGGCATCCAGCCCGATGACTTCCTCAATCTGGCTGCGGACACGGCCGGGTTCGGCGGCGGGCAGATCAATCTTGTTCAGCACCGGGACGATTTCGTGATCAACCTCAATCGCCTGATACACATTGGCGAGGGTCTGGGCCTCAACACCCTGGGATGCATCCACCACCAGCAGCGATCCTTCGCAGGCGGCCAGTGATCGCGAAACCTCATAGGCGAAATCAACATGGCCCGGGGTGTCCATCAGGTTGAAGACATAATCCTTGCCGTTCTTGGCCCGGTAGTTGAGCCGCACGGTCTGGGCCTTGATGGTGATCCCGCGCTCGCGTTCCAGTTCCATGTTATCGAGCACCTGATCCTTCATCTCACGATCAGTCAGCCCGCCACAATGCTGGATCAGGCGATCAGCAAGGGTGGATTTGCCATGGTCGATATGGGCAATGATGGAAAAATTGCGGATATGGTCAATTTCAGCCATGCATGGGCATCCGTAAAGTGAAGATGACGGGATACCGATCTGGTCCCTGCACCATAGATAAGCCGTTCAGCCCGGGGATGCAATATCCAGTTGGGGCTTGCGGCAAGATAGCGCCCCTCAAACCCTGAAATACTTGACCAGCCTGATCGCAATGCACTAGAACGTAATTATGATCAAGGTTCTGAAGGCATTATTCCTGCTACGACTTGCCAGCCCGGCTCTCGCCGCTGAAAGGGGCTAGGGTCGGGATTTGCGTTGCCTATAGGCGTTTTAACCTCGAACATGACAGAACCGGACCAAACCATGACATCTCCCAGCAATGACCGATCCAGCAAGGATCAGGCCCATAGCCGTTACCGCCCTTATGAGCCGTTGCCTCTCCATGACCGCACCTGGCCTTCACGCACCATCACCACAGCCCCGATCTGGTGCAGTGTTGACCTGCGCGATGGCAACCAGGCGCTTATCGAACCGATGGACAGCGCCCGCAAGATGGCGATGTTCAAGCTGCTGGTGGAAATGGGTTTCAAGGAAATCGAGGTTGGTTTCCCGTCTGCCTCTGACACCGATTTCAATTTCTGCCGTGAGCTGATTGAGGGCGGGCATATTCCTGATGATGTCTGCATTCAGGTCCTGACCCAGGCGCGGGAACATCTGGTGGATGCCACTTTTGATGCGCTTGAAGGGTCGAAAAACGCCATCCTGCATATCTACAATTCCACCTCTACCCTGCAACGCCGGGTGGTTTTCCGTGAAGACCGTGCAGGGGTGAAGCAAATCGCCGTTGATGGCGCGAAAATGGTCGCTGACCGGATCAGCAGGCTGGCCAGCACCAACCTGCAACTGCAATATTCGCCTGAGAGTTTCACCGGAACCGAGCTGGAATACGCGCTGGAGGTCTGTGAAGCGGTGATGGATGTCTGGCAGCCAACCCCTGATAATCGCTGCATCATGAACCTGCCGGCCACGGTGGAAATGTCCACCCCCAATATCCACGCTGACCAGATCGAATGGATGCACCGTCATTTCACCCGCCGTGACAGCATGATCCTGTCGCTGCACCCCCATAATGACCGGGGAACCGCCATTGCCGCCACCGAGCTGGGGCTGATGGCGGGGGCTGACCGTGTTGAAGGCACGCTGTTCGGCAATGGTGAGCGGACCGGCAATGTTGATATCGTCACCCTCGGGCTGAACATGATGACGCAAGGGGTCAACCCGAACCT
>NTKX01000028.1 GCA_002457135.1 SAR116 cluster bacterium MED-G04
CAAAATGGTGAAATGGATACAATCGACGGGCTTGAAGCCGGGGCCAACGATTACATTGCAAAGCCCCTGAGGCTGAGGGAGCTTATCGCCCGGATCCGTATTCATCTGGCCCAGTATCAGTTGCGTGCCGATGCAAGGATCGCCATCGGACCCTTCCTGTTCAATCCCGGCAATAAAACCCTGTCGCATCAGGAAAGCGGAAAGATGCTGAACCTGACCGAAAAGGAAAACGCCATCATCCGCTACCTGGCCAGCAAGAACGGCAAAACCGTTGGCAAGGATGAGCTGCTCAAACAGGTCTGGGGCTATAATGAGCTGATCACCACCCACACGCTCGAAACCCATATCTACCGCCTGCGCCAGAAAATGGGCTATGTCGATGAAAAACAGGTGCTGGTCACTGGCCGCAATGGCTACAGCATCGAAATCTGATTTTCAGGGAACGGTATTAACGAATAAAACCGGATCAGGCCAGGCTTGATACTGGCTGGGGCGGTAGGATTCGAACCTACGGTGCACGGTACCAAAAACCGCTGCCTTACCACTTGGCTACGCCCCAGCAGTGCGGGCAACATAACGGCTTGCAATGCGCTGTTCAAGACTGTTTTTGCGGCTCGGGGCAATTACTGCAGAATTCGGTAAACCCTTGCTTCGGGATAGTGATCGAGCACCAGCTCAAGCCGTTTCGGGTTATAAACCCCGAGATTAAAGAGCTTGCTGAAATTGCTGTTCCAGTTGTTGCGATGCATCATCACAAACCGGTTGCCGCCATTGGGCATGCGCTGGATGATCAGCATCCACGGGCTTTTGTTGTTCTTGACATCTTTCTTATAGGGGAAACCGTCACGGGTCAGGATGATTTCGCTGATCACCGGTTTGCCATCCAGGGTGCCGTGGTCAAGGTCCAGCAACCCCCGGCGGCATTGAAAACGGGCATCCTTGATGCGTTTGCAGACCAGCTCGGGTGCGGCGTATTGATCGATGACATCACGGCCGGGTTCCTTTCCGGTCATGACATTGAACCGGCCCAGTGAGGCGATGGACCCCATCCAGTTGCCCATCTGCCGGGTCAGCACCAGGTAAACCGGTTTATCCGGCATGCCCGACTGGGCGATAGCCTCATTCAGGCTGCGCAGGCTGGTGGCGTTGCGGGCAATCCCGTCACCACCGTTGAGGGTGACGAATTTGGTGATCTGGATCAGCTCATCAGGGTTGCTGCTGGTCAGGCCACGGGCCAGCAGATGCGTGCGCGGTCCCTGCTGCAAGCCGCCGTCATGGAACGTATCCAGCCCTGAATGGAAATGAGCGTAATAACCGTAATCCCACCATGTTGTCAGGATCCCGCCATCGTTGCCGGCAATCGGGGCGATGGCGGCAAAGCTGCGGGTAGTGGCTGCGGAAAATGACGGCCTCGGGGTAAACTCGGTGGCCGATATCACGGCGGTGGCAAAGAGCCCCGCTGCCGCAAGGGCAAGCGTGGTGCCATCAGCCGAAAACGAACTGGCCGGGGATTTGCGTGACAGGCCCCGGGCGACCCCTCGGGACAGGCACATAAACAGCCAGGCCAGACCAAACCAGACAAAGGGTGAGGCGAAAAAGGCGAACCTGCGCCCCGCCACAACCGCCAGCAGGCCGAGGACGAAAAACGGCAGGAAGATGATCCCTTTACGGGGATAGAGAAAAACCCAGACCAGAAACCCGATGGCCCCGATGATGCCCAGCGCGGGATGCGGTGTCATGGTGGCGAGCGTGCCAAGGATATCAAGCCGTTCAAGTTCGGTGATCGTCGTGAAAGTATTCGGAAAGATCAGCGGGCTTTCAGGATAACTCGATTGCGCCGAGAAACTCACCCCGGTGAGCCGCCCGATAACAACGGTGCCAAGGCTGGTAAATTTCGCCAGCATCACCATCGGGTTGATGGCGATGGTAAAGGCAATAAAGGCCAGAACAGCACGCTTGAAGCTCAACTGGCTGATCAGAATGCTGAACGCCATCACCACCGGCACGACCACGATGAAGAGTTCATTCTGGTGCCACCAATAGGCCACCGATGATGACAGGGCTGTCAGGAGGACGAAAGCCAGCATCCGCGCCAGGTTGCGTTCGCGTGATGCCAACAGCACAAACGACAGGCACAGGGCAATAAAGAAAATGAACAGCTGATCGGTATCAATCCGGCCGATGGAGGTTCGGATCATGAACCCCGCGCTCATCCCCACGCCAAGACTGGCAATGGCCCCCTCGGCGGGATGGCCGGCAATCCAGAACATGACCCCGACCGCAACCGCCGTCAGAAACAGCGAATAGGGGATGATGAGGTTGCCCGCCAGCACCAGGTTGCCATCGGTGAAGGCATCGGCAACATGGGTAATAATGACCGAAAGCAGCGGAATATCAAAAGCTGAAACAGGCCGGTCATCATGGGGGGTATAGTCATCCGGGTTGACCCTCGCCTGATAGCCGGGGGTGTATTCCGGGTAGAGCCGTGATGATGAAAACGTCCCGACCCGTGCGCCATCCTGATAGTCCCGGGCAAAGGACAGGAAATAGGCCGCATCGGTTGTGCTGACCATCGGGGTTTCATCAACGAAATAGACCCCGGGCTGGCTTTTCCAGTTTTCCCACTGGGTATCGCGCAGATCGAAATTGATCATCGCGGCGAGCAGGATCAGGACAACGGCACCCAGCTGAAATCGCCAGTCCCGGCTTGACCGAAGCCATGATGGGCTGGTCAGGCTATGGTGGAAAGTGGCGAATTTCTGGAACAACGAAAACATTCAATCTACCTGATGAACACCCTGATGAGGCCCCTCCGTGGACCCCTCTTAAGATTGTTGCCACGTTAAATGCAGACGGCTCCAGTCTCAAGAACAAATGTCGCCCCTGATCGTATTGGTTGCCCTCTTGGCCGGTGTGTTAGCTGTTGGGGTAGAGACCGCCTGCCCAGCCCCAATGGCGGCCGTTTGTAATCGCACCCAACGCCTCAACCGCCTGATGCGGTGCCTCAAAAAGCCCGAAACAGGTTGCACCGCTGCCGCTCATGGAGGCGTGGATAAACCCGTCCGCGCTGGCCAATGCTTCGGCCGCCGCGAGCGTTTCACGCAGGGGCGGGCATTCCTCCAGCGCCGGGGTGAGGAGGTCATTGCCGTATCTCAGCCGGTCAATGAGTTCCATGACCGGCAGGGTGGATGGCAGTTCAGGCAGGGTGTTTCCATCTGTGGTCATTCTGCTTTCGGCCAGTCTACTGAAAACCGATGCTGTCGACACGCCGATGCCATCATTAAGGAGGACCAGCCCCGGTGTGAGTTCCAGCTCATGACGGCTCAACCTCTCCCCGATACCTTGCATCCGCCAGCAGTCTCCCCCTTTTCCATCAGCCTTGAGGCAGACCGGCACATCAGCCCCGATGGTCAGGCCAACAGCCTCAAGGCCCTGGTCATCAAGCGGGTCATGATGCAACCCGTTGAGCAGATGCAGCATACCCGCGGCATCGGCTGATCCGCCGCCAATCCCGGCCGCAACGGGAATGTTTTTTTCCAGCCTGATGGCGTAATGCCCGTCAAGGCCGGTGGCGTGATGAAAGGCCCGGATCGTCTTGCCCAGAATATTGTCATCCAGCCGGGTTTCAGGGATGGCATCGGCAAAAGGCCCGCTGATCTCAAGTGAGGATTGCGGCGCCGGGTGGAGGCTGAGGTCATCCGCCAGATCGGCAAACACAGCCAGCGAATCCATCAGGTGATAACCATCATCACGCCGCCCGGTAATGGTCAGCTGCAAATTCACCTTTGCCGGTGCCTTGATGGAAAGCGTGTTCATTGTTGCAATAATGCCCTGGCTTTCTCGATTTTGCCCTGGATGATGGCGGCATCAACAGTGTCATCAGCATAGTAAAGCGCCCGCCCCCATTCGAAAATAGCCTCACGCAACCGGCCTGTTTTCTCATAGGCATCGCCGAGGTGATCAATAATGACGGGGTCGGATGGCTCCAGCGTCACGGCCCGTTCCAGAAACGCCATGGCCTTGTTGAACCGCCCCAGCTTGAAATAACCCCAGCCGAGCGAGTCCATGAAAAACCCGTTGCGAGGGTCGGATTCAACCGCCTTGCGGATCATTTGCAGGGCCTCGGCCGGGTCACCGTCATTGACCAGCAACCAGTAGCCAAAATAGTTCAGCACATGGGCATCATCAGGGTCCAGATCCAGCGATACCCTGAACGCGGCCTCGGCATCACGGCTGCGATCAAGATTTTCGAGGGCAATCCCGCGATAGAAATTCAGCTTTGATGTTGCCCCGCCCTGTTCGATGGCCTTGTCATAAAACACCATGGCCTCTTCAAAACGATCATGGCGGCGAGCGTTGTTGCCCGCGAAACGGAGCGGCAGGGGATTGGTCGGGTCAGCCTCGATCATGGCCGTGAAAATGGCATGGGCCGCGTCAAAATCCCTCTTCGTGCCGCTGTGATAGAGGCCCAGCAATACCCGGGCGGGTTGATACCATGGGCTGCTCTGCCGGACACGCTGATGGTGCTGCATGGCTTCCTCGATCATGTTGGCTTGCCTGAGGACCCGGCCAAGATGGAAATGCGCCCGGTCAAAGCTGGCATTCAGATAGACGGCGAGGCGCAGGCGCGTGATCCGGCTGATCAGGCTGCTGCCCTTGATCAGGGCCACGTCCGCTGAGGCATTGGCCAGAATCACATCAGGCGAGGGCTTGATCAAGAGGGTGGATTGCCCTGATTTCAGCCGCATGATGAGCTGCTGGCGGGAGTAATAATCATTCAGTTTCTGTTCGATCAGGGTGATGGCCTCAGCCCTGGCATTATTGCGGGCCAGGACCCCGGCCATGATGATGGCGGTATCGGTATCACTGCTGTTGCGGCTGCTGGCAATGCGGGCGGCCTCGGCAGCATCATCGGTTTTGCCCAGATAATCCAGCATCAGGGCAACCTGGCTGAACAGCATTTCGGGCGGCTCGCTGCCGTTGTTTAATTCCATCAGCCTGGACAATCCGGCATCGGCACGCCCCTGAAAGGCAAAGGCCCATGCCTCAAGCAAGGTCCCGAGGATAACGCCATCGGTGTCTTCGGTCAGGTTGCGGGCAACGACTTCCAGCCCGGCCCAGTCCCTGTTTTGGGCGGCGATGGCGGCGGCGGGCTCACTCCCCAGGCTGATGGGTGTTCCCATGTTGTTGAGGGTGGCCGCAATTGCGCTGGCATTTTCGATCTGCCCGGCCAGATAAAGTGAACGAAACGACCGTTCCAGCAACCGGTTGCTGTCAGGATCACTGGAAAGCGCGACGGTGTAGCGGTTGGCGGCGGTGTCGATATCACCGGTGATGGTGGCGTGATGCGCTGTCAGGAACGCTGATGCATCATAACCGCTGGCGTATTGGAAATCCTGGCTGTAGTCCTCTACTTTATCGGCACTGCCCACGGAAACCTTCATCACCCGATCCGTCAGGGATACGTTTTCAGCAACAGGGATTGTCTGGCACGCGCCCATCACCAGCAACCCCGCCAATACAGTGACAGGGGCAAAGCGTTGTTTCCCGGGCGATGGTGAACAGAAAAAAGCCATGACCTTAACAATATGGCCATGGCGTTAATCCGGTAAAGAATTATTAACGACGTGATGCCCTTTATTTACCAAATGCTATTTTCTACATATTCGGGTAGGCAGGACCGCCGCCACCCTCGGGGGTCACCCAGGTGATATTCTGGGTCGGGTCCTTGATATCGCAGGTCTTGCAGTGAACGCAGTTCTGGGCGTTGATCTGCAATCGCGGGTTTTCGCCGTCATCATCCCGGATAATCTCATAAACCCCGGCCGGGCAATAACGCTGTTCCGGTGAATCATAGAGCGCAAGGTTATGGTCAACCGGCACGGACGCATCCTTCAGCGTCAGGTGAGCGGGCTGGTTTTCATTGTGATTGGTCCCCGACAGATAGACCGATGAATTGCGATCAAAGCTGACTTCATTATCAGGCTTGGGGTAGTCGATTTTCGGCATATGCGCGGCGGGTTTCAGGGATGAGTGGTCTTCATGATGATGCAGCGTCCACGGCGCACGGCCACGCATGACATAGGTATCGAACCCGGCATGCGCCATGCCCAGCCAGAGACCGGATTTGAACCCGGGGCGGATGTTGCGAACGCGGTAGAGCTCATCCCACAGCCATGATGCCTTGATCTTCTCGCCATAGGTTGCAGGCTCAATGCCTTCGCCTTCGGCCTTGACGGCTTCAAACACAGCCTCGGCCGCCAGCATCCCTGATTTCATGGCGGTGTGCGTCCCCTTGATCTTTGGCACGTTGAGGAAACCGGCGGTGCAGCCCACCAGGCAGCCGCCCGGGAAGGTCAGCTTGGGGATAGACTGGAACCCGCCTTCGTTGAGGGCGCGGGCACCATAGGAAACCCGGCGGCCACCTTCAAAAACAGAACGCACCTTGGGGTGTGTCTTGAAACGCTGGAATTCCTCGAACGGTGACAGATGCGGGTTGGCGTAATCCAGCCCGATAACGTAACCGACAGCAACCTGATTGCCGTTGAGGTGATACAGGAACGAGCCGCCATAAACATCGGTTGAAACCGGCCAGCCAACGGAATGCCAGACCTTGCCGGGTTCGGATTTGGCCGGGTCGATATCCCACAGCTCCTTGATGCCGATGGCGAATGTCTGGGGGTCTTTGCCCTCACGCAGGTTGAACCGGTCAAACAGGGTCTTGGTCAGGTGGCCACGGCAACCCTCGGCGAAGATAACCTGCTTGCCCAGCAGTTCCATCCCCGGCTCATAAGCGTCGGTCTTCTCACCATCCTTGCCGATCCCCATATCGCCGGTGGCGATGCCGCGGACCCGGCCTTCATCATCATACAACACCTCGGCGGCGGGAAAGCCCGGATAGACCTCAACGCCCATGGCCTCGGCCTGATCACCAAGCCAGCGGCAGAAATTGCCCAGGCTGATGATGTAATTGCCGTGGTTGTTCATCTGCGGCGGTGTCGGCAGGCGAAACGCGCTCTTTTCGGTCAGGAACATGAACCGGTCATTATTGACCGGTGTGTCGAGCGGTGCGCCCTTGTCCTGCCAGTCGGGGATCAATTCGTTAAGCGAGCGCGGCTCCAGCACAGCACCCGAAAGAATATGGGCGCCGATTTCAGCGCCTTTTTCGATGAGGCAGACATTGATATCGTCACCAGCCTCGGCTGCCAGCTGTTTCAGCCTGATGGCCGCCGACAGTCCTGACGGACCGCCGCCAACAATAACAACATCGAATTCCATGGATTCGCGTTCCATGCCACTACTCCCCCTGAACCCCTCACCCTGAGGGGAATTGATACCATCCAACCCTATATGGGTGGATAACCGACTTCAAACCCTATAATATTAAAAATATCGATGGCCGAAAACCGCCATAATCGGACAGAAACTATCATCATGCCGCCCGAAAATAACCCTGACATGACGCCGCAACAACTGCTCGCCCTGTTGCGCTTTCAAATGGAGGCTGGCGCGGATGAGGCTATTGACGATGAGCCGCCGGTTTCGGCCCCTACCCATGCGTTAGCAGATGCGGCTGATGCCCCTGTGCCAGCACCCATGAATGAACCGGTCCAGACGGTCCAGGCAGGGGCTGCAATCACCCCGTCACCGCATCCTCAACACACCGGCAACTGGGTGGATGCCGCCACTGATCTGGCCGCGCTGGAACAGGCCTGTGCCGATTTTGACGGCTGTGATCTGAAAAAGACCGCCACCAACATGGTCTTCTCCGACGGCAACCCGCAATCTGATCTGATGCTGGTTGGGGAAGCCCCGGGGGCTGATGAGGACAGGAAGGGCAAACCCTTTGTCGGGGTCAGCGGCCAGTTGCTTGACCGCATGCTGGCATCAATCGGCTTTGACAGGACCAGTGTTTACATCACCAATATCCTGCTCTGGCGACCACCCGGCAACCGCACCCCCACACCAGAGGAAACCGCCCTTTTTCTGCCGATCATCAAGCGTCACATTCAACTGGTGAAACCGAAAGCGATTGTGGCACTGGGCGGCTCGGCGGCAAAAACCCTATTGGCCACCAATGAAGGCATCCTGAAATTGAGGGGGCGCTGGCATGAATTCGATGCCGGTCAGGGCCAGGTGATCCCCTTCCTGCCGACACTGCATCCGGCCTATCTGTTGCGCAGCCCGGGGCAGAAACAGCTGGCCTGGCAGGATTTGCGGATGTTGCGAAACAGAATGGCTGATTTGAAACAGCACAATCCCGCCTGAATGGGACGATGGCCTTAAAAGAGGGTTAATTAAGGTCAACAAAACCGCCAAAAAGGCTATTTTTTACTCTTCAAGGTTGAATGATTCGCGCGATTCGCTAGACTGTTGCGAATTGCCCATGCACCGCTGTGCAGAACACGGGATGGAGAATTAACAATTGTGATAATCCTGCGGAAAATGCCGTCACTCCTTTTGGCATTATTCATGATGATCATGGCTGGCTCAATGCCGGTTGCATTGGCCGAAACTGTCCCTTTCCAGACCCTGCCCACGGCGCTCCCCAAACCGCTTGGTGATGCTGACGTTATCCGTTACCAGAAGATTTTCGATCTCCAGCAGGCATCAAAATGGAAAGAGGCGGATCGCCTGATCAAAAGCCTTGATAATGATCTGTTGATGGGGCGGGTGCTGTCGCAGCGCTATATGCACCCGACGGGCTGGCGTTCCACTTACAAGCAGCTCAAAACCTGGCTCGATAAATACAATGACCATCCCCATGCCAGCCGGATTTCGTGGCTCGCCAAAAAACGCAAACCGAAAAATGCAGCCTGGCCCAAGCAGCCCAAGAAAGGCTATCTGAACGGTTATGGCCGTGCCGCCGATGGCAGCTATTACGTCACCATTCCTGCATCCAATAAAGGCAGGGCCTCACCCGCCAAAACACGGTCGATTGCGCGGGATATCCGCCGCAAGGTCCGTTCAGGCTGGCCAACCGGGGCCAAGGATCTGCTGACCAAGGGCAACCTGCGCTACCTGACCAAGTATGAAGAGGCGGTGTTGCGGGCTGATATTGCCCATGGCTATTTCATCTATGGCAAGGACAAGTCCGCGATTTCACAGGCCAAGCAGGCGATCGCCCTTGCCGGCAGCAAGGTTCCGCAAGCCTATTGGACGGCCGGGATCGCGGCATGGCGGCATGGCGATATCCCCTTTGCCATGAATTTCCTGAGGGTGCTGGCTGAAAACAAAACCGCGGCATCGGTCTATGTCAGCAGCGCGGCGTTCTGGGCCAGCCGGGGTGCGCTCCGTGCCGGTGAGGCCGAGGACAGTTTCAGGTTCATGGAAATGGCCGCCCGCCATCAGGATACCTTTTATGGAACCCTTGCCGCCGAGGCACTCGGCCAGGACATTACCCTTGATTTCAACCTGCCTGATCTGCGCGATGATTACATCAAATGGCTCAATTCCACGCCGGGGGGCAAGCGCACCTTTGCCCTGCTCCAGGTCGGGGAGACCTATTACGCCAGCCGGGAGCTGCGCTACCTGTGGGAAGAAATGCCGCTGGATTACCGTATCCAGACCATGACTCTGGCGGCACAGACGCATATGGCCGGTCTTGCCTTTCGGGCATCGGATATCCTCCGCCGGCAACAGGACCTGCATTTCTATGCCGCGCTTTACCCTGTCCCGGATTTTGAAACCAGCGCACCGCTCAGGGTTGATCAGGCCCTGCTGTTGTCGGTGATGCGGCAGGAATCCGGTTTTAACCCAAGGGCGAAATCATGGGCCAAGGCCAGCGGGTTGATGCAACTGATGCCGGCAACGGCGGCTTTCATTGCCCGTGATCGCCGTTTCCGTGACACCAAGCGGCATCAGCTGATGATCCCCGAGGTCAATATCCAGCTGGGTGAGGATTACATCCTGCATCTATTGGACGAATCCCCGGTGGAAGGTGATCTGGTTCGTCTGTTGGCCGCCTATAATGGCGGGCCGGGCAATCTCAGGAAATGGATGGGCAAGGTTGATCACGGCGGTGATACCCTGATGCTGCTCGAATCCCTGCCATCGCGTGAAACCCGTTTTTACGTCAAGAATGTTCTGACCAATCTCTGGATTTACCGCAAAAGACTGGGCCAGGATGCCTCCATCGTCGGATCGATTGCATCGGGCGTTGAGGCGGATTACAACCCTCGCGGCGCCCATGCCGAGGGCTATCCCTGCCAGTTGATGCGGCTTTCCGACCGTTGCCTGGTGGAGGCGGATAATGACCGGTAAACTCAACGAAGCGATCGAATTTCAGCCCATCGGTATTGCCGTCATGACGATCTCCGATACCCGCAAAAAAGAAAACGACAAATCAGGTGATGTGCTGGAACAACGCCTGATTGACGCTGGCCACAAGCTGATCAGCCGCACCATCGTGCGTGACGATATCGTTGAAATCCAGTCGATGGTCAAAACCTGGTCGGCTGATCCTGAAATCGACTGCATCATCACCACCGGCGGCACCGGCCTGACCGGCCGTGATGTCACGCCGGAGGCAATGCGCGGCCTGTTTGACAAGGAAATCGAAGGTTTCGGGGAGATGTTTCGCTGGCTCAGCCATGACAAGATCGGCACCTCAGCCTTGCAGAGCAGGGCGATTGCCGGGGTCACGGCGGGGACTTATGTATTCTCCCTGCCCGGGTCGCCCTCGGCCTGCAAGGATGGCTGGGACATGATCCTCCGGTGGCAGCTCGATATCCGCCATCTGCCCTGTAATTTCGTTGAAATCATGCCTCGACTGATGGAAAGCGGCTTCGGTGGCCGTCAATCGTAATCTGTCCCGGGGGCCGGATTTCTCCCTTGAAAATGATCTGCTGAAGGGGACCGGCGATCTCTTTGATCAGGCCGGATGCTGCATCATCGGTGTTGATGAGGCTGGACGCGGGCCATGGGCCGGGCCGGTGACGGCAGGGGCCGCCTGGATCAACCCCGAAGCCCTCAACATGCTCCCCGCAGGCATCAACGATTCCAAGAAACTGTCGGCATCACGCCGTGCCGAATTATGGGAAGTGCTGCAACACCTCGCTGGGGATCCATCCTGTCTCCAGGTTGCTGTTGCATCGATTGAGGCGAGCGCGATTGACCGTGATGGCCTCCTCCCCGCCACGTTTGAGGCGATGGAAAACGCCGCCCTTGCGCTCACATCAGGGATGGAGGCATCAGCCCTTCATCTGCTGGTTGACGGTAATCTGAGGCCGCCGTTCCGCAATCTTGCTAAGGTCAGGCCGGTGCAGGCAACCCCGGTGGTGAAGGGGGATCAACGCTCCCTCAGCATCGCGATTGCCGCCATTGCCGCCAAACAGACCCGTGATAGCATCATGGACTGGCTTGATGATCAATTCCCGGGCTATGGCTGGAAAGACAACAAGGGTTACGGCACCCGCCAGCACGCCGATGCACTGGCGAAACAGGGGCCGTCGCCATGCCACCGGCTGTCGTTCCGGCCTGTTGCCGCCGTTGCCGCCGCCCATGACCATACCAGATAAGCACAGGCTGGAAGGCACGGGACACTACATATAGAAATAACATTACCTGCCCCGCATAAGCCATTGACGTTAAATGATTCCCTGATGTTTTATGATCGCTCAGGAGGAGAATTTTCATGCCGTCACCGGGCACCATTGCGATCAGTTCTGTTGAGAACACCGTCATTCAGGGCGATACGATTGAGGTTATGCGCAGGCTCCCCGATGCCTCGGTGGACATGATTTTTGCTGATCCGCCGTATAACCTGCAACTGAGCGGAGCGGTGCTGACCCGGCCTGATGAAAGCGCGGTTTCGGCCGTCCTCGACAACTGGGACCAGTTTGACACTTTTGCCGCCTATGATGCTTTTTCCAACGCCTGGCTGAATGAGGCAAAGCGAGTGCTGAAACCCGATGGCTCGATCTGGGTCATCGGCTCCTATCACAATATCTACCGTGTTGGCACCATGCTCCAGAACACTGGGTTCTGGA
This sequence comes from SAR116 cluster bacterium MED-G04, assembly GCA_002457135.1. Lineage (GTDB taxonomy): Bacteria > Pseudomonadota > Alphaproteobacteria > Puniceispirillales > UBA1172 > UBA1172. The sequence goes on from NTKX01000028.1 coordinate 11,991, forward strand.
TGCTCAATGATATCATCTGGCGCAAGACCAACCCGATGCCGAATTTCCGTGGCCGCCGGTTTACCAATGCCCATGAAATCCTGCTCTGGGCCGCGAACCACAGCAAATCCCGTTACACGTTCAATTACGAATCCATGAAAGCGCTCAACGATGATGTCCAGATGCGGTCGGACTGGACGCTGCCGATCTGCAATGGCGGTGAGCGCATCAAGGTTGAAGGCAACAAGGCGCATCCGACCCAGAAACCCGAGGCCTTGCTGGCAAGGGTACTGATTGCCGCCAGCAACCCCGGTGATCTGATCCTCGATCCGTTCTTTGGGTCCGGCACCACCGGCGCGGTTGCCCGCAAACTGCATCGCCGCTTTATCGGGATTGAACGCGAAGAAAACTATATCAGGATCGCCCGTGAGAGGATTGCCAACACAACCCCGCTGGATGATGAAAACCTGCTGGCCATGCCATCCAAGCGTGATCAGCTCAAGGTTCCCTTTGGCACGCTGATTGAGGGGGGCATGATCAAGGCTGGCGAAACCCTGGTCTGCCCGCGCCGCCAGTTCCGCGCCCGGGTTCGTGCTGATGGCAGCCTGATCCATGATGATACCGGCGGCTTGCCGCTCAACGGTTCAATCCACAGTCTCGGCGCCAAGTTGCAGGGTCGACAGACCTGCAATGGATGGGCGTTCTGGCATCTTGAACGCGGCAAGACGGTTATCCCGATTGAGGATTTAAGGGCTGAAATGCGCGTTCGCATGGGCCAACCAGAGTAACCAGGGCCGGGATAACCAGGGCCGGATTTATCGCCTGAATTATCGTCTTAATCATCGTCGGGGCAACAGCACCAACCCCAGTGCCATCAGCACAATCACCACCGTCATGCCAACGCGGTCACTATCGGTGATCGTGACCAGCAGCCCGTAAAAGAACGGCCCCAGAAAGGCCGTGGCTTTGCCGGTCAGCATCATGAACCCGAAAACACGGCTTTCGGTGCCATCCGGGGCCAGCCGCGCAACCATGCTGCGTGATGAAGCCTGCAAGGGACCAACGAACAGCCCCAGCAGGCTGCCGACAACCCAGAACATGGGTGGGGATTGCGCGATGATAGCCGCCCCGCCAAGCAGGATCATCAGTATCAACGCCCAGCGGATTGTCATCAGGCTGCCGAGATGATCATCAGCCTTGCCCCCCACCAGCGCACCGATCCCGGCGGTGATATTGAGGATGATCGCAAAGATCAGCACATCGGTCTGACTGAACCCATGCACCCTTGCCGCGAAAATACCGCCCATGGCAAAGAGCGTGACCAGCGCATCCGCAAACAGCATGCGGGCCAGCAGAAAGCGAAGCAGCCCGGGGGTTGAGCGGACAGCACCCCAGCCCTCCTTCAGCCCGGTGAGGAAAGGTTTTGAGGTTCGCGGGCCTTCACGGATGAGCAGGAAAAACGGCACCGCGAAGAGCGCAAACCATAACCCGGCCAGCGGCATGGTGATCCTGATATGTTCGAGTGTTGCCGGATCAAGCCCAAATGGCGGGGTTTCGGGCAGAACAAAAACCGCCAGCATCAGCACCAGGCAGATGATGGCACCAAAATACCCCATCCCCCAGGCCACGCCTGAAACCCTGCCGATGACTGACCTTTCGGCCAGTTGCGGAAGCAGGGCGTTATAGGCAACAAAGGACAACTCACTGGCGACAATGACAATCGCCGAGACAATGAGGGCCAGCAGCGCGGCATCAACATCAGGCGTTACCCACCAGAGGGCCGATGCCGCAAGGGAGGCAATCAGCGTCAACATCAGCATAATGGTTTTGCGGGAGGCGAAATGGTCCGCCACCACCCCCAGAAGCGGGGCCAGAAACGCGATGATGAGGGCCGCCGCCGCATTCATCCAGGCCCATGCCGCCGAACCCCCGTCGGGCATGACCGAGGTGGCGAAATAGACCGGGAAAATGAAGGTGGCATGCAGCGCGGGCAGGGGTGAAGAGGCCCAGTCATAGAGACCGAATTTCACACCGGTGCGGAGCGGGTTTTCTGATCGTTCCATGGGCGGCATCGTCTGGTATCCAGTGTTGAAACGGCCGCCGCCCTCAATGGGGAGACGTTCTTTTCATTATGGAAAAGATGATGGTATACCTTTGGCATAGCGTCAAGCGGGGCGACCCCCGCGAAGATTATGGAGTTCAGGATGGCCGAAAGCGCGATCCGGCATGAAGTTTACCGCCAAAACACATTGAGGGGCGCAGGCCTGAGGGGCGTTCTCGCCGCTTCTGCCCTGATCATGATGATCATCAGCATGGTGCTTTCGGGCTGGGCATTGCAGGGTCAATGGCTGGTTGATCTGCCGATGACCATTTACGTCTCGGGACTTTTTCTGACCATCGGTTTTTCCATATCGCTGTTTGCCCTGCTCAGGCTTTCCCGGATTTCAGTCTGGAACATGACCAATCAGGTGCTGCCTGTCTGGTTTACCATCAGCGTCATTTCAATGCTGATGATGCTTGGCCTGCGACTGTCCTATTCCACGGTTTTTCTGGTGATCAACTGGACATCGGCTTTCATTCTGTTGATGGCGTTTGGCTACATGATCCGCCGGTTTTCGGTGATCCGTGCCGGGGTGCTGGAGGGCATCAATCTGCCTGACGGGGGCCAATCCCGGCAGGATTACCTGATCCGGCCGGGTGAGACCCTGCCCCTGCCGCTGGATGCCGTGGTGGCGACCCCTCAGCAAATGGAAGATGAACGCTTTATTGCGTTGTTGACGGACATGGCCATCAACAAGATCCCGGTCATTCCCGATCATGTTTTCATGGAGGCAATCACCGGCCGGATGGACCTGAAACGCACCGATGCCAGCACCCTGATGCAATTGGTGCCATGGCGACGTTATGCGCTGCTGAAACGCCTTGGTGATATTGCCATGGCCTCCATCGGGATTGTCGTGTTGTCGCCGGTGATGCTGCTGCTGTATGGCCTGATCCGGCTGGAAAGCCCTGGCAACCCTATCTTTGTCCAGAAACGTGTTGGTGCGGGCGGCGGCGAATTTACGATGTATAAATTCCGCTCGATGGTGGCCAGTGCTGAAGGTGACGGGGCGAAATTCGCCAGTCAAAATGACAACAGGATCACCCGCCTTGGTGCCATCATGCGCAAGACCCGGCTCGATGAGCTGCCACAACTCTTTAACGTGCTGGCGGGTTCCATGAGCATGATCGGCCCGCGCCCTGAACAGAAAGCCCTGGTTGATGATCTGGCGGCGGCTATCCCGCTCTACCGGTTTCGTCATGTGATCAGGCCCGGCATCACCGGCTGGGCGCAGGTCATGCAGGGTTACGCCGATGACGTTGCCTCAACGGATGTCAAACTGTCCTATGATCTTTTCTATATCAAGAACCTGTCGCTGATGATGGACTTCGTGATCTTTTTCAAGACGCTGAAGACCATCATCACCGGGTTCGGGTCACGCTAGACCGCTAGCTGGCCTTGAGCTCAAGGCGGCGGCGATGCAGCACCGGCTCGGTATAACCGGACGGCTGGGCAATCCCCTCAAAAACCAGATCACAGGCAGCCTTGAAGGCGGTTGATCCGTCAAAATCAGCTGCCATGGGCTGATACTCAGGGTCGCCTGCATTCTGTCCATCCACTACCGCGGCCATGGATTTCATGGTCGTCATGACCTGATCACGGCTGACAATACCGTGGTGCAGCCAGTTGGCGATATGCTGGGATGAAATCCGCAAGGTGGCGCGGTCTTCCATCAGGCCGATATTGTTGATATCGGGAACCTTGGAACAGCCGACACCCTGATCAATCCAGCGGACCACATAGCCAAGGATACCCTGGGCGTTGTTATCCAGCTCAGCCTGAATATCGGCATCCGACCAGTTGGTTTGCCGGTCAACCGGGATGGTCAGCAGATCATCAACAACAGCGCGGCGCTTGCCCTTGAGGCTGTCCTGAACACCAAAGACATCAACCTCATGATAATGCAGGGCATGCAGGGTTGCTGCGGTGGGTGATGGCACCCAGGCGGTGTTGGCACCGGCCCTGGGGTGGTTGATTTTCTGTTCCAGCATGGCCGCCATCAGGTCAGGCATGGCCCACATGCCCTTGCCGATCTGGGCTTTGCCGGACAGCCCGCAGGCCAGGCCGATATCAACGTTCCAGTCTTCGTAGGCGTTGATCCATTTCGTGCCTTTCATCTCGGTCTTGCGGATCATCGGGCCCGCTTCCATGGAGGTGTGGATTTCATCACCGGTGCGGTCAAGGAAGCCGGTGTTGATAAACATCACCCGGCTTTTGGCAGCCCGGATGCATTCCTTCAGGTTGACCGAGGTGCGGCGTTCTTCATCCATGATGCCGATCTTGATGGTTGATGGCTCAAGCCCCAGCAGCTGTTCGACCCGGCCGAAAAGCGTATCGGCAAAGGCGACTTCCTCAGGACCATGCATCTTCGGCTTGACGATATAGACCGACCCGGAACGTGAATTGCTGAACCGGTTCAGCTTGCGCAAATCATAGAGTGCGATCGCTGTGCTGATGAATGCATCCATGATGCCTTCAAAGACCTCGTTGCCATCCTGGTCATGCATGGCCGGGTTGGTCATCAGGTGACCAACATTGCGCACCAGCAGGAGCGAGCGACCATGCAGGGTCAGGGTTGACCCGTCAGGGGCCGTGTAGTCCCGGTCAGCGTTGAGCTGGCGATGGATGGTCTTGCCGCCCTTCTCAAAGCGTTCTTCAAGATCACCTTTCATCAGGCCAAGCCAGTTGGTGTAGGCAACGATCTTGTCCTCAGCGTCAACCGCCGCGACCGAATCCTCAAGATCAACAATGGTGGAGGTGGCGGATTCGATCACCACATCATTGATGCCGGCCTTGTCGACCTTGCCGATAACCCCGGATGGATCAAAGCACAGTTCGATATGCAGGTTGTTAACGCCAAGCAGCACAGCCTCGGGTGAAGCCGGATCGCCGCGATAGCCCTTGAGCTGGCTTGCATCGGCCAGTCGGGTTGTGCTGTCATCCATGGCAACCATCAGCTGGCCATCGTCAATCGTGTAGCCAGAGGCATCAGCATGACTGCCAGAGGCCAGCGGCACCACCTTGTCGAGATGGGCGCGAACAGCGGCAATAACCTTGTTGCCGCGGGCTGGATTGTAACCGCCGCTCCGGCTGGCGCCATCATCCTCACTGATCGCATCAGTGCCGTAAAACGCATCATAGAGGCTGCCCCAACGGGCGTTGGCGGCGTTGAGGGCGTAGCGGGCATTCAGCACCGGCACCACCAGCTGGGAGCCTGCAACCGAAGCGATCTCCGGGTCACATTTCGCGGTGGTGACACTGAAGTCATCGCCTTCTTCGACCAGATAGCCGATTTCCATCAGGAAGGATTTGTACTGATCAGGGTCGATGGTCTGGCTTCGGTTTTCCTTCAGCCACGCGCTGATTTTCTGTTGCAGGTCGGCGCGTTTTTGCAGCAACCCCCGGTTGATCGGGGTCAGGTCGCGGACAGCCTCGGCAAAGCCGGACCAGAACGCATCGGTTTCAATGCCAAGACCGGACAGGACTTGATCATTGACGAAGTCATAAAGACCGGTATCCACCTGGATACCAAAACAGGATGTTGTGGGCATGGTGATGTTCTCTTGATTGTCGGGTGACATCATATAAGCGGTAGAGGGGTAAAAAGTAAAGCCTCTCACTGACGCATTTTATGAGGCAAGTTGACCTGCCGTGATCAGCCCCCCGCCAGGCGCAGGATCAGCCCTGCCATTCCAGCCCTGCCCCGGCCAGGCGTTGCCTGATCCGCTGCTTGAGCATGTCCCGGCTGGCTTCGTTGCGGCCCTCTGCCCTGGCCACCAGCTGGGCGCCGGTGTTGGATGCCCTGATCAGCCACCAGCCCTCATCGCCAGTGACGCGGATACCATCCATATCGGCCAGATTCTGCTGATCCTGATCGGGGTTGGCGCGAACATCGGCAATGACGCGATCCACGATCTGGAATTTTTCTTCATCAGGGCAGGCAATGCGCAATTCGGGTGTGGCGTAAACCGGGGGCAGGCTGTCGATAAAGGCATCAATGCTCTCCCCGCTTTCCGCCCATTCACGCAACACCGCCAGCGCGGCGAAAAGCGCATCATCAAAACCGAGATAGCCATGACTGATAAAGATATGCCCACTCATTTCACCGGCGATCGGTGCGGCGGTTTCCTTGAGGCGGATTTTCATGTGGCTGTGACCGGTTTTCCATAACCCGGGCTTGCCCCCCATGGCAGCAACAGCATCAAGGGCAGCCAGTGAGGATTTAACATCAAAGATAACCTCAGCCCCCGGCTCTTTCCGCAGCACGCGGCGGGCCAGATAGGCGGTCAGCAAATCGCCGGGAATCTGCCGTCCGTGGCAGTCAATCAGCCCGATACGGTCACCATCACCGTCAAAACCGATGCCGAGGCTGGCCCCGCTTTCGGCAACACGTTGACGCAGAAACTCGAGGGTTTCAGGATCAACCGGGTCCGGGTGGTGATTGGGGAAAGTGCCGTCAATTTCAGGGAACAGCACCTGGTGATTACCGGCGAGCGCATCGGTCAATGCCAGCACAGACGGGCCTGCCGCGCCATTGCCGCAATCCCAGATCACCGTCTTGTCCGCCAGCATGGACAGATCGCCGGCCTGATCCTGCATGTAGTTGATCCAGGTATCGTGAATGTCGGCGCCATCGGTGCTGCCACCCGGCATCTCATCAACACCGGCTGCCATGATCCGGCCCAGTTCCTGAATATCCTCCCCGAAGAAAGGTTTATGGCCCATCACCATCTTGAACCCGTTATGGCTGGGCGGGTTGTGTGATCCGGTGACCTGAATGGCCCCATCGGTGTTGAGGTGATGATCTGCAAAATACAGCATCGGCGTGGGACCAAGCCCGGCATCCAGAACCGTCATCCCGCCAGCGCAAAGCCCCTTGATCAAGGCCTCGGCCAGCATCGGGGAGGACAGTCGGCCATCCCTGCCAACGGCGACACGCTGGCCGCCATCACGCCTTATGAGCGATGCAAAACCAAGCCCGATGGCAAAGGCATCAGGCTCGCCCAGGGTCTCTCCAACAATACCGCGGATATCATAGGAGCGCAGAATGGTGGGGTGAAAATCGTGGCGCATCAGAAACCCTGATCCTTGATCCAGCTTTCGAGTTCGGGGCCAAGCTCGTCACGGGCCATGGCAAAGGCGATATTGGCCTTCAGAAACCCGATCTTGGAGCCGCAATCATAGCGCGTGCCGCTCATGGCAAAGGAATGAAACGGAACCTGCCCGATGCGGCGGGCCAGCGAGTCGGTCAACTGGATTTCATTGCCCGCGCCTTTTTCCATCTTGGCCAGCTCACTGAAGACACCCGGCTCAATAATATAGCGGCCGATGACAGCCAGGGTTGACGGGGCCTCGGCCGGATCCGGTTTTTCAACCAGCCCCCTGACCTCGGTAATATTGCCGTCCTGCTGACCCGGGGTGATGATGCCGTAGGCGCTGGTTCGTTCAGCGGGAACATTCATCGCCGCCACCATGTTGCCGGTGCCGCCAAGGCCGTTCCATGCGTCAACCATTTCAGCCAGACAGCCCTTGCCATTGGGTTGCGGCAGGATCAGGTCATCGGCCAGCAGCACGGCAACCGCCTCATCACCGATCAACTGGCGGGCGCACCAGATAGCATGGCCCAGGCCTGCCGGTTCCTGCTGGCGAATATAGGCCACCGACCCCGGCTGATGCATCATTGACTGGACCATTTTGAGGGCATCTGTCTTGCCCCGGCTTTCAAGGCTGTATTCCAGTTCTGTTGAATGATCGAAATGATCCTCGATCGCGGATTTACCGCGCCCGGTGACAAAGATGAATTCTTCTATTCCTGCCTCGGCGGCTTCCTCAACGGCGTATTGGATGAGGGGCTTGTCCACAACGGGCAGCATCTCTTTTGGCATGGATTTGGTGGCAGGCAAAAACCGTGTACCCAGCCCACCCACAGGAAAAATTGCTTTGGTTACCTTATGCGACGCTTGCATAGTCAATCCTTAATGTCATAGTTTGCGGGACTATATCGCAACCTGCTCATGAAGCCAAACATGAACATAAACCGGGGCAATCCCATGACTGACACCATTCAGGACGATATCGCAAAACATCTGGAAATATCATCTCAAATCAAGATGCTGGCGGCAGGGCAATGCGCCGGACCCGCCGCTGAGGCTGCCGCCGCGATTGCCGACAGCCTGAAGAAGGGCGGCAAGCTGATGCTGTGCGGCAATGGCGGATCAGCCGGTGATGCCCAGCATATTGCGGCTGAATTTGTGGCCACGCTTGATCATCGCCGCCCCCGGAAAGGCCTCGCCGCGCTGGCCCTGACCACGGACACATCCTTCATCACCGCCTATTCGAACGATTTCGGTTATGACGGTATTTTTGCCCGGCAGGTGGAAACCCTTGGCCGTGACGGTGATGTGCTGATCGGGATTTCAACCTCAGGCAATTCCGGCAATGTCGTTGCCGCGCTTGAAATAGCCCGTGACAACGGCATCACCACGATTGCGCTGACCGGCCAGGGTGGCGGCAGCATGGCCGGGATGGCTGATATCGCCATCATGGTGCCATCGGATCAGACCCCGCTTATTCAGGAAACCCATATTGCCCTTGGCCATGCGATCACCGCGGGTGTCGAAAAACTGCTCGGCCACTAGATTTGTCTTGCCGGGGACCATATCGGGGGGTTGATGCTGGCGGCATCCCCGCATTTGTCATAAAGTTGTAAACCGGCAGGGGTATTTCCGTCAGAAGGAAGGATATGGCATGAAGATAGCGGTTATAGGTTCAGGTTATGTTGGCCTTGTTTCGGGGGCATGTTTTTCTGAATTCGGTTTCAAGGTAACCTGCATAGACAAGGACGAAACCAAGATTGCCGCCCTCAACGACGGCATTATCCCTATTTATGAGCCGGGGCTGGATGATCTGGTCGCCCGCAACACTGCCTCCGGGCGACTTTCCTTTGATACCGATCTTGGCACTGCCGTGGCTGAGGCGGATGCTGTTTTCATTGCTGTTGGTACCCCGGCCCGGCGCGGTGATGGTCATGCTGACCTGAGCTATGTTTACGCCGCCGCTGAGGAGATTGCCGGTCACCTGTCGGGTTTTACCGTCATTGTAACGAAATCCACGGTCCCTGTCGGCACCGGGCGTGAGGTTGAACGGGTGGTGCGAAAGGCCAATCCTTCGGCTGATATGGCGGTGGCATCGAACCCCGAATTCCTGAGAGAAGGCTCCGCCATTGCTGATTTCATGCGGCCTGACCGTGTTGTGGTCGGCGCTGAATGCGAGCGTGCGCGTGCGGTGATGTCTCAACTGTATCGGCCCCTGTTCCTCCTTGAAACGCCGATCCTTTTCACCTCGCTTGAAACCTCTGAGCTGATCAAATACGCCGCCAATGCCTTTCTTGCGGTGAAGATTTCCTACATCAACCAGATGGCCGACCTGTGTGAGGCGGTGGGCGCTGATGTGCATCATGTCGCCAAGGGCATGGGCCTCGATAAGCGGATTGGCCCCAAATTCCTCCATCCCGGTCCCGGGTATGGCGGCTCCTGCTTCCCCAAGGATACCCTAGCCCTGGTCAAGACGGCTGAGGATGCAGGCAGCCCTGTTTCCCTTGTGGCCGAGGTGGTGCGCTATAATCAGGAGCGCAAGGAAAGCATGGCCGATCGGATAATTGCGGCGGCTGGCGGTTCCGTTGAGGGCATGACCATTGCCATTCTCGGTCTTGCCTTCAAGCCTGAAACCGATGACATGCGTGACAGCCCGTCGCTTGATGTGATCCCGCGTCTGCTGGCGGCCGGGGCGCGGATCAGGGCCTATGATCCGGCGGCGATGGAACAGGCCAGACCGCTGCTGCCTGCCTCGGTGGACTATTGCAGCGGTGCCATGGATTGCATCACCGGCGCTGATATCACCGCCGTTATTACAGAGTGGAATGAATTCCGCGCCCTGACCCCTAAAGCGATCCATGATTCCATGGCAGGCAATGTTCTGGTCGATCTGCGCAATATTTATGAGCCGGCAAATTCTGTCGCTGCGGGGCTTTCCTACAGCAATATCGGTCGCCCTGTTCCCGATTCGGATTGATGATTTCAGCCTCAGCCTGAACAAACAAAAACCGGTCCTGTGGCCGGTTTTTTCATGGCGCGGATGATGCCCATTCCGATGCTGGCCACCCTGCGTTATTCAAAAAATATTCCTAATATTATCATTATGTTGTCGGAAATCCGGCCTCATCCTCTATCCATAATGCCTCAAACCCGGCCCTGATCAGATCGCGTTTTGTTGGAGGATGCAGGGGCCTTTCAAGCCTCTCCACGGGTAATCGTATGATGCATTTTTTGCATCACTCAGGGCATTATTTAGCACTTTGTAATTACACGGATGACCTATTTCTATGCATGCAAGATTAATCTCCTAATTAGAGGACGGCTCAATGATCAATAAATATATATCCAGCAAACGGTTCATGAATTCAGCCATGCTTGATACCGGCCGACTCTAGAACAATCCCACATCCATCATTTCACCGGAGAATTTCACAGTGATTACGCGTCTAGAATTGACTGAAAAAATTGTTGCCCACAAAACAATGAGCGGCGTTAAATGGTCTGATATTGCGACCGCTGTCGGCCAGTCCAAGGAATGGACCACAGCAGCGCTGATGGGCCAGATCTCCCTGACCAAAGAACAGGCGGAGGCCGCCGGAAACGCGCTTGGCCTGAATTTCTCGGATGAAGAAATTGCCGTTCTGATGACCGTG
>NTKX01000029.1 GCA_002457135.1 SAR116 cluster bacterium MED-G04
ACCTTCTCCGCCAGTTCATTGACGATACGCTGGGCCAGTTTCGGGCCAACCCCGTCAGCCCGGGTGATCATGGCCTTGTCAGCGGCTGAAATCGCCAGCACCAGATCATCAGGCGACAGCGCCGACAGGATCGCCAGTGCCGCCTTGACCCCGACCCCCTGCACGGTCTGGAGCAAGTGATAGGCATCCTTGACCCCGGCATCGGCAAACCCGGTCAGGATAATGCGGTCATCACGGATCTGGGTGTCGATCAGCACCGTCACCTCGGCCCCCTTGCCGCCCATCCGCGCCAGGCACCGGCTGGAGGCCTGAAAGTAATACCCGACCCCGCCAACCTGAATAATGGCATCGGATTGACCCAGGGAAACAAGCGTGCCGGTGAGCATGGCGATCATCGGGTCTGTTCCTTTTCAAGAGCGCGGGCAATGGCGGCCTGAAGACCTGAAGCCCCGCCAGTTTCAGCAGAATTGCCCCCATTTTCAGCCGCACCGCCGGCGGAAACAGAAAGGCTGTCCTGGTTGGTGGCGGCAATGGCAATCGCCAGCGCATCGGCGGAATCGGTGTTGGTGGGCTCAATACCGAGCAGCCTCCGGACCATCGCCGTGACCTGATCTTTCTGGGCGCGGCCGGAACCGGTGACATTCTGTTTGACCCGGCGGGCTGAAATTTCCTCAACATGGAGGCCGTGGTCATGGAGCGCAATCATCGCCGCCCCCCTCGCCATCCCGAGCTTGAGGGCAGAGGCAGCGTTGCGGGAGACAAAAATCTCCTCAATCGCGGCGGTATCAGGGTCATGGAGGGCAAGGGTTTTGGCCAGCTCTGCCCTGATATGGCCAAGGCGGCTGGCATCACTGGCTGACGGGTCGGGGCGGATCACGCCATCAGCCACCCAGACAAGCCTGTTGCCCTCAAGCGCAATAATCCCCCAGCCAGTGTTGCGCAAGCCTGGATCAATACCGCAAATTCGCACCCATTTTCCCCCTTCAGGGTTGGCTTCATGCTGTTGAGGCGGCGGCTTTATCCGGCCAGCTGCGCCATGATCTCATCGGGAATATCAAAATTGGAGGCCACGCTCTGAACATCATCGAGATCATCAAGAGCATCCAGCAGTTTGAGCAATGTCTGGGCCTGATCCTCATTCACCGGGGTGGTGTTCTGGGGCTTCCAGGCGAGGCCAGCCTCCTCAGGCGTGCCGAAATCACCTTCGAGGGCCTCACGAACAGCGTTGAAATCATCAGGGGCGGTGGTGATCTCATGGCCGTTTTCGTCACTCTCGACATTATCGGCACCGGCTTCCAGTGCAGCCTCAAAAACCGTGTCAGCATCACCGGCCGAGGCGGGGTAGAGTATCTGGCCAACACGATCAAACATGAAATTGACGCTGCCGGTTTCGCCCAGATTACCGCCAAATTTGTTAAAGGTAGCGCGGACTTCGGATGCTGTCCGGTTGCGATTGTCGGTGAGCGCTTCGACGATCAGGGCAACACCGCCGGGGCCATACCCCTCATACCGCATTTCATCATAGCTATCGCCATCACCGCCTTCGGCTTTCTTCAGGACACGGTCGATATTGTCCTTGGGCATGTTGGCACCGCGGGCAGCCGCCAGCGCGGTTCGCAGCCTCGGGTTGGCGTCAGGGTCAGTCCCGCCCCGTGCCGCCACCGCCAGTTCCTTGATCAGGCGCGTGAAAACCTTGGCCCTTTTCTTGTCCTGAGCCCCTTTGCGATGCATGATATTCTTGAATTTGGAATGACCTGCCATGATGCGTTCCAGCCTGCTTCTTAATCATTACCATATTTAGCAGAAAATCAGCCTCAATAACAACTGATTGTGTTTCAGGACGCGGTTTCTTCGAGCAAGCCACCCTTGCGGAATGGCGTTATGGATCGGGCCAGACCGGTTTGATCATCGGTTTCGATGAAAACCCCCGCCATGGTGACCTCACCCCTGGCGACTTCAAGCCTGCCGCCGCCCTGGCCTGTGAACCGGCCCAGTGCCGCCTCAGGGTCCATGCCGATCACCGAATGATAGCACCCGCACATCCCGGCATCGGTCTGGAACGCTGTCCCGCCCGGCATGATACGGTGATCAGCGGTGGGGACATGGGTATGGGTTCCGACCACAAGCGAGGCCTGACCATCGGCGGCAAGGCCAATGGCGGTTTTTTCGGATGTTGCCTCACCATGAACGTCGATGACAAAGGCATCAGCGTCACGCACCAGCCGCGTTTCATTCAGGATTTCAGCCAGTGCCGGGAAGACAGGCGGGTTTTCCGCCATGAAAAGATTGGTCATGATATTGGCCACCGCGAGGCGCTTGCCATCATCATTGGTGACGATAACAACGCCTTTCCCCGGGGTGTTTTCGACCATGTTATAGGGGCGCAGCAGACGGTTTTCACGGTCGATATAGGCAAAAATCTCCCGCTTGTCCCAGACATGATTGCCGGTGGTCAGCACATCGGCACCGGCACCGAGAAATTCATCAGCAATATCAGGCGTGACCCCGAACCCGCCCGCCGAGTTTTCAACATTGACGATGATGAAATCAAGCTGCATCCCGTCCCGCAGCCCGGCAAGGTTAGAAAGCACCGCCTGACGCGCCCAGCGCCCCACAACATCACCCAGAAACAGAATTCGCATCAATTACCTCACAAAAAGTCGCATCTCAGGTGGCGGGGTCAGGCAGGATCAGGCCCGATGGGGTCAGGCCCGATGGAGTTAGACCCGATGGAGTTAGAATAGCATCAAGGCTGGCATCATGGTCACCGACAGGCACAGCATCAACCTGTTGTTCGGCATAGGCAATCCCGACCGCCCTGACCAGGGGTTTTTCAGGCCTGATCGCCGCCAGGGTCCGGTCATAGAAGCCGCCGCCATAACCAAGGCGATAGCCAAGCCGATCAAAGGCCAGCATCGGCACCAGCAGGACATCAGGCACGCATAGGGGGGCTGTGGATGGCGGCTCTGACGTGCCGTACAGCCCTTCGATCAGGGCATCGCCCTCCTGCCAGTGATGAAACACCAGCGGCTGGCCGGGTTGCGGTGTTGCCGGCAGCGCCGTTCGCATCCCCCTGGCAACGAGGGCCGCCATCAATGGCAGGGGCGTGAGTTCGGACCGGATCGGCCAATACCCCGCGATAATGGCATCAGCGGTTACAGGGAGGCGTTCGATGAGGGCCTGGGCATGCCCGGCCAGGGTTTCAGCAGCATCGGGGCTGGCATCACGCGCAGCGGCGCGGATACGGCCCTGATCCTTGCGGAGAGCGGCCTTGGCAGCATCCAGCTCATCCTGACCGGAGGATGACTGCCGGGTTGTTGATGATTGTTCGGTCATGCTCACCTGCCAGAACGGACGGGGGAAAAACGTGCAGCCAGAATGCCGCTGGCGAAAGACTATCCTCTGCGGCCTGCTTAAGCAGGTGGGCATCACATAACCGGACCAGGGCCCGGTCAGCGGCGACTCCCTATAGGTGTCTTATGGCCCCAGGGATACGAATGCCTGGCGAGCATCCCAGCTGCAACCCTGACATAGGCTCATGCCCCGCCGGATGCAAGCTTTTCAAGTCTTAAGGTCAGGTTTTGTATGCGTTCAGCCAGTTTGGCTTTCTGGCCATCATCATCACCATCACCATCAGCATCAGGGGCTTCCGATGCAGTGCTATCCCCTGCTGTATTCCCTGATGGGGCTGATTTTTCCAGCTCGGACAGGCTGTCGGCGATGATCAGCGCCGCCATGACCAGCAGGCGGGATTCGCCGATCGGCCCTGTTGAGACTGAAATCTTGCGGGCAATTTCATCAATGCGATTGCCGAGGGCCATGACCTTGGCCTCCTCCCCCGGCTGGCATGCCATGGGGTAATCCTTGCCGTTGATGCTGACGGTGACGCGGGCTTCGCTCATGCTTCATCCTCGCTGCTATCGGCACTGTTGTTTTCAATCAGGCTGATGGCTTCGGCGATCATGCCGCGAATGGCGGTGATTTCCTCATCCCTTGAGGTGTCATTGGGGGATGCCTGATCAACAGATGAGAGGGCTGATCCCACACCGGATTGTTCCAGCCGGGTGATGACCGCTTCAAGTTTATCAAGTGCTTTTTCAAGCTGATGATCCATGGCTATGGACCCAATCCATTCAGGGTTTCAACAAACCTCAAGAACAAAAACCCCGAATTCATTTGGCTTTAGCCTTAAGAGTTCTACCTTTACAAGAATACAGAGATTCGCAGGCGGTCGTCAATGACCTTGGCTCATTACCCTGGTCAGCAGGTCTCTATCCCGGGGCAACGCCTTGACGGAATGGATACCGATAGCGTAGATAATTTCAAACTGCCTTTTATGATGAGGTCTGCCATGAAAATTACCCGCACGGTCCGCCGCATTCTTGACCAATACGAATCCGACAGCCCCGGGGTAAAGGCCAACCTGGCTCGGATCCTCATGCAAGGCAAACTGGGCGGTTCCGGCAAGCTGGTGATCCTGCCGGTGGACCAGGGTTTTGAGCATGGCCCGGCCCGCAGTTTCGCCCCGAACCCTGCCGCCTATGACCCGCATTATCATTACCAGCTTGCGATTGATGCCGGGCTGTCCGCCTACGCTGCCCCGCTCGGCATGCTGGAGGCCGGGGCCGATACGTTCGCGGGCCAGATCCCGACCATATTAAAGGTCAATTCATCAAATTCACTGGCCCAGCAGGGATCAGCGCCTACCCAGGCCATCACCGGGTCGGTTTCAGAGGCGCTTCGGCTCGGGTGCAGTGCCATCGGGTATACCATCTACCCCGGCTCGGACGCTGCCTTCGGGATGATGACCGAATTTCAGGAAATGGCCGCCGAGGCCAAGGCACTGGGGCTGGCCGTGGTGCTGTGGTCCTATCCGCGTGGCGGCACGCTTACCAAGGAAGGTGAGACAGCCTATGATATCTCTGCCTATGCAGCGCATATGGCGGCCCTGCTTGGAGCGCATATCATCAAGGTGAAGCCGCCGGGTGAAGCGCTGGAAAACAAGGACGCGAAAAAGGTCTATGAGGAAAAGGGCATTCCTTCGGCCACGCTTGCGGAACGGGTCAGGCATATTGTGCAATCGTCCTTTAACGGTCGCCGGATTGTGGTTTTCTCAGGCGGTGCAGCCAAGGGGACTGATGGTCTGCTCAACGAAATCCGCGCCCTGCGTGATGGCGGTGCCTCGGGTTCGATTATCGGCCGCAACACGTTCCAGCGCCCACGCGAGGATGCCTTGCAACTGCTGAACGCCATCATCGATATCTACAAGGGCCGTTCCTAAGCCTGTTAATCTGGCCCTCCTTTCTTAATGCCTCTTCTAACTGCGGGAGTACGGACATGAAACTCAACGGCAATGCCATTCGTCCCGGCAATGTGATCAACCACAACAACCGGCTGTGGGTTGCGGTCAAGCTGCAACACGTCAAACCCGGAAAAGGCGGTGCCTTTGCCCAGGTCGAGCTGCGTGATATCCGTGACGGCACCAAGCTGAACGAACGCTTCCGGTCATCGGAAACCGTAGAGCGCGTCATCCTGACCGAAAGCCAGTCCACCTTTCTCTATGCCGAGGACGATAACCTGATCTTTATGGATACCGAGAGTTTTGAGCAGGTCGCCGTGCCATCAGCCATGGTCGGGGACCAGACATCGTTTCTGCAGGATGGCATGCAGGTCACCGTCAACAGCTATGAAGGCGAGCCGATTTCAATAGAGCTGCCCACCACCGTGGTGGTTGAGGTTCTGGAGGCGGATGCCGTGGTCAAGGGGCAGACAGCCTCTTCCAGCTACAAGCCCGCGGTTGTCACCGGCGGCATCAAGGTGATGGTCCCGCCCTTTATCGAAGCCGGAACCCGCATCGTGGTCAAGCCTGAAGACGCGTCCTATGTCGAACGCGCTAAGGACTGAGGAATGGGCCAATCCGCACTGATTAACGTCATTTTCAAGGCTGCCGAGAAGTCCGCCCGAGGGCTGATCCGTGACTTTGGTGAAGTTGAAAACCTCCAGATCACCCGCAAGGGTGTTGCCGATTTTGTATCGAACGCCGATATGGATGCCGAAAAGGCCATCACGCGGGAATTGTCACGCGCCCGGCCCGGCTGGGGGTTCATCATGGAAGAAGGCGGGGTGGTTGCCCCTGAGGAAGAAGACGGCCCGTCATGGATCATCGACCCGCTGGACGGCACCACCAATTTCATCCACGGCATCCCGCATTTCGCGATTTCCATCGCCGCCATTGATAAACCCCTCGCCAAGGGGGGCAAGATCATTGCCGGCGGGATTTTTGATCCCATGCGCAATGAGTTTTTCTTTGCTGAACCAGGCAAGGGTGCGTTCCTCAATGACCGGAGGATCAGGGTTTCAGGACGGCGCAACATGGGTGAATGCCTGTTTGCAACCGGCCTGCCCTATCTGGGCCGGGGCAGTGAAGATGATCATGCCATGGCGTTAAAGGAAACCGGTGCCGTCATGGCCCAGACCAGCGGTATTCGCCGCATGGGTGCGGCTGCGCTCGACCTCGCCTGGGTTGCGGCGGGGCGATTTGACGGGTTCTGGGAACACGGGCTGAATATCTGGGATATC
Source organism: SAR116 cluster bacterium MED-G04 (assembly GCA_002457135.1). Lineage (GTDB taxonomy): Bacteria > Pseudomonadota > Alphaproteobacteria > Puniceispirillales > UBA1172 > UBA1172. Next base: position 6,580 of record NTKX01000029.1, read on the forward strand.
GCCGCCGGTGTCCTGATTGTTCGGGAGGCAGGCGGCTTTGTTTCCGATTTTGCCGCCCGTGACAAGGCTTTGCAGGGTGATATCGTTGCCGCCAACAGCAATTGCCATGGTGATCTGCTGAAATTGCTGCGCAAGGGCCGTGACAGCTGATTTATTGACTGTGGTCGCTGATTTCCCTGTTAATCAATACGTTACTGACACTCCTGAAAGATGCATCATGAATTGATTGGCAGATAGATACATATTTCTGCCAAAAAAGGTTTATATTATCCTTAAGGTTTCAATTAGGGACGATGAATCATGACCAGCCCACGCCGACACCTGATCAGAATGATTGCGTTTATCGCCGTCATCGCCGCTGTGGCAGGCGCGCTCTATCAACCACTCAGCACGGCCTTTATGGGCAATGTGGTGATCAACAGCATCATCCTGGCTGCGCTGTTTATCGGTATCGGCTTCAGCTTCCGTCAGACTCTGCGGCTCTTGCCTGAACATCACTGGATGGTTGCCGCCGCCCGTAACCCCGCCAATGTCGAACGCATGACCATGCCCTCGCTCCTGGGGACCGTGGCGGTGATGCTGAAAGACAATTCCAGTTCGGTTTCGGCACAGGGGCTGCGTTCGGTGCTGGACGGGATCGCCGTCAGGCTGGATGAAAGCCGGGAGATTTCACGCTACATGATCGGGCTTTTGGTGTTTCTCGGGCTGCTGGGGACATTCTGGGGGCTGCTGACAACGGTTCAGGCCGTTGGCGGTGTGGTTGGCGGGATTGATACATCCTCCACCGATGTCGATGCCATGATGAGCCAGCTGAAAGACGGGCTGGATGCCCCGCTGGCCGGAATGGCAACAGCGTTTTCATCATCCCTCTTTGGGCTGGGCGGGTCACTGGTTCTCGGTTTCCTTGATCTCCAGCTTGGTCAGGCATCAGGCCGGTTCTACACTGATGTCGAAGACTGGCTGAGCAAATCGGTTCGCTTCACTGATCCGGCCGGGGCGGGTTCTATTGAACTTGCGGGCGGGTTGTCTGAGGCAGCGGCTGATAAACTGCATGATCTGGCCCGCGCCCTGACCGCGGCCGAAGAAGAACGCAAGGACCTCAGCGAAAGCATCAGGGAGCTGACGAGCAGGCTCGGCCAGCTCACCGAAAGCCGCCAGCATAACGCCCTTCTGTCGGAAAATCTGGCCAACCTCGAAGCCGCCCTGACCAACATCGCCCGCGAGATGCACAAGGACAGGGCCGAGCTGAATACCACCATCAGCATGGAATTGCGGGCGCTGGCCAAGACCATTACCCGCCCCACGAAAGGCTGATCCATGGCACTGGCTCGCCGAACCCGAGGCGCCGAAAGTTTTATCTGGCCCGGCTTTGTCGATGGCCTGGCCACGCTGTTGATGGTCATCATCTTTGTGCTGATGGTGTTTTTCCTGATCCAGATCAACCTGGCCCAGCGGGTTTCCGGGCAGGATGCAACCCTCAACCGCCTGCGCGGGGAGATCAGCGAGCTGGCCACCCTGCTCAATATCGAACGCCAGAAATCAGGTGAACTGGCGGCATCCAATCAACAACTGGCGCTGTCGCTTGAGGCCTCCGATGCTGAAATTGCCGGGCTGACGCAACAGATCACCGCGCTGGAAGCCAGCCTGGGCAGCGCCACCGGCAATATCACCGAACTTGAAAGCGCACTGGCCGCCGCCACTGCCCGCGCCGATCAGGCAGAGGCTGAAAGCCGCCTCAGGCTGGATGAAATCACCCGGGGCAGGGAGACGATCAGCACGCTGGAAGCCCGGATCACCAGCATCACGGAAAACCAGCAGAATCTTGAGGCCGAGATCAGCGAGCGGGATGCAGCCCTGGCCAGAAATATTGAGACCATCAACGCCAGCCGCCAGGAAATCCTGATCCTGACCCAGTCGGTCAATGCCCTGAAACAGAAGCTGGGGCAGTTGCAGGCCCTGCTCGATGAAAAGGAAAGCGAGGCCCGCGAAGCCAAGGAAGCCTCGGTCAACCTCTCACGCCGCCTTAATGATGCGCTCAGCAGCAAGGTGGCGGAGTTGCAACGGTTCCGGTCCGAGTTTTTTGGCCAGTTGAGGGATATCCTCAAAGACAGGACCGATATTCGTATCGTTGGTGACCGTTTTGTTTTCCAGTCCGAGGTGCTGTTTGCCCTCGGGTCGGCGGATATCGGCCCTGAAGGTGAGCGCAAACTGATGGGGCTTAGCTCCGCCCTGCGGGATATTTCAGATACCATTCCAACCGATATCGACTGGGTTTTGCAGGTTTCGGGTCATACCGACAACCTGCCCATCAACACCCCGCGGTTCCGCGATAACTGGGATCTTTCAACGGAAAGGGCGATTTCGGTTGTGCGCTATCTTGTGCTTTCCGGCATAGACCCCAACCGGCTGTCGGCAACAGGTTTTGGTCAATTTCAGCCTATTGATACAGGCACGGAGCCAGAGGCCCTGGCCCGCAACAGGCGTATCGAATTCAAGATTACCCGCCGCTGATGATCACCGCTCGGAACAAGAGAAGTGATGAAGATTTGCCGGATATATCCAGGCATGGCAGCCCTTATGATCAGTATGACTGGTTGTCATTTTGATACTGATACCCTGACCTATTCAGTTTTGGGTGAGGATGATGCCATTATTGATGGTGAATATCTTTTGCCAGGTTCTGCTGATATCCCGACCCTCAGCTTTGATGATTTTGCCCATTACATGCCGGACAGTATTTCGGTTGACCATCTGGAGTTGTTCAACGATCCGGGTATGGTTGCTGCTTCCCTGTCCACATCTCCGGTTCCGGAGGAGGATATCATCGGCACGCGTTACATTCTTCAGGCCACATGCAACGGCCCGCCTTGCAAGAACGATCAACTCACAGGAACAGCCGTGCTGGTTTTCTATCCGGATGATCGCATTATCAGCCTGGAGATGATTGATCTTTCGAGCGCTGACCTCAATTTCCATCTGCATGGGAATTTGACGGCACGGTCGGATATACCCGCTGTTGCTGATGCCAGTGCAATCCTGTCCTTCACGCAAGGCAGCGAAGTTTTCACCATCAACCCGGTAGCGGGTTTCACGCTTGATACGAATACTCTCGCCATTCCTGATACTTCCAGTATTCCTGATACTTCAGGTATTCCTGATACTTCTGGCGTGAGTGATCCCCATCTTCATTTCAATTTTCAGTATGGTGACGAGACACCGATTGTCATTCAGGGTTCAGGCCTGCCCGTTCCCGGCAACCAGCTGCAATGATGCGAGGTCATGGTAAAGCGGGCAGGATGACAGCAGTTCTTCATGCCCGCCCATGGCGATGATCTGGCCGCCATCCATCACGATGATCCTGTCCGCGCTCAACACCGTGGCCAGGCGATGGGCGATGACAACGGTGGTGCGGCCCTCCATCAGGGAGGCAAGCGCCGCCTGCACCGCTTGTTCCGACTGCGCATCAAGCGAGGATGTAGCCTCATCCAGCAGGAGAATCTCAGGATTGCGTAACAAAGCGCGGGCAATCGAAATCCGCTGACGCTGGCCACCCGACAGCCTGACCCCCTTTTCCCCGATTGCGGTGTCATAGCCATCAGCAAGCGCCGTGATGAAACCGTCAGCATGGGCCGAACGGGCGGCGGCAACCATGGCATCACGGCTGGCGGCGGGATTGCCAAAGAGGATATTTTCAGCAATCGTCCCGGAAAAGAGGGCTGTTTCCTGCGGGACCAGACCCATGACACCCCGCAGATTGTCAAGCCGGGCTGAACGCGCATCAACGCCGCCGATCAGCACCCTGCCCTCCACCGGATCAAACAGGCGCAGGATCAGCCCCAGCATGGTGGATTTGCCAGCCCCGCTCGGTCCCACCAGGGCAACCCGTTCCGATGGCCGGATATCAAGGTCAATCCCCCTCAGCGTCTTGAAATCAGGGCGTGTTGCATAATGAAAGAAAACACGTTCAAACCGGATGGAAAGCCCGCCCTCTGGCAGCGGGACCGGATCAACAGGTGACGTGATGGTCATGGGCTGCTGCATCAGTTTGGCGATCCGTTCGGCGGCCCCGGCGGCGCGTTGCAGCTCCCCCACAACATCGGTTAGTGACCCCACCGATGAGGCCACCAGCGCGGCATAGAAAACAAAGGCAGACAGATCACCGGCCGTCATCCGGCCTTCGAGCAGATCCTGCCCCCCCAGCCAGAGAATAAAGGATATGGCAGAGAAGACGAGGAGGATCACCACCCCGCTCAACACCCCACGCAGCATCAGGCGGCGAATAGCGGCATCATAACTCTCATTGGTGGCGGTGTTGAACCTATCCTCCATGTAATGACTGCGGGCAAAAGCCTGAACCGTGCCAATGGCGGCCAGTGCCTCTTCAGCCTCAACCGAAACATCGGCCAGTTTATCCTGGGCCAGCCTCGATTGACGGCGCAGGCGGCGGCCGATCAGGATCACCGGCACCACCACAGCGGGGATCACCGCCATGATCACCAGCGACAGTTTGGGTGAGGTCAGCACCAGCAGCACCACGCCGCCGATCAGCACCAGCACATTGCGCATGGCCATCGACAGGCTGGATGCCATGACCGTCTGGATGAGGGTGGTATCAACCGTCAGGGTTGAGATCACATCCCCGGTGCGGTTCTGTTCAAACCATGCCGAGGACAGGCCCATGGTATGGCGAAACGCAGCTTTGCGGAGATCGGCAACAATCTTTTCAGCAACCTTGTTGATCAGCACGGTGCGAAGATAGCTCCCCAGCGCCAGCATCATGGTAATGCCGATGCAGATCACCACCGCCCGATCAAGCAGATCACTGTCACCCCGGCTGAGCCCGCTATCCACCAGATAGGCAATGCCGCGCCCCAGCATCAGCAAGGCCGCCGCCACCAGTGTTATCGCCGCCAGCGCTTTCAGTAATTCAGCGCGATGAGGCCATATCCAGGGTGAAAGTGTCTTGAGCGGGGCAAGCGAATGCAGTCGCCCTTTGGGGGGTGAAATTGCGTGATCATCCATAGCACTAACATAGTGAAAAACACCCGCGTTGCCATCCCCTCCACTGAAATCCGGTGAGCTATCCTGAAACCGAGGTTTTGCTTGCAACCCGGGGGGGGATTCGCTATACCGCAGGTCCAACTTCAAGTCACCGTCGGCATGGTGACGACCATGGAGAACGACATGAAAAAAGATATTCACCCGGCATACCACGAAATCACCGTGATCATGACCGATGGCACCGAATACAAGACCCGCTCAACCTGGGGCAAGGAAGGCGATGTCCTGAAACTGGATATTGACCCGAAATCACACCCTGCCTGGACCGGTCAGCATCGTATCCTCGATGCCGGCGGGATGGTTGCACGCTTCAACAAGCGTTTCGGCAATCTCGGCAACAAGTAAAACAGTCTTTCTCCAGGCCCATCCACTATGGGTCTGATGATGCAGTGGCCGCCCTTTCGGGGCGGTCTTGCATTTTGCGCGGCCTGTCCCCACATCTGTATAATCAGCGGCCATGATGGCGCTGATAGTCCGACCCTGGCCACACTGGCAGGAACAAGGGCTTTGTTAACCTTGCATTGCTTCGAAGGAGGATGCGATGAATACACTTGATCTGACCCCGGTTTTCCGGACCGCCATCGGCTTTGACCGCATGGCCAACCTGGTCGACAGCATGATGGCTGGCGGCCTTGATAACCAGTCCAACTGGCCCCCTTACAATATTGAAAAACACGGTGACAACATCTACCGGATTTCCATGGCCGTGGCCGGTTTCAGCGAAGATGAGCTGGACGTGACGATCCATGAACATATCCTGATCATCCGCGGCACCAACGCGGAAAAAAGCAGTGATGGTGTTGAATACCTGCATCGCGGCATTGCCGGGCGTAATTTTGAACGCCGTTTCCAGCTGGCGGATTTCATCGAAATTCGCAGCGCATCCATGAAAGACGGATTGCTGCATATCGACCTGGAACGCGTCATCCCCGAGGCGATGAAACCGCGCAAGATCGATATCAACGCGACCAGCAAGCCCAAGGTAATTTCAACCAAGGCAAGCTGACTGCCAAGCTGGCTGCCAAGCTGACTGCCAAGCTGACTGCCAAGCTGACTGATTGAAACCAACAATACGAAAAGGCCGGAAATTTCCGGCCTTTTTTATTTTGGTTGATGGATAAGCTACTTCAGCTTGAGTGCAGCCTGGGCGGCGGCGAGGCGGGCCACCGGCACGCGATAGGGTGAGCATGAGATGTAATCAAGCCCCACCTCCTCACAGAAGTCGATGGAGGAAGGGTCCCCGCCATGTTCCCCGCAGATGCCCAGCTTGATATCAGGGCGGGTGGCGCGGCCCCGTTCAATGCCGATCCGCACCAGCTCACCAACGCCGTCACGGTCAATCGAAACGAACGGATCGCCCGGGTAAATCTCAGCATCGGTGTAATCGCGCAGGAAAGCACCGGCATCATCACGGCTGATCCCGAGTGAAGTCTGGGTCAAATCATTGGTCCCGAAAGAGAAAAACGCCGCCTCTTCGGCAATGCTTTCCGCCATCAGGCAGGACCGGGGCAGCTCAATCATCGTCCCGGTGATGTAATTGATAATGACCCCGGTTTCGGCTGCAATTTCGGCGGCGGTGTTTTCAATGATGCGGCGGCACAGCTCAACCTCACGCGCGGTGGCGGCCAGCGGGACCATGATCTCAGCCGCAACGGGCTTGCCGCCCTGTTGCTGCACGCTGGTGGCGGCTTCGAAAATCGCCCTCGCCTGCATGGCGCAGATTTCCGGGTAGGTGATCGCCAGGCGGCAGCCACGATGCCCCAGCATCGGGTTGGTTTCCTTCAGCTTGATGGCGCGTTCCCTCGCCTTGTTGATGCTGACCCCGGCGGCCTCGGCAACCTCGTTCAGCTCATCGAGCGAATGCGGCAGGAATTCATGCAATGGCGGGTCGAGCAGTCGAATGGTGACCGGCATTCCATCCATGATGCTGAACAGCTCGGTAAAATCCTCACGCTGCATGGGCAGGAGTTTTTCAAGGGCGGCGACACGGCCCTCGGTATCAGCCGCCATGATCATCTCACGCATCACAACAATGCGGTCAGCATCAAAGAACATGTGTTCGGTGCGGCACAGCCCGATGCCTTCGGCACCGAATTCCTTGGCTGTTGTCGCATCAAGCGGGGTTTCGGCATTGGCCCTCACCCCCATGCGCCGCGCCGCATCAGCCCAGGAAATCAGCGTTGCAAAGGCACCGGACAGTACAGGCTGGATGGTCGGCAGACTGCCGGCAAAAACCTCACCCGTGCTGCCGTCAATGGTGATCATGTCCCCGGGCTGGAGCGTGTGCTGGCCGATATGGACAACCCCTGTTTCAGCATCAATGCGCACCTCGCTGGCACCGCAGACACAGGCCCGGCCCATGCCGCGTGCCACCACCGCGGCGTGACTGGTCATCCCGCCACGCGCGGTCAGAATCCCGGCGGCGGCGTGCATGCCGTGGATATCTTCTGGGCTGGTTTCGAGCCGGACCAGAATGACACTGCGCCCCGCCCCCGCCAGTTCTTCGGCCTTGTCGGCGGTGAGGACAATCTCCCCCCCGACAGCACCGGGGGATGCCGGCAGGCCGCGTGTCAATGCATCGGGTGCCGCGCTCTTGTCAAGGCTTGGGTGAAGCAGCTGGTCGAGTGAGGCCGCATCAACCCGGAGGATCGCATCATCGCGGCTGATCAGCCCCTCTTCGGCCATTTCAACCGCAATCCTCAGCGCAGCCTCAGCGGTGCGCTTGCCGCTCCTGGTCTGGAGCATGTAGAGCTTGCCCTGCTGGATGGTAAATTCGATATCCTGCATATCGCGGTAGTGACGCTCAAGGATAGTGCGGATTTCATCCAGTTTTTCAAACACCGTGGGCATGATCTCTTCGAGCGATGGCTGCGGGTTGCCGCTATCCTCGCGTTCCTGCCGCGTCAGGTTGCAGGGGGTGCGGATACCCGCCACCACATCCTCTCCCTGGGCGTTGATCAGAAACTCGCCATAGAAACTGTTCTCACCGGTTGACGGGTTGCGGGTGAAGGCAACCCCGGTGGCGCAGTCATCGCCCATATTGCCAAAGACCATGGACTGAACATTAACCGCCGTCCCCCACGAAGCCGGAATAGCATTGAGCCTGCGATAGGTGATGGCGCGGGGGTTCATCCAGCTTTCAAAAACAGCCCTGATCGCTCCCCAGAGCTGGACCATGGGATCATCGGGGAAATCCTTGCCGGTTTCATCACGGACAATCTGGCGGTATTCCATGACCAGCTTTTCCAGATCATCACCGGTCAGATCGAGGTCATTATCGATGCGGAGATCATCTTTCATATCCTCAAGCGCGTCCTCAAAGAGGCCATGATCAACCCCGAGGACAACATCACCATACATCTGGATAAAACGCCGCCATGAATCCCAGGCAAAGCGTTTGTCGCCTGATTTTTCCTCAAGCCCGCGCACCACTTTTTCGTTCAGCCCGAGATTGAGCACCGTGTCCATCATCCCCGGCATGGAGGCGCGGGAACCCGACCGGACCGACAGCAGCAAGGGCCGGTCCGGATCAGCGAAAGCCAGCCCGGTTTCCTGTTCCAGGCAGGCAATGGCCTGTTCAACGGCGGGCGGCAGATCATCAGGGAAGGCGCGGTTATTGTCATTGAAATGGGTGCAGACCTCAGTCGTGATGGTGAACCCGGGCGGGACCGGCAGGCCGATGCCGCACATCTCGGCAAGGTTGGCCCCCTTGCCGCCCAGAAGCTCCCGCATGGTGGCGTTGCCTTCTGTATCTTGACCGAAACTGTATACCCACTTTGCCATGACCAGTATCCTACGGTTCCCTAATCTCTCATCCGTTTTCAATCGCCGAGAAATCAGCGATTTCCACCATCGCGCCACGAACCTGCCCCAGCAGATTGAGCCTGTTCAGCCTGATGGCGGCATCATCATGATTGACGGTGACCACATCAAAAAACGCATCAATGACCGCCCTCAACCCGCCGAGCGCCTGCATCCGGGCGATGGCATCATCGGTTGAGGATACCGGCTGCCCGCCAAGGGCAGCGATAGCGGCAAAGAGTGCAGCCTCCTCATCCTCCTTGAGGAGGCTTTCATCAACCACGGCGTTGAAGCGGGTTTTGTCTTTCTTTTCCTCGGCGGCCAGAATATTGGCGGCGCGGGTGTACCCGGCCATCAGCCCCTTGCCATCATCCGTCGCAAGGAAGCTGGCCAGGGTTTCCGCCAGACGATAGAGATGGAGCAGATCATCGGACCGGTCATCAGTATCGCCCGCTTTAGTTTCGCCCACTTTAGAATGGGGGGCATCATCACCACGGATCACGGCGGCGACAATATCATGACGAATGCCGCGATCCCTCATCCAGACCTTGAGCCGGTCATGCAGGAACGGCATCAGCGTATCAGGGGCGGCATCAAAACCATGCTGGCGGGCGGCATGGGCGAAAACTGCATTGAGCCTCAGGATAGTGCTGTCCTCAATCACCATGCGGATCACGCCAAGGGCGGCACGGCGCAGGGCAAACGGGTCTTTTGATCCGGTCGGGATGGAACCGATACCGAAAAACCCGACCAGCGTATCGATTTTGTCGGCAAGGGCAACGATCTGGCCGAGGCGGGTTTCAGGGATGGCATCCGCCGGGCCTTCGGGGCGATAATGACTGGCTATGGCAGCGGCGACATCGCCCCCCTCAGCGGCCTCAGCCAGATAGCCGCCAATAATGCCCTGCACCTCGGGAAATTCACCTACAGTCTGGGACACGAGATCAGCCTTGGCGAGACTGCCTGCACGGGTTGCCAAGGCACTATCCTCACCGAGGGCATCAGCCATGAAACCGGCGAGACCGGCAATGCGGACGGCCTTGTCAGCCATGGTGCCGAGCTTATCAAAGAACGTGATCTGGGACAGTTTGCCTGCCATGGCATCCAGACCATCAGCCCTGTCCTGTTCCCAGAAGAAACGGGCATCGGCGAGGCGCGCCCGCAGCACCCGCTCATTGCCTGAACGGATTGTGGCATCACGCGCTTCATCCGGGGTCATGTTGGCAATGGTGGCAAAACAGGGCGCAAGCTGGCCCGGGTGAGTATCACCGGTATACTCAAAGGCAAAATATTTCTGGTGGCTGCGCATGGTGGTGACCAGAATTTCAACCGGCAAGGCCATGAAATCATCATCAATGGTGCCGATCACGGCATGCGGGTATTCGACCAGGCCTGCAACCTCATCAAGCAGGCCATCATCAGCCCTTAGTTTCAGCCCCATGCTTTCAGCCCGGCTTTCGAGCTGGTGGCGGATATCATCAATGCGCTGCTGGCGGCTGGCCATGACGTATTGCGCCTCAAGCAGGGCGGGGTAATCCGCACCCCCAGTGAGGCTGATTTCCCCCGGGGCAAGCATACGGTGACCAACGGTTTTATCACCAAAGCTGATCGCCATATCGCCGCCGAGATCAAATGAACCCGAAAGCGGCTTGCCATCAAACAGCACACTGACGCGATGCAGTGGCCTGATCCAGCCCCTGGTGCTGCGGTGCCAGCGCATCGATTTGGGCCAGTTGAACCCGGCCAGAATACCGGACAGCATGCCCGGCACAACATCGGTGGCGGCACGGCCCTTGCGACTGATCACGGCAAACAGAAAATCCCCCTTGGGCAGCGATCGGGTTTCAGCCTGATCACGGCTGATCCCGGCGGATTTGAGGAACCCTTCAATAGCCTGATCAGGCGCATCGACCCGGGGGCCGCGTTTTTCCTCACTCAGGTCAGGTTGCATCACGGCAACACCGGTAACCGACACCGCCAGACGGCGCGGCCCCGACCATGATTGCATGGCATTCTCTTGGGCGGCCTCTGCCTTATCCAGCAGGCCCAGTTCAATCAGGCCGCCTGTGACAGCATCAGCCAGCTGCTTTTCAGCAGCCTTTTGCATCCGGGCCGGAATTTCCTCACCGAGGAGTTCAACAAACAGCTCTGCCATCGCCTAGCCCTTCCCGACCTGGCCAGCGTCAACCCAGGCGAGGCAACAGCCCCGGGCGAGAGCGCGGACACGGCCGATATAGTTCTGCCGTTCAGCCACGGAAATGGCCCCGCGTGCATCAAGCAGGTTAAAGACATGGCTGGCCTTCATGCACTGGTCATAGGCTGGCAGGGGGAGCGGCCGGTCACCCCCCAGCAGGCTTTCGCATTCCTTTTCGGCATCGAGGAAATGCTGCATCAGCATGGCGGTATCGGCACGGCTGAAATTATGGTGCGAGTATTCGACCTCAGCCTGGAGGAAGATATCACCATAAACCTTGCCGCCCTGATCCTTGGGGACACCATCCCAGTCAAGGTCATAGACGTTATCGACCCCCTGAATAAACATCACGAGGCGTTCGAGGCCGTAGGTCAGCTCAACCGGGACAGGGTCGCATTCGATCCCGCCAACCTGCTGGAAATAGGTGAACTGCGATACTTCCATGCCATCGCACCATACCTCCCAGCCGAGACCGGCGGCACCAAGGGTTGGCGACTCCCAGTCATCCTCAACGAAGCGGATATCGTGATCCATCGGATCAAGACCAATGGCCCGCAGCGAGCCGAGATAAAGCTCCTGACTATCGGGGGGTGACGGTTTCATGATCACCTGAAACTGATAATAATGCTGGAGCCGGTTGGGGTTTTCACCATAGCGGCCATCGACCGGGCGGCGTGACGGCTGCACATAGGCAGCGTTCCAGGTATCATCAGGGCCGAGCGAGCGCAGGGTTGTTGCCGGATGGAACGTCCCTGCCCCGACCTCAAGGTCATAGGGTTGCAGAATAACGCAGCCTTTTTGCGCCCAGTATTGCTGTAGCGTCAGGATGATTTGCTGAAAACTGGATGATTGCTGATCGGTCATTGTTCCGCCTGACGATGTTGGCCGCAACCTTACTGGATTGGCCCCGGCGCTTCAACCTTTGTTCAAACATCCCGGCCTGTTGCACGGCCCCTCGGTCCAGTTGCCGCACTGGCTGCATTGCACCAGATCGACCGGCTCTTCATGGCCTGCTTTCTGGCCCATTTTGGGGCTAGCCTGATCCTTGCCGACTTTGGCGGCGTTGCGGCGTTCGATGACGCGCCAGACCAGCCACACAGCCACCAGCGTGATGGCGAGAACAATAATTTTCTGCGGCGTAAACATGATGCCTCCTACAACCCGAACCGTGACCGCTCAAGGCGTTCTATCGCGGTTTCTATCAACGTGTCTGCCCCGGCCCCGGCGATGCTGGCGCTGATCCCGCCTGCACCCGATGACAGCCCGAACATGGATCGTGGCCGCTGGATCAGGCGCAATTCAACCGATTTGCCGAAGCGGTCCTCCAGCACCTGACGAACCTCCCCCGACTGGTCGGCAAGCCCGAGTTCAATGGCCTTGCGCCCGGTCCAGAACGCGCCTGAAAACAGCAGCCCATCCTCAGCCTTGAGGCGGGAGCCACGGCGATGCTTGACCATGGCAATGAACTGGTCGTGGATATCAGCCTGCAATGCCTTCAGGTGGGCGACATCTTCGGGTTCTTCGGGGCTGAACGGGTCGAGCATGACCTTGCGCTCACCACTGGTGTAGACGCGGCGACTGACCCCGAGCCGGCCGATTGCCTCATCAAAACCGAACCCGGCGGAGACAACCCCGATCGACCCCACCACCGAGGCCGGATTGACATGGATTTCATCACCGGCGCAGGCCAGCCAGTACCCGCCCGAAGCAGCCACATCCTCAACAAAGGACAGCACCGGAATATTCTTCTGGCGGGAAAGATAGCGGATACGGTCATAGATCAGCGCGGATTGCACCGGTGAGCCGCCCGGCGAGTTGATCAGGAGCGCCACCGCCCTGGCCCGCCTGAGGCTGAACGCCTTGTCGATCAGGGGGGCCATTGATGCCATGGAAAGGCTGCGGCGAAACCCTGATGATGCCATGATCATCCCCGACAGCCTGATGACCGGAACGAGGGGAGGTGATTTTCTAAAGGGATTGAGGCGGGAAAATATCATGACATTTCCTAGCGCGAATGACGGATATTTTCAAGCCGCACCGCCCCCTGTTTACGCCCCGGGGCAAGCAGATCAATGGCGGCCCGCTGGTGGCTGATCCGCTCCATCTCGGGGGTCAGCCCATCGCCCTGGCGCAGAACCAGTGGCGGCAGCAGCGTCATCGGCCCTGAAATACCCTTGCGCGCGGTCATCAGCACCCGGATCGCGGGATTGCCAACCTGACCATGCACCGGCCTGATCACCACCTCACCCGTATCAGCGCGGCTGAGGGCGGCGAGAATTTCATCCAGCCGGTCACTGCGGCTGATCATGACGATGCGGCCACGCGCGGCAAGACAGCCGAGGGCTGCATCAACCCAGCCGCCAAGATCATCAGCGGCAACGGCACCGCGCCGCCGGGCATCACCCGATTGCGAGGATGCAACATCATTATAAGGGGGATTGCAGAAAGCAAGATCATGCCGGCCCTGCCACGCCTTGGCCATTGAGGGATCAAAAATATCAGCCTCAACCGCCCTGATGCTGTCGGCAAAACCGTTTTCAGCGATGTTGCGGTGGAGCAGTTCAGCCATCAGTGGATCACGCTCCACCGCCGTGATGGTGAGGCCCTCTAACCCTATCGAGGGGAGCCTCATTGCCTTGAACCTCATTGCCAGGGCGAGACTGGCGGCACCGCCGCCTGCACCCAGTTCGATGGCATGGCGGGTGCCATCGGGGATGGAGGCCGCCAGCAGAACCGCATCGGTGGTGGCGCGGAACCCCGCCTCAGGCTGCCACAGGGTGAGGCTGCCATCATACCAGCGGTCATGGGTGAGCGGGGGAGAGGAAGTGGGGAAAGTTTCAGTCATCGTGGAACTGGCCAGCCTGACGCAGGACGCGTTCAGCCTGCATGGCATCATCATCAGCCACCGCCAGGCGGCGCGGAAACAGCCCGTTGGCAGGGCCAAGCAGATCAGCCATGTGGGTATCACGGATACTGTAGCTGATCCCGGCATCTTTAAGGATCGCTTCAATAAAGGTGATACGCACCGGGTCAATCAGGGTCAGGATATCTTTCATGCCCCAAGTCTAGCCCGATTGCGGCGAGGCGAAAAGCCGCAAATCGTGATGAGGGGTTGACTTGCCCTGCGGATGCGGGCCATTGAATGGACTATTGTTATAATGACAGAACCACAAGGAATGCGCCGCCCGAACCGGTTTCAGGACAGGCAATATCCAGAACCATGTCAACACCATCACTCACGCCCCTCTTGACCCTGACCGCGCCTGCCATGGAACGCGTCAACAGCATTATCATCGACCGGATGCAGAGCGAGATCGACCTGATCCCGACCCTGGCCGGTCATCTGGTTTCAGCGGGCGGCAAGCGTATTCGGCCCGTGCTGACCCTGGCGGGTGCCATGATCGCGGCAGGCACCAGCGATGACCGGGCGGCCAAGCTGGCGGCGGCGGTGGAATTTATCCATACCGCCACGCTGCTGCATGATGATGTTATTGATGAAAGCGCGATGCGGCGCGGCAAGGAAACCGCCAACACCATATGGGGCAATGAGGCCAGCGTGCTGGTGGGGGATTTTCTCTTTGCCCGCGCCTTTGAGCTGATGGTGGAAACCGATGATATCGTCGTGCTGGGGAAGCTGGCCGGGGCCTCGGCACGGATCACCGAAGGCGAAATCCACCAGATGCTGATTGCCGGAAAGCCTGATACAGCAATCGGGGATTACCTGAAAGTCATCGTCGGCAAGACCGCCGAGCTGTTCGCCGCGGCGGCTGAAACAGGTGCCATGGTGGCGGGGGCAGATACTGCGACAGCGCGGATCATGCATGATTATGGCATGGCGCTGGGGATCGCGTTCCAGATCGCCGATGACGCGCTGGATTACCGCGCTGATCAGGCGGTGCTGGGCAAATCCGTGGGGGATGATTTCATGGAGGGCAAGACAACCCTGCCGGTGATGATCGCCTTCGCTGACGGGGATGACCGCGAACAGGCGTTCTGGCGGCGTTGCCTGAGTGACGGTGATATCAGGGATGGTGACCTGGAGGAGGCACAGTCCATGCTGGCCAGCCATAACGCGATTGACCGCGCCCTG
>NTKX01000003.1 GCA_002457135.1 SAR116 cluster bacterium MED-G04
ATGATGTACGATAAAACCTTATTCAGGGAGCAAGCATGAAAAACCAATTTCCCTTTATTCTGATCGGCGCCTCGGTGATTGTCGCCAGTCTCGCCCTCGGCTATTACGTCTACACCACTGACCCCGAATCTGAGCTTCCCGCCGATCCGGCATCGGTTCAGGTCACGTCTTCCGCCCCTGAAACCGGGGAAGCGTCCCAATCTGAAGCAACCCAATCTGAAGCAACCCAATCTGAAGCAACCCAATCTGAAGCAACCCAGTCTGAGGCCAATGACAGTGCTGCCGATGAACAGGCTACAGGCGAGTCAGAGGTCGTTCAGGCTGAGGTTCAGGCGGGCGTTGAGGATCAGGACATCACCGAAGGCATCAATCAGGCACGGGTTCGCCCTGACGGAACAGCGGTGATCGCCGGGCTGGCCCCGGGCGGCAGTACCGTCAGGTTGCTCCGTGACGGGGTTGTTATTGGTGAGGCGACAGCCTCCTCCAACGGGGAATGGGCCGTTGTCCCGGATAAGTTGCTGGAACCCGGATCGCATCTGCTCAGCATCGAGATTACCACCCCCGATGGTGAAAAACGGATCGGCAGCCTCGCGCTGGTGATCGAACAGCCTGAACAGGCGGATGAAACCCCGCTGGTGGCGCTGGTGCCGTTCACCGAGGAAGAAGCCGTGGCCCAGGTGTTGCAGGCCCCCGATCAGTCGGTTGAGCAAGCCTCGGCCGAGCCGGAGGGGGAGACTGTTTCCAACGCCGATACCAACATCGTGACCGTTGACCAGCCTGATGCGGTGGTCCCGCTGGTTACAATCCGCACGCTTGAAGCGCGGCATGATGGTTTTCTCTGGGTCAGTGGCCGTGCTGTCGGCGGGCAGTCGATCATGCTCAGCATTGATGGTGAAACCGCCCCCACCGTGCCGGTGATTGATGAGATGTATTCATCCGGCATGACGTTTTACCGGTCCGATAAAAAAATGAATGTGTCGGTTGCGCTCGATGACAATGGCAAGACCGTGGCGACGGCTTCGGTTTCCCTGATGCCATCCACCATTGAAAAAAGCCTTGATAACAGCTCGCTCGTGATTATCCAGAAAGGCGATGCGCTGTGGCGAATTGCCTATCAGACCTACGGCAAGGGGATCCGTTATGTTGATATCTACAAACAGAACGCAGACCGGATTACCAACCCTGATTTGATTTACCCTGACCAGATTTTCATTCTCCCCAACCGCTACTAAAACGGATGATGGATGTTTGACAGCCGTATCAGGCCTCTGATTGACCCGATCACCGATGCCATTGGCCGGGGGGTGAGCCGGGTCGGGATCACCGCCAACATGATGACCATCATCGGCGGGGTCATGGGGGCAGGGGCGTTTATCGCCATCAGCCAGTCTGCCTATATGGCCGGGCTTGTCCTGATCCTGCTCAACCGGCTGGCTGACGGGCTGGATGGGGCCGTGGCACGGCATCAGGGCGCAAGCGATTTTGGCGGGTTTATTGATATTGTTTTTGATTTTATCTTCTACGCGCTGGTGCCGCTCGGCTTTGCGCTTGCTGATCCGGGCAACGCGGTGGCGGCCTGTTTCCTGGTGGTCAGTTTCATTGGCACCGGATCATCGTTTCTGGCCTTTGCCATCATGGCGGAAAAGAGAGGGCTTTCCACCGCTATCCGGGGGCATAAATCGCTCTATTATCTTGGCGGGTTGACCGAGGGCGCGGAAACCATCGCCGTGCTGGTGCTGATGTGCCTGATGCCGCACTGGTTCATCCCACTGGCCTGGGGGTTCGGGGCATTATGCTGGCTGACCACGGCCAGCCGGATCTGGTGGGGCTGGGAAAGTTTTGGCAAGAATACCAAAGAGAAGAATACCGAAGACACAGAATAATAACGTCCGGGGACGATCAGTGAAAAAACTGAACCTTGTTGAGGAGTCTATGATGACAAAAATCACCAAATCCAAATCTGAATGGAAAGACCAGCTGACCGAGGAGCAATATCGCGTCACCCGTGAGCATGGAACCGAACGCCCGTTTACCGGCCCGTTGCTGAATGAAAAGCGCGATGGGGTCTATGTCTGTATCGGTTGCGGCGCGCCGTTATTTTCCTCTGATACAAAATACGATTCAGGCACTGGCTGGCCCAGTTTCCACGATGCGATGGATAAGGACAATGTCGCAACCAAGACCGACCGGTCACTGTTCATGACCAGAACGGAAGTGCATTGCAACCAGTGTGAGGCGCATCTCGGCCATGTCTTCCCTGACGGGCCTGCACCAACGGGTCTGCGTTATTGCATCAATTCGGCCAGCCTCGATTTCACGCCGGAAGACAGCTAGATCAATTCAGGCAGCGTGACGGGGCTGAACCCGGCCCCTTCCAGCCCCTCACGAACGCTTTTCGCCATCGCAAGGGCTGAAGGTTCATCACCATGAACACAGATGGACCGCCCGCTGACACTGATTTTTGAGCCATCGAGCGCGATAATCGTGCCTTCCCCCAGCATCCGGATGCAGTTTTCAACGGCAAGGGCAGGATCATGGATCATGGCATCGGGGCGGCTGCGCGGGGCCAGTTGGCCATCCGGCATATAGGCCCTGTCGGCGAAGAGTTCCTCCACCACGGTAAGGCCGCATTCCTGACCCGCTGTGACCATTTCGCTGAGGGCAGGGGCCAGCATGATCTGGTTGCTGTCCACCGCCTTGATCGCCCGTGCAATCGCCCGCGCCATGGTGAGGTCGGCGGCGGCCATGTTGTTGATCGCGCCATGGGGTTTGACATGGGTGATTTCCGCACCAACCAGCGCCGCCATGCCCAGCGCTGCACCCAGCTGATAGGCGATCAGGTTTTCGATTTCGCGTTCCGGCAGGTTCATCTTGCGGCGGCCAAACCCGTGCAGGTCATGAAACCCGGGATGCGCGCCAATGCTGACCCCCTTTGCCTTGGCTGAGGCCATGACACTGGCCATGATATTGAAATCCCCACCATGAAAACCGCAGGCAATATTGGCGGATTGAACAACATCCAGCAGGCCTTCATCATCGCCCATTGTCCAGGGTCCATAGCCCTCGGCCATATCAGCATTCAGGTTGAAAAGCGTCATTTGCCAGCCTCCCGCCCGGACTTGTGGATTGACAATCTCAGCCTAACTGTCGGAATGTTTATTGAACAGTTTTTTTGTTCTGCTTTCTCTTATACCAACACCGATAGAGCCATTGGCATGAACAGCACCCGAACATCCACTCACGCCGGTTTCCGCCGATTTATCCATGCCGGTGACAGCGGCGTTATTGTCAGCTTTGCTGATGAGCCGGATATGGCGGTGGCCATGGTCAGGGCGAGGCGGCTGGCCACCATGGTCCGGTCCGGTGATATGGATTTCGCCAATGCCGTGCTGGATGTCATACCCGGCTTTAATAACATTATTATTCAATATGATCCGGTCTATTCCTCATCCAGTGATATAATCAAGGGGGTGGAACCGTTGCTGGCTGATATCGGTGCTGATGAGCTGGTGGACAGCCGCCACTGGATCATGCCGGTGCTGTATGGTGGCGAGGGTGGCCCCGATCTGGAGGATGTGGCCGAGAAAACAGGCTTCCCGCCTGAGGAGGTCATAAGCCGTCATCTGTCACGCCAGTTGACGGTGGCGATCATGGGTTTCATGCCCGGGCTTGGCTACCTCAAGGGGATTGATCCGGCCCTGACGCTGCCGCGCCGGTCCAGCCCGCGCAAGCGGGTTCCTGCCCTGACACTGGGTATCGCCATGGATCAGAGCGTGATTTACCCGCTCACCAGCCCGGGTGGGTGGAACCTGATCGGCAAGGTCCCGGTGCGGATTTTTGAGCCGCGCCGTGATGACCCGATCCTGTTCAGGCCCGGTGACCGGGTTTCGTTCCGCCGGGTGGACGATGCCGAATTTACCGACCTCAATCAACGCGCTGAGGCCGGGGAGACAATTCTCCATCCCGCCAGCACCATGGATAAGGGGGAGGGATGATGCACTCGCTCCGTATCCTGACAGCAGGCCCCCATGCCTCCATCCAGGACAGGGGCCGCCCCGGCCAACAGTGGCTGGGTATCCCCGAAGGCGGGGTGCTCGACCGTGATGCTTTCGCGCTCGGCAATGCGCTGGTGGGCAACCCTGCTGATGCCGCGGTGATTGAGGTTTGCCTCGGCAATTTCAGTGCCGAGCTGATGACACGGGCGAAGGTTGCGCTGACGGGAACATCGGCGGGTACCCTGACGGTGCAGGACCCGGGCGGCCATTCCATGACGGTTGAGGCCAACCGTTCGGTTGATCTGGCCGCCGGGCGCATCATCAGGCTGGGGGTTATTCCTGACAGCAATACCGCGACCATCGCCATTTCAGGCGGGGTTGATGCCCCTTTATTCTATCATTCGCGCAGCACATCACCTAGCGCGGGGATTGGCGGGTTTGATGGTGGCTTCCTCCAGGACGGGCAGATCATCCCCCTTGGCGTGGTGGAAACCCCCGATGCTGCCGAATGGATGGCCAGTGACACCCTGAAGGATACAGGCCAGCCGATCCGCTGTGTCCGTGGCCCCCAGGATGACCGTTTTACCGAAAACGCTTTATTGGTGTTCTTTTCCGCCGAATACACGGTATCACCGATCCTGAACCGCATGGGGATGCGGCTTGATGGTGAGGTGCTGGAACACCGGACCAACGCTGATATTCCTTCGGACGGGATTGTTACCGGCACCGTGCAGGTGCCGGGCAACGGTCTGCCGATTGTTTTGCTGGCTGATCATCAATCCACCGGGGGCTATACCAAGATCGCCACGGTCATCACAGCCGATATGCCGAGGCTGGCACGGCTTCGCCCGGGGGAGGGCCTCCGTTTTACCGAGGTTACGGTGGCAGAAGCTGAAGCCATCGCCCGCCAGCATCATGACCGTCTGGGGGCTGTTCTGGCAGGCTTGCAACTGGCCCCGCCGATTGTTGATCTGGCCGCGCTCTATGCCCTTGGAGACACGACCTAGGGGGCGAGGGAATCGGGGCTGATTTTGCTTGTACTCACCCGCGTTCTCGCTAGGATGTCGCCATGATTGATCCCGTTTCCATGACCATCAGCGGAACCACGCGCCTTTATGGCGTGATTGCTGATCCCATTGACCATGTTCGCGCCCCCATGGTGTTCAATCCGGTGTTTGCGAAAGATGGGGTCGATGCGGTCATGCTGCCCATTCATATCCGCCCTGATGACCTGACCGAAACCATCCGTTCCATCAGCCGGATGCCCAATTTTGGCGGGGTCTGCGTCACCATCCCGCATAAGATGACCATGGCCGCGATGTGTGATGAGCTTGGCCTTGCCGCCCGCATCACCGGCGCGGTCAACGCTGTCCGGTTTGATGATGGCCGTATCATCGGTGATAATTTTGATGGCCAGGGCTTTGTTGCCGGGCTTGAAGGTGAGGGTGTATCCCTGAACGGGGCAAACGTGCTGATGATCGGTGCTGGCGGTGCGGCACGGGCGATTGCCGTTGCGTTAGCCACCAGCGGGGCCAGCCGCCTGACTATCGCCAACAGGACTGAGGCGAAAGCCGCTGAAATCACCACCATTCTGGCTGATCATTTCCCTGAATTTGAGGCTCAACCCCTCAACATGGATGCATTGCCTGATGCGCTGGCTGAGGCTGATATCATCATCAACACCACCTCGCTTGGCCTGCATCAGGGTGATGCCCTGCCTTGCGCCTTAAAAGGGGCTGGTCAGAACGCTGTCATTGCGGATATTATCATGATCCCGCCAGTGACGGCCTGGATGGCGGAAGCAGAAAAACAGGGGCTGAGAACCCATCCCGGCCGGCATATGCTGGATTATCAACGTGACCTGATCGCCCAGTTTATGAGGTTTTAGGGCCATAAGATTTAAGGTTTCATGCATTAACGATTACATGAGGACACTACCATGGCGGATATCCCGGTCTGGACCGACGAGAGACTGAACAAGCTGAAAAAACTGTGGGAGCAGGGGCTTTCCATATCCCAGATCGGTGAAGAGCTGGACGTTTCCCGGAATGCCATTGCCGGCAAGGTCTATCGCCTTGGCCTGCCCAAGCGGCAATCACCGATCAGCGGCGCATCGAGCGGGCCGAAGGCTGCACCCAAGAGTGACAGCATCGCCGATATGGATGCCAGCACCCTGCCGCTCAAACTGGCGTTGAGAACGATCAACTGGTCGCGCAGCCAATGCAGCTGGCCCATCGGTGATCCCAAATCCACCGCCTTCCGTTTCTGTGGTGAAAACGTTGTTCAGGGCAAGCCATATTGCAATGAGCATTGCTTTGATGCCTACACCACCAGTCGGGAATCCGGTAGCAACTAGATGCCTGCTTCATCCAACGCTATAGCCATTCAGCGGGCTGATTACACACCGCCCGCCCATTCCGTTGATCGCGTCAACCTGACGATTGCGATCCACGCTGATCATGCTGTTGTCACATCCAGGCTGGAAACCCGCCGTTGCGGGGATGGCCCGCTTGTCCTCCGTGGTGGGGACGGGATGCGGCTCGATAGCCTGACCATCAATGGTGAGGTTGAGGATACCTCAACATTTGATACATCCGCTGGCCGGATTGAGGTCACCATCCCTGATGAGGCTGTGGTTGAAACCGTCACCACCATCGACCCTTTCACCAATTCAGCGCTTGAGGGGCTTTATCTATCCGGCGGGATGCTCTGCACCCAGTGCGAACCTGAAGGGTTCCGGCGCATCACCTGGCACCCGGACAGGCCCGATGTTCTGGGGGTTTTCACCACCAGGATTGAAGCCCCCGCCAGCTACCCCGTGCTGCTCGCCAACGGCAACCTGATTGAGGAAGGCACCATGGAGGGCGGCCGTCATTTCGCTGTCTGGCATGATCCGTTCCCGAAACCGAGTTACCTTTTTGCCATGGTGGCGGGTGATCTTGATCACGTCACCGACCATTACACCACCATGGATGGCCGTGATGTTGAGCTGAGAATCTATGTCGAGCATGGCAATGCCCACCTGACCGGTCACGCCATGGAAAGCCTCAAGCGATCCATGAAATGGGATGAGGATGTTTACGGCCTCGCCTATGACCTCGATATCTTCATGATCGTTGCGGTCAGCCATTTCAACATGGGGGCGATGGAAAACAAGGGGCTGAACATCTTCAATTCCAAGTTCATTTTGGCGGATCAGGAAACCGCCAGTGATGGCGATCTGATCAGGGTTGAAGCTATTGTCGCCCATGAGTATTTCCACAACTGGACCGGCAACAGGATCACCTGCCGGGACTGGTTCCAGCTGACGCTGAAAGAGGGGCTGACGGTCTACCGCGAACAGGAATTTACAGCTGACCTGAATTCCCGGGTGGTCAAGCGTTCCGATGATGTTGCCTTGCTGCGTGCCATTCAGTTCCCTGAGGATAACGGGCCGACCGCGCACCCGATCCGGCCTGAGGAATACAGCGAAATCAACAATTTCTACACCCCCACCGTCTATGAAAAGGGTTCCGAGGTGATCCGCATGATCGCCACGATCCTTGGCCATGACGGGTTCATGCAGGGGATGAAACGCTATGTCGAAAGCCATGATGGCGCGGCTGTGACCTGTGAGGATTTTATCCTTGCCATGGAACAGGCCAATGATGCTGATCTGGGCCAGTTCCGGCGTTGGTACAGCCAGGCCGGAACCCCGAGGCTGGAGATTACCTGCCATTATGATGATCAGGCCACGACGCTTTCCCTCAATTTGAGGCAGGCCCTGCCTGAAACCGCTGCCCACACGCCGCGCCAGCCGCTGGTTATCCCTGTCCGGCTGGGTCTCGTTGGCCCGCAGGGCGAAACAGTTCCCGTCAGGGTAGGGGATGGTCAGGATGGCATTGAGCCTCCGGTTGATGAGGCTGTGGTGGTGCTGAACGGGGCCGAAAGCAACGTCATGCTCCATGATGTGCCAAAAGGCACGGTGCCATCGCTGCTGCGCGGGTTCTCATCACCCGTCCAGCTGATCACCAACCTGACGGATACAGACAGGCTGCATCTGCTGGCCCATGATGGTGATGCGTTCTGCCGCTGGGATGCCGGGCAAGTCCTGATGCTTGAAGCCATAAGGGCGATTTTGCAGGACGGCAAGGATGTTGCCACCACCCGGGAGAAGGTGGAGAGGCTGGCGGCCGGGTTCACCGCAACCCTGGGTGATAATCGCCTCGATGGGGCGGAGAAGGCCCAGATTCTGCGGCCCCCCTCACAATCCGTGCTTGAAGGCATGATCCCGAACCCTGATCCGGTGCTGATCTGGCAAGCCCGCCAGAACCTCCTGAAGATGCTTGGGGTCGCCATGGCTGATGATATTACGGCCATGCTGGACAGCCTCATGACAGGCAAAGGCCAGAATACCGCTCAGGGCAGGGCGCTCATTATCCGTTTGCTGGGTCTTGCCGTGATGGCTGATCTCAACGGGGCTGAGGATACAGCCCTTGCCCTGTCATCCCATCGCAACATGACGTTGGCGGAAGGGGCGTTGGCCGCGCTCAACCAAACCAGCGGTGATGCCCGTGCCGAAGCCCTCAAGGCGTTTGCCGATAAATGGGCTGATAGCAGCCTGGTGATGGAAAAATGGTTCGCGCTTGAGGCATCGGCCCCTTGTGTTTCAACGCCTGAACATTGCGAGGCCCTGATGCAGCACCCGGCCTTTGATCCCGGCAACCCGAACAAGCTGCGGTCCGTTTTGTCGGTGTTCGGGGCCATGAACACCGCCAATTTCCACGCCAATGATGGCAGCGGTTATGCGTTTCTGGCACGTCACATCGCCAGCATTGATCAACGCAACCCGCAAGTGGCGGCGCGGATTGCCCTGCCACTGACACGGTTTTCATCCTATGCCGATGATCGGCAGGCCATGATGAAAAGCGCGCTCGCCCATATCATGAGCAAGGGTGATATCTCACCCGATTTGCAGGAAGTGGTGAGCAAGGCGCTCAATAAAAAATAAGTTATTGGATATAACGCCCTGCTGAAATGCAGGGACTAGCGCAGAAAGGCCGGGACGTGATCCGTGTTCTTGAAGCTGTCACCGGTGGCATCCTTAGGAGCGGGCAATTCGCCCTTGTGCTGCTTTTCACCCCTTGTGCGGGGCTTCCCGGACTTTGATTTGCGCTCGGTGTCTTTTGGTGTTGAGCGGCTTTCTTCTGGCTTGCTCTTCTTGGCTCTTGTTCCTTTGGCCGGGGTTTCTTTAGCCCCAGTTTCTTTAGCCCCAGATTTTTTATCCCCGGTTTCTTTAGCCCCAGTTTCTTTAGCAGGGGTAACCTTGCCATTCACGTCAGCGCGATCAATGTTTTTGCCGATCATTTTTTCAATCGCGGCAATGCCTTCACCATCATCCTTGCCAGCCACCAGCGTGAAGGCGCGGCCCGAACGGCCAGCGCGGCCGGTGCGGCCGATCCGGTGAACGTAATCTTCGGGGTTGATCGGCACATCGAAATTGAAGACATGCGACAGCCCCTCAATATCGAGGCCCCTTGCCGCCACGTCACTGGCAACCAGCATCCGCGCCTCACCCAGTTTGAATTTGTTGAGGGCATCGTTTCGTGCGCTCTGGGTCATGTCACCATGCAGGGCGAGGGCATCAAGCCCGTGGCGTTCCAGCGAAGACCGCAGCGTGGCGATATCGCGCTTCCGGTTGCAGAAAATCACGGCATTGGCGACGTTTTCCTGATTGATCAGGTCACGCAGGGTTTCACGCTTCGCCTTGGGGGAGGTCATGACCACAAACTGGTCAACCGTGTCAGCGGTTGCAGCCGGGGCGGCGATTTCGATTATCTTGGGGTTAATAACAAATTTGGCAGCGATCTTGTGCATCTGCTCATCGAGAGTCGCCGAATAGAACAGCGTCTGTCTGATCTTGGGCAACAGGCCGGTGATGCGTTCAACATCGGGGATAAAGCCCATGTCCATCATCCGGTCCGCCTCATCAATCACCAGCACCTTGACATCGCGGAGCATGACCTTGCCGCGCTCAACATGGTCAAGCAAGCGGCCGGGGGTTGCGATCAGAACATCCACGCCCTTGTCGAGGGCGGCTTCCTGTTCGTTAAAACTGACCCCGCCGATCAGCAACGCCATGGTAAGTTTTTGATACTTGCAGAAACCGGTGAAGCTTTCGGCTATCTGGGCGGCCAGTTCACGCGTCGGGGTCAGGATCAGTGAGCGCGGCATCCGTGCCTTGGCCCGGCCTGAATCAAGAATATCAATCATCGGCAAGGTGAACGAAGCTGTCTTGCCGGTGCCGGTCTGGGCTGAACCCAGAACGTCCCTGCCCATCAGCACGATGGGGATAGATTTTTCCTGTATAGGCGTGGGTTTTTCATAGCCAAGTTCATTAATGGCTTGAAGGACGTTATCGCTTAACCCTAGGTCCTGGAATAGCACGCGTTTATCCGTGTAGGTGAAAAAGCCGCAATAAAGGGCAATGGTTGGGTTTTGTCTACATAATTGCTGGCCTTAGGTCAACCGTAATGGCATAGAGAGTGGGATTTAAAGGAAATGCCCGATGCCAACATTGCTTTTTATCCCGGGGCTGCTGCTGACACCGCGCCTCTATGATGCTCAGGTTGCTGCCTTGCGAGGCCGATATTCCATCGCTTTTGCCGATACATTCGGCATGAACAGCATCACCGCCATGGCCGAAAAGGCACTGGCCAGCGTTGATGGTGATATCATCCCCATCGGGCTTTCCATGGGCGGCTATGTCAGCCTTGAAATCGCCCGGCTGGCCCCGCAACGCCTGCGGGCCATCGTTGCCATGGACAGCAACGCCACCACCGATAGCCCGGAGCGCAAGGCTGAACGCAAACGCCTGATTGAGATGAGCAGCATCGGCAAATTCCGCGGCGTCACCAAAACGCTGCTGCCCCAGTTCATTGCCGAGGCCAATCTGGATGATGAAACCATCACACGCCCCATCATGGACATGGCCGAAGAGGTGGGGAGGGACAATTTCCTCTCCCAGCAAGAGGCGATCATGGAACGGCGCGACCAGATGGACACGCTGAAAGGGCTGGATTGCCCGGGGCTGTTCATCGTTGGCAGTGAGGATACACCCTTTGTCGAGCCTGTCCGCGCCATGGCCGAGGCAATGCCAAACGCCCGCTACAGCGTTATTGACGGGGCAGGGCATCTGCCAACCCTCGAAGACCCGGATGCCGTCAACGCCGTACTGGAGGATTTTCTGGACAGCGTGATCAGCGACTGATTGAGGTGTTAAGGGGCCGGTGACCGGAGATAGTGACCGGAAATAGTGACCGGATCAGGAGCGGATCAGATATCCAATTCTTCCAGCACTTCGGCGGCGTGATCCCTGATATAGGCAAAGCGCAATTCAGGTTTCCGGCCCATCAGGGTATTCACCAGACCATCAACACGGCGGCGATCATCCGCACCCTCAGGGTCACGCCCGGGGAGGTTGACCTGCAACAACCGGCGGCTTGCGGCCGACATGGTTGTTTCTTTAAGCTGTCTGGGAGGCATCTCCCCCAACCCCTTGAAACGGCTGATTTCTATTTTGCCCCGGCCTTTGAAATCTTTTTCAATCAGCTCATCCTTATGGGCATCATCGAGGGCATAGGCAATCTCGCCGCCCTGGGCAATCCGGTAGAGCGGAGGCTGCGCCAGAAACAGCCTGCCGCTTTCAATCAGCCCCGGCATCTGCTGATAGAAATACGTCATCAGCAGGGCCGCGATATGCGCGCCGTCAACATCGGCATCGGTCATGATGATGATGCGGCCATAGCGCAGCCCATCGAGCCTGAAATTCTTGCCTGGCTGGACCCCAAGCGCGAGGGCCAGATCAGACAATTCCTGATTCTGCATCAGCTTGTCATCACTGGCTGAGGCAACGTTGAGGATTTTACCGCGCAGGGGCAGAACCGCCTGAGTCCGGCGATCACGCGCCTGTTTGGCGGAACCGCCCGCGCTATCCCCCTCAACCAGAAAAATTTCCGTTTCTTCGGTATCGGCGGCGGAACAATCGGCCAGCTTGCCGGGCAGGCGCAGCTTGCGGGTGGCGGATTTACGCGCCACATCCTTGTCACGCTTGCGGCGTTTACGCTCATCCATGCGCTCAATGGCGGCATCCAGCAGGAATCCGGCCCGCTCAGGGTCACTGGAAAGCCAGGTTTCAAACCGGTCACGCAGCCCGGTTTCAACCAGTTTCGTGGCATCCTGACTGACCAGCCTGTCCTTGGTCTGGCCCTGAAAATGCGGCTCCCGCACAAAGACGCTGAGCATCGCGCCAACCCCGCTCATGACATCATCGACCGTCAGGTCAGCGGCTTTCTTGTTGCTGGCAATCTCTCCAAAGGCCCGCAAGCCCCGCACCAGCGCCTGACGCAACCCGGTTTCATGGGTGCCGCCATCAGGGGTTGGCACGGTGTTGCAGTAGGAATGCACAAAGCCGTCTTCGCCCGGGGTGAACCAGGTGATGGCGTATTCAACCTTTTCATCCCCCACGGTCACGGTATCGGCAAAGGGGGCGGCGATAATCAGCCCCTTGCCCGTGGTGGTGTCTTTGAGGAAATCCGCCAGCCCGCCGGGGTAGCAGATGATGCCCTCGGCCGGGGTTTCGGAATTGGCGGGGAGGAGGGAGGCAGCGCATTTCCAGCGAATTTCAACACCGGCGAAAAGATACGCCTTAGAGCGCATCATCCGATACAGGGTATCAGGACGAAAGCGGTTGTTATCCTTGAAAATAGTGGCATCGGGAACAAAGGTGACAACGGTGCCGCGCCGGTTCGGGGCCGCGCCGATTTCCTCCAGCCCGGTGGTGCTTTTGCCCCGGGAGAAGGCCTGACGATAAAGCGTCTTGTTGCGCGCCACTTCCACCACCATGCTTTCAGACAGGGCGTTGACAACCGAGGCACCGACCCCGTGCAATCCGCCTGAGGTGGCATAGGCCTTGCCATCGAACTTGCCGCCTGCATGCAGCGTGGTCATGATGACTTCCAGTGCCGATTTGTTCTTGAATTTTGGGTGCGGGTCGGTGGGGATGCCGCGGCCGTTATCAGCAATGGTCAGGCTGCCATCATCGTTGAGGGTGACTTCAATCCGGCTGGCATGCCCGGCCACCGCCTCATCCATGGAATTATCGAGGATTTCAGCCGCCAGGTGGTGGAGCGCACGGTCATCAGTACCGCCGATATACATGCCCGGGCGACGCCGGACCGGTTCGAGCCCCTCAAGAACCTCGATTTCATTGGCGGTATAGTCTTCCGCCGCTGCGTTGGAAAAGAGATCAGCCATGCCCACTCGCCCGGTAAACCTTACACTCTCTTTCTACAGGATATTGGGCTTGAGGCAAGGACTCTATACCAGCATTAGTATGTTTTCAGGTAAATTTCCTGCTGATAAAGGCATAAAAAAAGGCAGCGCGAGGCTGCCTTTCTCTATTCTGTAAACCCGTTTTATGAGGAGTAGTACATCTGGAATTCAACCGGATGCGGTGTGTGCTCGAAGTAGACGACTTCTTCCATCTTCAGCTCTATGTAGGCTTCGATCTGATCGTTGGTGAAGACATCACCCTGGGTCAGGAACTCACGATCGGCATCGAGGCTGTCCAGCGCATCACGCAGGGATGCACAGACAGTCGGGATGTCCTTCAGCTCTTCGGCTGGCAGATCATAGAGATCCTTGTCCATGGCTTCGCCCGGATGGATCTTGTTGCGGATACCGTCAAGACCGGCCATCAGCAGGGCTGAGAAGGCGAGGTACGGGTTGGCGGTCGCATCAGGGAAACGAACCTCAACACGCTTGCCCTTCGGGTTGTTAACAAACGGGATCCGGCAGGAAGCCGAACGGTTACGGGAAGAGTACGCCAGCAGGACAGGAGCCTCATAACCCGGGATCAGACGCTTATAAGAGTTGGTCGACGGGTTGGTGAAAGCATTGAGGGCCTTGGCGTGCTTGATGATACCGCCGATATAATGCAGGGCGGTTTCAGACAGGTCAGCATAACCGTTACCGGCAAAGAGAGGCTTGCCATCCATCCAGAGCGACTGGTGAACATGCATCCCGGAGCCGTTATCACCGGCAATCGGCTTTGGCATGAAGGTCGCCGATACACCGTAAGCCTGGGCCACATTGTGAACAGCATACTTGTAGAGCTGGAGGTTATCAGCGGTTTCCAGAAGGGTGCCGAATTTCATGCCCAGTTCGTGCTGGGATGGGGCAACCTCGTGGTGATGCTTTTCAACCGGCACGCCCATTTCAGCCATGACGGAGAGCATCTCGGAACGGATGTCCTGGCCGCTATCGACGGGCGGGACCGGGAAGTAACCACCCTTGACGCCAGGGCGGTGACCCAGGTTGCCTTCTTCGAAATCACGGGCTGTATTGTATGGGCCTTCAACGCTGTCAACTTCGTAATAGCCCCGGTTCATTGAGGCATCATATTTGACATCATCGAAGAGGAAGAATTCAGCTTCAGGACCAAAGAAAGCCGTATCAGCAATGCCGAGCGATTCCATATGCGACAGGGCAGCCTTTGCGGTGGAACGCGGATCGCGGGAGTAGTTTTCGCCGGTTGACGGCTCAAGCACATCACAGAAGATGGCCAGGGTCGGCTGGGCAAAGAACGGATCGACATAAACACGGCTGAGATCAGGCATCAGGTTCATATCGGATTCGTTAATGGCTTTCCAGCCAGCAATGGAAGAACCGTCAAACATGAAGCCTTCAGCAAGGCTGTCTTCATCAATTGTTTCAATGTGCTGGGTAACGTGCTGCATCTTGCCGCGAGGGTCGGTAAAACGAAGATCGACGTAGTTGATCTCGTTTTCCTTGAGCATCTTCATGATTGTTGCTGCGTCAGACATACTTTTTCTCCTGGTAGGTCCTGTTGATTGATTTGGCTGGTCAGATTGCGTCCGACCCGCGTTCGCCGGTGCGGATGCGGATCACATCCTCAATCGGCGAGATAAAGATTTTGCCATCACCGATCCGGCCGGTGGCAGCGGCGCCGAGAATGGCTTCCACCGATGCTTCCACCAGATTGTCCTCAATAATGACCTCGATTTTCACCTTTGGCAGAAAGTCGACAACATATTCGGCACCCCGATACAATTCGGTGTGGCCTTTCTGTCGCCCGAACCCCTTGGCTTCGGTGATGGTGATACCCTGAATACCAACTTCATGCAGGGCTTCTTTGACTTCATCCAGCTTGAACGGCTTGATGATTGCTTCAAGTTTCTTCAACTCAGCCTCCTGATTTGAAAAAATAACTAATCTAAAATATGCAACTTTCAAGCCAGTAAATTAGGGGACGGCAATCAACCCCTTAGGGCAGGACGTTGAGGGAAGATGACTATAATTAATGCGTATTTGCCTAAATTTTAGGCAGTCATCACCGCTGCTCAAGCCAATTCCTGATCCGGCCCAGGGCCTCGGTAATAGCGTCATCGCTGTTGGCGCAGGAAAAACGCAAGTAACCTTCACCCTCTTCACCAAAAGAAGTCCCGCCGATGATCGCAACGCCGGTATCCTCAAGGATGGAGGCTTGCAGCTCCGCTGATTTCATGCCGGTACCGGTGATATTGGGAAAGGCATAGAACGCCCCGCCGGGCCGACCGCATGAAAAACCGGGCAGGGCATTCAGCCCGTCCGTGATCAGGCCAGCCCGGTGCTGAAAGGCGGCTTTCATCTGGGCAATGCAATCCTGCGGGCCGGTGAGGGCGGCAAGGGCGGCAAACTGGGCCGAGGCATTGACGCAGGAATGGATATTGACCGCCAGTTTATCGGCAGCATCCAGCATCATATCAGGCCAGATCGCGTAACCAAGCCGCCATCCCGTCATGGCGTATGTTTTCGACCAGCCGTTGAGGACGATCAGGCGGTCACGCAGTGACGGAAATTCCAGCAGGCTGGTCATGGCATTGCCATCGAATATCAACTGGTCATAAATCTCATCCGACATGACCATGACATGGGGGTGATCCTCCAGCCCCTTGACCAGGGCCTCGATTTCATTCCGGGGGGTCACGCCGCCGGTGGGGTTCGCCGGTGAATTCAGGATCAGCAGCCTTGTCCGGGGCGTTATCCGGGACAATACATCCTCAGCCGAAAAGGCAAATCCGTTTTCCTCGGACAGGGGGTAGGGGGCCGGGGTTGCCCCGCTGAAACGGATGGCGGACCGGTAGATCGGGAAACCCGGATCAGGGAACAGGATTTCGCCGCCTTCCTCCCCCGTCAGCATGGCGGCGAAAAAGATCACCAATTTCCCGCCGGGGAGGATCTGGACATTGCCAGGGTTGATATCAAAGCCATAGCGGCGATCAATATCAGCCGCGACCGCATCCTTGAGCGGTGCAATCCCGCCGGAAGGGGTGTAGCCGTGGTGGCCATCCCTCAAGGCCTTGATACCCGCCTCAACAATATGGTCCGGTGTCGGGAAATCAGGCTGGCCGATGCCCAGGTTGATCACATCGCGCCCGGATGCCGTCAATTCGGCGGCGCGTTGCAACACGGTAAAGGCATTTTCGGTTTCGAGCATCCCGGCACGGTGGGCTAGGGTCGTCATGGTCTGATCTCTTGTTGTTGGGCTGATGGCTGAATTTGAGGAATGATATGACCTTAGTCACGGCCATTATCGGTTGTCCAGCGTGCAAATACCACAATATCCCCTTTTCTGGGGGATGAATACTTGACGATATCGGGGCATTTGTATAGGAAGCGATACATCATATGGCGGGTGTAGCTCAGCAGGTTAGAGCGCCAGATTGTGACTCTGGAGGCCGCCGGTTCAAATCCGGTCACTCGCCCCATTGCATTGTGTAAGCAACAGGAACCAGATAATGGAAATCTCCCAGAAAAGCGCCGAGGGTCTCAAACGCGAATTCAGCCTCGTCATGACAGCGGCTGAAATCAGCGATAAAGTGGATGAGCGGATCACCAGTCTTGCTACCGAGGTCAAGATGCCCGGTTTTCGTCCCGGCAAGGTCCCGGCCAGCGTCGTCAAGAGCCGGTATGGCAAGCAGGTTCTGGGTGAGGTGTTGCAGGGATCGCTCGATGATGCGACCCGGAAAGTCATCGAAGACAATGATCTGAGGGTTGCAACCACCCCGGGTCTGAGCGTCGACGAATACGAAGAGGGCGGCGACCTGAAGGCAACGATTTCTTTTGAAATCATGCCTGAGATTGACCCCGTTGATCTGTCCACCATCACGCTTGAACGCCCTGTTGTTGAGGTCAGCGATACCGAGGTTGATGAGGCTATCGAACGCATCGCGTCTGAAAACAAGCCGAGCAATCCGGTTGAAAAGCCTCGCGCTATCAAGGATGGCGACACCGCCGTGATCAATTTCATTGGCCGCATTGATGGTGAAGCGTTCGAAGGCGGTTCCGCTGAGGGTCATCACCTGACCATCGGTTCCAACAGTTTTATTCCCGGGTTTGAGGAAGGCCTGGTTGGCGCCATGCCCGGCACCACGATTGATGTCAAAGTGCCGTTCCCCGAGGAATACCCGGCCGCCCATCTCGCCGGCAAGGAAAGCATTTTTGAGGTCACGATCACTGAGCTGCGTGAACCGGGTGACGCCAAAATCGATGATGCCTTCGCCCAGTCGCTTGGCCTTGAAGACCTCGCCGGGCTGAAAGACGCTGTTCGTGACCAGATCAATCGCCAACACGCCACCGCTACCCGCAACAAGATCAAGACCGCGGTTCTGGATTCGCTGGATGGCATCAGTGGCGAGTTTGATGTTCCGCCGACACTGGTCAGCCAGGAATATGACAGCATCTGCAGGGCGATGAAACCTGATGCTGCTCAAAACGAACCAGCAGAGGGTGATGATCAGGCCGATATGCCAGCCGCTGATGAGGGCATGTCCGATGACGACAAGGCCGAGGCAGACAGCCTGGCCCGCCGCCGTGTCCGCCTTGGCATGGTGCTGACCGATATCGGCCGCACCAACAACCTGCAAGTGACCGAGGAAGAGCGCAATCGCGCCATCTTCACCGAAGCCCAGCGTTATCCGGGTCAGGAAAAGGATGTGCTGGATTACTTCCAGCAGAACCCCCAGGCCGCCCAGCAGCTGGTCGGGCCCCTGTTTGAGGATAAAGTCATCGACTTCATCCTTGAAATGGCCAAGGTCGAGGACAATTTGATTACGGTAGAAGAACTTTATCGCGTCGAGGACGAGGCAGCAAAAGCCAAGCCCGCCAAGAAAGCGGCCAAGAAGTCAGCCAAAAAAGCCGCAGCAAAGAAGCCCGCTGCCAAAAAGGCTGCCAGCAAGAAAGCCGCAACCAAGAAAGCCGCGAAGAAGAGCTAACCGAACCGCATCAGGCCACACAGTATCAGGCCAAACTCTATCAGGATCAGATATCATGTCAGACTGGACAAACAACACCATGAATGAAACCACTGCCTCAGCGCTTGTTCCAATGGTGGTTGAACAGACCAGCCGTGGTGAACGTGCGTTTGATATCTATTCCCGCCTGCTGAAAGAACGCATCATCTTTATCGTTGGCCCGATTGATGATGCGGTTTCATCGGTTGTCTGCGCCCAGTTGCTGTTTCTTGAATCCGAAAACCCGAAACAGGAAATTTCCATGTATATCAACTCACCGGGCGGGGTTGTGACCTCGGGTCTGGCGATTTACGACACCATGGAATATATCCGCCCTGATGTTTCAACCGTCTGCATCGGTCAGGCCGCATCCATGGGATCGCTGCTGCTGATGGCTGGCGCTGCCGGTAAGAGGTTCAGCCTGCCGCATTCACGGATCATGACGCACCAGCCCTCTGGCGGATTTTCCGGTCAGGCCAGCGATATTGAAATTCATGCCCGCGAAATCCTGACCTTGCGTGAGCGGCTCAACGCCATTTACGTCAAGCATACCGGCCGCCCGCTCGAAGATATTGAGAAGATCATGGAACGCGATACCTTCATGGCACCACAGGAAGCCAAGGATATCGGCCTGATTGATGAGGTCGTTGAAAAAAGGCCAAAACCGGCTGCTGACTAATCAGCCGGTTGCCCGAATGGATGCTGCATGACGGCATCTTGTCGCGCCCTGTCCATTGTTGACGATTGCAATGGTACAGTGTTTGCATTCAGTTTTCGTTTGAACTGTCCGTCAATCCCTGTCTAGAATACCCCCAAAGGAGCATTTCGATGGCTGAAGGCGATAGCACCAAAGATACACTTTTCTGTTCTTTCTGCGGGAAAAGCCAGCATGAGGTCAAGAAACTGATCGCGGGACCGACCGTTTTCATCTGTGATGAATGCGTCGAACTCTGCATGGATATTATCAAAGAGGAATATAAAACCTCCTTGCGTAAATCCGCTGACAGTGTTCCCTCACCGAAAGAAATCAACGACTTTCTCGATGAATATGTGATCGGCCAGGCCCGCGCCAAAAAGGTGCTGTCGGTGGCCGTCCATAACCATTACAAGCGTCTGGATCATGCCGCCAAGCCGGGCGATGTGGAAATTTCCAAATCCAACATCATGCTGATCGGCCCGACGGGCTGCGGTAAAACACTGCTGGCCCAGACCCTGGCCCGGGTGCTGGATGTTCCCTTCACCATGGCTGATGCAACGACCCTGACCGAGGCCGGCTATGTTGGTGAGGACGTTGAAAACATTATCCTGAAACTTTTGCAGGCTGCTGATTACAATGTTGAGCGGGCCCAGCGCGGCATCGTCTACATTGATGAAGTCGACAAGATTTCCCGCAAATCGGACAACCCGTCCATCACCCGCGATGTTTCGGGTGAGGGGGTTCAGCAGGCTCTCCTGAAGATCATGGAAGGCACGGTGGCATCGGTTCCGCCCCAGGGTGGCCGCAAGCATCCGCAGCAGGAATTCCTGCAGGTTGATACGACCAATATCCTGTTTATCTGCGGTGGTGCCTTTGCCGGGCTTGAAAAACTTATCGCTGGCCGGAACAAGGGTTCTGCCATCGGCTTTGGTGCCGATGTTCAGGCCGAAGATGACCTGTCTACCGGCGAGCGCCTGTCCGAGGTTGAACCCGAAGATCTGCTGAAATTCGGGCTGATCCCTGAATTTGTCGGCCGTCTGCCGGTGCTGGCCACGCTTGAAGACCTTGATGAAAAGGCACTGGTGCGGATCCTGACCGAACCCCGCAACGCCTTGACCAAGCAGTATCAGGCCCTGTTTTCAATGGACAGCGTCAACCTGGAATTCCGCAAGGATGCACTTAAGGCGATTGCCCGCAAAGCCATTGATCGGAAAACCGGTGCGCGTGGTCTGCGGGCCATCCTTGAAACCGTGCTGATGGACCCGATGTTTGAAATTCCCACGGCCAATGATGTTGAGGAAGTCGTCATCAACGCCGATGTGATCGATAAAGGAACATCCCCGATCATCGTTCATGCCCAGGGCAAGTCGAGCGAGGCTGATACGTCAGCCTGATGCCTTGGGCCTGATACATGGGGCCTGATACATGGGGCCTGATCACCGCTGATCAGGTGTATACCCCTAAAGATCAAGGATACCTGTCTTGAATTCATCGGCAGGAATACCCAATTCTATAGAGATTATTTGCACCACTGGCAGAGTTGCTGCCAACAGGAGACTGGCTGATCATGACCGATGAGCAACAACAGAGTGACCGTTTCCCCGTATTGCCGTTGCGCGACATCGTCGTTTTCCCGCACATGATCGTGCCGCTCTTTGTCGGGCGTGAGAAATCGGTTCGCGCGCTTGAGGAAGTCATGAGCGGCGACAAGAAGATCATGCTGGTGGCACAGAAACAGGCCGGTGATGAAAACCCTGAAACCGATGAACTGTTTGAAATCGGTACCCTCGGGACGGTGTTGCAACTCCTGAAACTGCCTGATGGTGCGATCAAGGTTCTGGTTGAGGGCGGTAGCCGGGCCAAGGTGGAAAACTTCATCGAGGAAAAGGACTACCTCGAAGCCGACGTGTTCTGGCCTGATGAGGAAATGGGTGATAACCCGGCCGAGGCGCTGGCGCTCAGCCGCGCTACACTCCAGCAGTTTGAGGAATACATCAAGCTCAACAAGAAAATCCCGTCCGAAGTCATGGTCTCGCTTGGCCAGATCGAGGACCCGAGCAAGATGGCTGATACCATCGCCTCACACCTCGCCGTCAACATCCCTGAAAAGCAGGAATTGCTTGAGCTGTCCTCCGTCTTTGACCGGCTGGAGAAAATCTATTCACTGATGAACAACGAAATCGGTGTCATGCAGGTGGAAAAGCGCATCCGCAACCGCGTCAAGCGGCAGATGGAAAAGTCCCAGCGCGAGTACTACCTCAATGAGCAGATCAAGGCGATCCAGAAGGAACTGGGCGAAAGCGAAGATGGCCGCAGCGAAATTGATGAAATCGAAGAAAAGCTGGCCAAGAAAAAGCTGACCAAGGAAGCCCGTGAGAAAGTTACGGCTGAGGTCAAGAAGCTCAAGAACATGAGCCCGATGAGCGCGGAAGCCACGGTTGTTCGCAACTACATTGATACCGTGCTGGCACTGCCATGGAAGCATAAATCACGCGTCAAGAATGATATCAACGCCGCCCGTGAAGTGCTGGACGCTGATCACTATGGGCTTGAGAAGGTCAAGGACCGCATCATCGAATATCTTGCTGTCCAGCAACGCACCCGCAAGAACCGCGGCTCTATCCTGTGCCTGGTCGGTCCTCCCGGTGTTGGTAAAACCTCGCTTGGCCAGTCCATCGCCAAGGCGACCGGGCGCAAATTCACCCGTCTTGCCCTTGGCGGGGTCAGGGATGAAAGCGAGATCAGGGGGCATCGCCGCACCTATATCGGCTCCATGCCCGGCAAGGTGATCCAGAATATCAAGAAAGTCGGCACCAGCAACCCGATCATCCTGCTTGATGAGGTGGATAAACTGGGCGCGGACTGGCGCGGTGACCCTTCATCGGCACTTCTTGAAGTGCTTGATCCGGAACAGAACTCAACCTTCCAGGATCATTATCTTGAGGTTGATTATGACCTGTCCGATGTGATGTTCATCACCACGGCGAATACGCTCAACATGCCTCAGCCTCTGCTCGACAGGATGGAAATTATTCGTCTTTCCGGCTACACCGAGGATGAAAAGGTTGAAATCGCAAAGCGTCACCTGATCCCGAAACAGATCAGCAACCACGGCATCAAGGAGGGTGAATTCAGCCTCGATGATGCGGCTCTGCGGAAGACCATCCAGCTTTACACCCGTGAGGCCGGGGTCCGTAATATCGAACGCGAGATCGCCCGGCTTGCCCGGAAAGCGGTGACGGAAATTGTCGGCGGCAAGGCCAAAAGCGTGGCCATCACGGCTGATAATCTGGAAGACTACCTCGGGGTGCCGAAATTCCGTCTCAGTGAGGCCGACGGCAATGACCAGACCGGCGTTACCACGGGCCTGGCCTGGACCGAATTTGGCGGCGAATTGCTGAACATCGAAGCCGTCACCGTACCCGGCAAGGGCAGGGTGAGCTCGACCGGCAAGCTCGGCGATGTCATGAAAGAATCAATTCAGGCCACAGAGTTCTTTATCAAGAACCGTGCAAGCTTCCTCGGCATTGATACCGAATTCTTGCAAAAGCATGATATTCACGTCCATGTTCCCGAAGGCGCAACCCCCAAGGATGGTCCATCGGCAGGTGTTGCCATGGTCACGTCACTGGTTTCAGCGATTACCGGTATTCCGGTTCGCGGGGATGTTGCCATGACCGGTGAAATTACCCTGCGTGGCCGGGTTCTGGCAATTGGCGGGCTGAAAGAAAAGCTGCTTGCAGCATTGCGGGCTGGCATTAAGACCGTTCTCATACCATCTGAAAACATTAAAGATTTGGCAGAAATTCCTGATAATGTGAAGGAAGGACTGAACCTGATCCCGGTTTCAATGGTTGATGAAGTGCTGTTGCATGCGCTGGTGGAAAAGACAACCGCTATTGAGGTGGCACCCGTTGCCGAAGCCTCACAATCAGGAATGATTGATCCGGTTGGGGGTGAGGGCGTTATTACCCACTAGCCCCCCGCTGGACCCTGCCCGGGCTGATTGCCTCTCTTACTAACAAACGATTAAAACGCTTGTTTTCTAACGAAATGGCGATGTTTTAAATTGCCCTGTGCGACAAAATACCGTACTTTTTGGGTGCATTTAATTGCAAACATCCACCATTACAGGGAGTATCCCGTGAACAAAAACGAACTTATTGCTGACGTAGCTGACCGCTCCGGTCTCTCAAAAGCTGATGCCGCCCGTGCTGTTGATGGCATGATTTCTTCTGTGGAGGCCACCCTCAAGGCTGGTGATGAAGTGCGCATCGTAGGTTTTGGTACCTTTTCCGTTTCTTCTCGCGCTGCCACCACCGGTCGTAACCCACGCACTGGTGAAGCCATTAACATTCCTGCTTCCAAACAGCCTAAATTCAAGGCTGGCGCACCACTCAAGCAGGCCGTAAACAACTAAGTCTTTATATTTTCGACA
Organism: SAR116 cluster bacterium MED-G04; assembly: GCA_002457135.1. GTDB lineage: Bacteria > Pseudomonadota > Alphaproteobacteria > Puniceispirillales > UBA1172 > UBA1172. The sequence continues at coordinate 23,464 of NTKX01000003.1, forward strand.
TAGGGCTGGCAATACACTTGCCGGCCCTGTTTTTTTCTTCTATACAGCATTCCTACGGGCGGTTAGCTCAGCTGGGAGAGCGGCTGGTTTACACCCAGTAGGTCGGGGGTTCGAGCCCCTCACCGCCCACCATTACCCGGTTTGCTGAATATGTGATGCCTCGGCTTTGACCGAGGTTTCTTTTTATAGTAACAGTGCTTGACAGGTATGGGTTCCTGCCGTATTCAGACTGAACCTTTGCGGCATTTATGCTGTTTTACGGGGGTGTAGCTCAGTTGGTTAGAGCGCCGGCCTGTCACGCCGGAGGTCGCGAGTTCAAGTCTCGTCACTCTCGCCATTTTATTAATGGGGTGGTCACAGCATGCAGCAGCATCTGGTGACTTTTTTTATGCCAGCATGTTCATGCCTGATAGTGTCCCGATGAACCTGCCCAGGGTCAAATTCACAGCTGAAGTGATGCGTAGACGGCTCATTTCTCTCAATGAGCGTCTCAGGTGATCAAATGTCAGCCTCTCCATCCCGATTTATCGAACTCGGTCTGACCGAGGGTATTTCAACCCGTGTCAATGAACTGGGGATAGAAATACCAACCCCTATTCAGGAACAGGCCATTCCCGTGGTGCTGGAGGGCAGGGACGTGCTGGGCCTGGCGCAGACCGGCACCGGCAAAACCGCCGCCTATCTGCTGCCCCTGTTACAGCGCATCACCGAAAACAGCAGTTCTGGTCCGCGCCGTGCAAAGGCACTGATCCTGACCCCAACGCGTGAGCTGGCGCATCAGGTCGCCACCAGCATCAGGGATTTCAGCCGCGGCATGGCCATTCGTTATGTGGTGATCTGCGGTGGTGAACGGTATTCGGGCCAGATCGATGCGCTCAAAAAGGGCGTAGATATTATTGTTGCCACCCCGGGGCGGTTTGAAGACCTCTTCGCCAAGGGTGTGCTTGATCTTGATACCGTCCAGCACCTCATCCTTGATGAGGCCGACCAGATGATCGACCTTGGCTTCTATCCGGCTATCCGGCGGATCTGTAATGCGATCACATCCGAGCATCAGACGATATTCTTTTCCGCCACCATGCCCGATGAAATGCGGCGCCTGGTTGATGAATTCCTGACCGATAGTATCACCATCCGTATCCCGAGCAAAAACGTTGCCGCCGATACGGTTCGCCAGAAGGCGGTGATGCTGTCCGGCCCGATGAAACGGCCCTACCTGACCAAGCTGATTGAGGACGCAAAGGAGGAGCAGGTTCTGGTGTTTGCCGGGACCAAGCGGATGGCCGACCAGTTATCGTCTTTTCTGGTGGCTGAGGGTTATTCGGTTGACGTGCTGCATGGCGATATGCGCCAGATGATCCGGACAAAGGTTCTGCGCAAGTTCAAGAGCGGTGAATTGCAGGTGCTGGTGGCCACTGATGTTGCGGCACGGGGGATTGATGTCACCGGCTTGAATCTGGTGATCAATTTTGACCTGCCGCAAACGCCGGAGCTGTATGTTCACCGTATTGGCCGGACCGGGCGGGCCAAGAAAACAGGCATGGCGATCTCGCTCTGCGCCCCGTCCCAGCGCCGCCAGCTGGTCGCGATCACCCGCCATATCAAGAACACGATGGAAATTGTCAACGCTATTGGTGAGCCGGTTTCGTTGCAGGATATGAAAGACCCGGGCAAACCCGCCCCAGGCAGGGGTCGGCCATTTCGGAGCAAGGGCAGGAATTCAAAGCCGGGTTCGTTTAAGGCAGGTTCGTCCAAACCGGGTTCCTCCAAACCGGGTTCTTCAAAACCGGGTTCTTCAAAATCAGGGCAGGCAAGATCAGCGCATCCCAAATCAGGCAAGCCCAACCCAGATCATTACAGGTCAGATCATTACAGGTCAGATCACGCCAACCCGGATCAACCGAGGCCAGACCGTACCAGGCCAGATCACGCCAAGACAGGGCCTTCCAGAAACGGTGGTTCCAAGAAACAGGCACCACGGCGGAACAAGCCTGATAACGCACCGCGCGGGTTTTATGTAGAACCTGATACCCCGCCGGCGGATCGTCCCGTCAAAAAGAAGGACAAGTCGCGCAAGCCGAAATGGTCCTCCAAGAAAAAGGCTGATGCGCGGCGCAACAGGGAACGCCAGAACGCCGCCCGCAAACCGGCCTGACCCCTCAATCCCGACTTTTACCCATGCAGCGATCATTCCATGACCGTTGGGGTGCCGACCATGATCAATGGGTTGCCAAATTGATCAGCCGGTGAAACTGTCCTTATAGGTTTCGCGGAGGACGTTTTTCTGAACCTTGCCCATGGTATTTCGGGGCAGGGCATCAACCACCACAATCCTGCGCGGATGCTTGAACCTTGCCAGTGACGTGGTGATTTTTTCCATGATGGCATCGGTATCAGGCGCTGCATCGGGGGCTGAGGTGATGACCGCCATCACGCCTTCCCCGAAATCGGCATGCGGCACCCCGATGACCGCGCTTTCACCCACGCCAGGCTGATCATTGAGGAAATCCTCAATTTCCTTGGGGTAGATATTCAGCCCGCCGGAAATGATCAGATCCTTGCCACGGCCAAGGATGGTCAGGTAGCCGTCATCATCAATCCGGCCCAGATCACCGGTGATGAAAAACCCGTCAGCGCGGAATTCCTCACTGGTTTTTTCGGGCATGTTCCAATAGCCCATGAAAACATTATCACCGCGAACCTCAACCACGCCGGTATCACCCTGGGGGAGGGGCGTTCCATCCTCAGGATTGGTGATGCGGACCTCAACCCCGGGCAGGGGGAAGCCGACGGTGCCAGCCCGCCTGTCCCCCGCATAGGGGTTGCTGGTGTTCATGTTGGTTTCGGTCATCCCGTAGCGTTCAAGGATACGGTGGCCGGTGCGATGCTCAAACTGCTCATGGGTTTCAGCCAGCAGAGGGGCCGATCCTGAAATAAAGAGCCGCATGTGCCGGGTCAGGTCACGGTTGAGCCGGTCATCATCCAGCAGACGTGTGTAAAAGGTCGGAACCCCCATCATGGATGTTGCCTTTGGCATCAGCTCAATCATCCGGTCACGGTCAAACCCGGGCAGGAAGATCATGCTGCCCCCGGCCAGCAGCGTGATATTGCAGGCCACGAACAGCCCATGGGTATGATAGATCGGCAGGGCATGCAGCAGAACATCATCAGGGCCATATTGCCATTCCTGTTTCAGGGACAGCGCATTGGATAGCAGGTTTTTCTGGGACAGCATCGCGCCCTTGGACCGGCCGGTTGTCCCCGAGGTGTAGAGCAGGGCAGCCAGATCATCCTCGCCGCGCTCAACTACATTGAATGACGCTGGCATGGTGCTGGCGCTATCCATCAGCGTACCATGGCCGTTTGCACCAAGGGTCATGATGGATGCGCCGACATTGTCCGCGATACCCTGCAAGGCCTCGGCACTCGATGGATCACCGATGACCAGCGCGGCACCACTGTCGGCGATGAAATAGCTCAGCTCCTCGGTGGTGTAGGCTGTGTTAAGCGGCAGAAAAACAATCCCGGCCATAACCGATGCTGCGTAAAGCGCCAATGCCTCAACCGATTTCGGCACCTGCACGGCTACCCTGTCCCCCGGTTGAAGCCCGGCATGGTTCAGCGTATTGGCTATCCTTGCGGCATTATCCAGAAAATCGGCATGGCTCACCACCCCGCCATCAGGCTGGTGGATAAACACCGTATCATGGCCAAGATGGGGCGCGAGCAGCGCATCAAAGAGCGGGTTGGTCATCGGGAATTGGCCTATCGGAAATTACCCTTCAAGGGCTTCGGCTGAAAACAGATTGGCCATGGATTTAACCTCAGAGGAAGTGACAACCTGTTGCTTTTGTTCATGAAGTTTCATGTTCTCTTCAACCTTTTTGAGGTCATAGAGGTAATTCACCATCACCCCGCCGGACTGGGCCATGCCTTTCTTGGAGATATCGGCATCAGCGTGGATGGCGTGGACGATGGCCCCGTTACCAAGGTGGAAACGGGCCACCGGATCATAGGGCAGGTTGTTGCGGGCCTTGGCGTTCATGAGGTAATGCGCGGCAACGGATTTACGCTTTTGCGGGCTTTCCGGCAGGGCCATTTTCTCAGTCTCAAGCCAAGTGTTCAGCCCCGGGATTGGCGACAGGGTGACAAAGGTTTTCAGCCCTTCCAGCTCAGCGGCAAGGTTACTGGCCACTTGCTTGATCAGCGAATTGCCAAAGGATATCCCGGCCAGCCCGCGCTGGCAGTTTGAGATCGAATAAAACACCGCCGTGTCGGCATCATCCGCCTGCATCGGCGATCTGTCCTCCGCCAGCACCGCCTGAACCGATGATGCAACACCCTGTGTCAGGGCAACTTCAACAAAGATCAGCGGCTCATCGGGCATGGCCGGGTGGAAAAAGGCAAAGCACCGCCGGTCGGTGGGCTGCAAACGCCGCCTCAGATCATCCCAGCATTCGATGGCGTGAACAGCCTCATACTGGATGATTTTCTCCAGAATATGGGCAGGGCTTTCCCATGAAATCCGCCTCAGCACCAGAAAGCCGCGGTTGAACCAGTTGGTGAAAAGATGCTTGAGGTCCATATCAACGGCTTCAAGCGCGGGGTTCTTGCTCTTCATTTTCTGCAGGTCGGCCCGCATACGCACCAGCTGGCCGGTTGACCCCGGCACATGATTGAGCCGGCGGAATAATTCCTGCCTCGGCGGTTCGGCGGATTTCATGTAATTGGTGTAGGTCTGTTTCGATGGCGTGCGCTGATAGGCATCAAGGGTCTTGCGCACGGTATCAGGGTTTATATCCAGCCCGTTGCCAAGATGCTGAAAGAAACTGGCCTTGGCATCTTCATCGAAATTGTTATACGCCTCAAAAATACCGTGGACGAGCTGCTGAATTGAAGCCTCCCCCCTGGTGTTGAGCAGGTCATCGCAGCATTCTTCGATGGTACGGCTGTCATTGGCGCTGCCAAACAGGCTCCGGTAACGCCGGTCGAACACCGTGGTCAGTAAATCCGCCAGAAAATTCATCGCATTATCCTATACCGTCAAACGGCGATCGGCCATCGCTTGGATTTGAGTATAGACCATGATCAGGGACCACGCCATGCATGGTTTACCCGGTTTGGCTAATTCTTTTGAGGCCCGTCACCGGTTGCGGTGAGTTTTTCCCAGATGCGCTGCGGGGTGGCTGGCATATCAATATGATCAATGCCGAGGGCATCACAGACCGCCGACATCACCGCCGGGGTTGAACCGATTGCCCCGGCCTCACCCGCACCCTTGGCCCCGAGCGGGTTATTCAGGCACGGTATGTTGCGAGTGTGGATATCCAGCTGAGGCAGATGATCAGCCCGGGGCAGGGTGTAATCCATCAATGATCCCGCCAGCAACTGCCCCTCATCATCATAGGGCATGTGTTCATAGAGCGCCTGACCAACACCCTGGGCAATGCCGCCATGGATCTGGCCTTCCAGCGTCATCGGGTTGATGACCTTGCCGAAATCATCCACCACGGTGAAACGTTCAATAGAGACAACCAGCGTTTCCTCATCAATCTCAACCTCGGCAATATGACAGCCGTAAGGGTAGGTGGAACCTTTGGTTTTCATTGAGTGCTTGAGGCTATAGGGGTGAGGGGACTGATCCCTGCCCGCGATCAGCACCAGTTCCTCGAGTGTCACCGACTGGTTGGTACCAGCGGCGGTGAAAATCCCGTCATCAAAGCTGATGCTGTCCTCGGCACTATCCAGATGGCTTGCGGCATCGCTGCGGGCGCGATCGATGATCAGCCCACCCGCCTCGGCAACGGTGGAACCCAGCACTGCTGTCATTCTGGCCCCGCCGGTTGTCCCCCTCGGCGTTTTCAGGGAATCGCCCTGAACAATCCTGATTTTAGCGGGATCATAGCCCATGGTATGCGACAGAATCTGGGTCAGGGTGGTGGCGTGGCCCTGGCCATTATCATGCTGGGAGGCAAAGACCGTGACGGTGCCATCAGGTGCAAAATCAAATTCGATATCGTTTTCTTCACCGCCGCCGCATTGTTCCAGATACATGGCCAGGCCGATCCCGCGCTTTTTACCCGTGGCGGCAGAGGCGGCTTTGCGGGCGGTGAAACCGGCCCAGTCCGCCTTATCCATCGCATCCTGCATCAGGGCAGGCATATCGGCGCTGTCAATCTCACCACCAATGACCATTTTATAGGGAACCTGGTCCGGTTTGATCAGGTTACGGCGGCGGATTTCATCCCGGCCAATGCCGTATTCAAGCGCCAGCATATCCATCAGGCGTTCGATCAGGTAATTCGCCTCAGGCCGGCCCGCACCGCGGTAGGCATCAACCGCGGGGGTGTTGGTCATCACGCCTTTGACGATCAGCCCTGCATTCTGGATATCATAGCATCCGGTCAGGGTCCGGCTGCCTGACATGGTCGGGATATAAACCCCGAAATTCGACAGCCACGCCCCCATATTGGCGTGGACCGTGACCTCCAGCGCTTCAACCCTGGCATCTTTATTGACGACTGCACGGGCGATGCTGCGGTTATCGCGGCCTTGCAGGTCGGAAAGAAACGCCTCACTCCTGTCCTGCTGCCAGCGAACCATTGCCCCCAGCTTCCTCGCCGCCCAGGCAATGCAGAGCTGTTCGGGGTGAAGGAAAATCTTGAACCCGAAAGATCCGCCAACATGCCCGGTCAGGACCTGAACCTGTTCACTTTCCAGATTGAGCGCGTTGCTGATCTGCATCGCCAGCCCGACCACGCCTTGCGAACCTGTCCAGAGCTGAAGCCCGTCTCCACCTTTCATCGGGCGGGCCACCATCGGGCGGGTTTCCATGGAATTGATCATGATCCGGTTGTTGACCACATCAATCGAAAAAACCCGGTTGCCATCAGCATCAGCATTATCCAGTGCCTCACGCGCATCGGCAACACGCCCGGCATGCCATTCAAAGGCGATATTGTTCTTGTATTCCTGATGCAGGCAGGGGGCATCATCGCGCATCGCGGCATAGACATCAGTCACGGCATCGAGGGGTTCGAAATCCATTTCAATCAGCTCGGCCGCATCACGGGCCTGCTGGCGGGTATCGGCCACCACCATGGCAATAATATCACCGGCATAACGATTGATATCGCGGACCATGGCGGGTTTGGATGTTTCCCGCATGGGGGTGCCATCCGGCCATTCAACGTAATTGAGGCATTTGATCTCACCAACATGGTCAGCATCCAGATCAGCCTGACTGGCGACCAGCCGCACGCCCTCGGCGGCTTTGGCGGCATCCAGATCAAGGTGGGTCAGCCTGGCATGGGCAAAGGGCGCACGCAGAAAATGCACCGCCAGCCCTTTGCCGGGGAACATATCATCAGTGTACCGGCCCTGACCGGTGATCAGGTCCATATCCTCAACACGGCGCATGGACTGGCCCAAACCGAAACGGATGCTCATGGAAAACTCCTCAAAAATGGCTCTCAGGATACAGAATTACTGAGCATGATATGAGTATAGCCAGCATGGGAGGCAACAGGAAACCGGAAATTATTCCGCCCCCGACCCGCTATCCCGTGGTATAAGCCATGGTATCAGGACGAACCGCTATCCCTCCGGAAAACCCGATGCCGCAACGCCCGCATTTACCTGTCCCCTATCATTCCATCGGGATCAGCCAGATTGTGGCCTATGGGCTGCTGTTCTACGTTTTCGCCCAACTCAAGACACCACTGGCTGAGGCTATTGGCACGACCGAGAGCAACATTCTGGCCGCGATTTCAGGCTCGCTGGTCCTGCAAGGGTTGCTGGCACCGGTAATCGGCGGCTGGGTGGACCGTTTCGGGGCCTTGCCTGTCATGACGCTGGGGCTGGTCATCGGGGCGCTCGGCATGTTCATGCTGCCACTCATCCCCGCCATAGAATGGGTCTGGTTCTGCATGGTGCCGATAGGCCTGGCTTTCGCCATGTCGACCTATGAGGTTGCCTTTTCAGCGGCGGTGCAGCTGGATGAGGTGAGGGCACGGCGCAATATTTCCTACATCACGTTTTATGGCGGGGTGGCCAGCTCGATCACCTGGCTTTCGATTGCGCCGCTCCTGACCATGCTGGGGCTGAAGGCGACGTGTTCTGTCATCGCCGTGGTGATGCTGATCATGGCAGCGCGGTTTTTCCTGTTATCACGGCGTATCCGCATCAGGGGGTCAGGCGAGAAGGAGGCAATGGCACCCTTTTCATGGTCCGGCATGACCAGGGAGGAAAAGCAGGCAATCATCCTGCTGGCCCTGACATCAACGCTGGAATACCTCGTTTTCGCCAGCACCACGCTGTTATGGATCAACTGGTTCAGTATCCAGTTCGGGGCAGGCCTTGCGGTTGTGCTGGCCTCCATCTACGGGCCGTTTCAGGTGGTCGGCCGGATCATGGAGATGTGGTATGGCCAGAGGTTTGATGCCAGGCTGACCGCGCTGGTGGCTTTCACCTTTGTCCCAACCGCCATTGTGCTGGCGCAAAGCCCGTCCCTGCCGGTGGTGGTGGTCGCCATGATGCTGTTCGGGATCGGCCATGGGGTGCTGACGGTATCATTCGGTTACGTCACCAACATGTATTTCCGGGCTGAGGTTTACGGCAGGGCCAAGGGCTGGATTTCAACCCCGCGCGGTCTCGGCAATGCCATCGGCCCCAGCATCGGCGGTGCGTTGTTCCTGCTCGGCACGGATATTTTCTTTGCCGTTATGGTGGCGGTCAGTATCGCTGGCGGGATCACCTTTGCCTTTTTGCTGAGGCTCAAGCCCGGCAACCTGATCCCGGCCGAACAGCGTTAGCACCTTATAATAAGGTATCTTTATTGGTGGTGTTTATCGGGGATATTTAACAGGAGTATTTATTGGGGGTCGGGGAACTGGCGTTCCAGCGCAACCATCAGGTCATTGAGGAATTTGGCCGAGGCCACGGGCAGGACCCTGTCCTTGAGCTGGCCGATATGCAAAACCCCGTCACGCAGGTCACGCCGGTCAATCGGAATGGTCTTGAGCCGTTGCCCCAGCGATCCCGATACCGGAATGGTAAAGGAAATAGCCTCCTCATTAATAAGGTAATGGCGAATAAAACCGAAACTGTCGGTCTCGGCGATGATATCGAGGGGCAGGGGATGCGCCAGCAGCGATGATTGCAGCAATCGCCTCAACCCTGTTTTCATGGACGGGATGATCATTTTCCAGCCCACCAGCTCACGCATCCTGATAACTTCCCGATCGGCGAGGGGGTGATCATCGGCAACCACGACCAGTACTCTCTGCAAGGCGGTGGCCAGCACCTTGAAATGGGGTGAGGTCACCGGCTCAAACGTCATGGCGATATCGATTTCCAGCTGATTGAGCGCGTCTTCGGCCTCGGTGCCGTACTGCCGCATGACATTAAACAACACCCCGGGGTGATTCTGGCGGTAGAGGGCGATCTGTTCCGGCAGAAACTCTTCCATCACTTCAGGGGGGCAGCCGATGCTGACATGACCACGCCTGAACCCGGCCAGATCCGATATCTGTGATTTGACCCGTTCAAAATCGGAAAACTGCCTGCGCACGAAATCCACGAATATCTCACCGGCAGTATTCAGCCTCACCCCGGAGGGCAGGCGTTCAAACAGCGGATAGCCCAGTTCTTCCTCAAGCGCCAGCACCCGGCGGTTGAGCGCGGTCGAGGTAATCGCCAGACGGTCGGCGGCACGGCGGATCGATCCTTCCTGGCTGATGATTTCAATATAGCGAAGAGTGCTGAGAACACGCATTGAATAACCTTTTGGACAACACAAAAAAACCGGTGGTGCAAAATATGCATCGTAATACTGCAAACATAGCAGAGTTAATCACCGCTTCAACCTGCTAATAAGAATTCGCTTAAATATAAATTAATCTTGTCAGTGAAAGGACAGGTTTATGAATTACATTATAGCGATCATTCAACCAAGCCAGCTTGAGGCAGTTCAGGAAAAACTGACTGCTGCTGGTGTCTCAGGGATGACAGTGACTGAGGTTCGCGGTTATGGACGCCAGCGTGGCAAAACCGAAATCTATCGCGGCACTGAGTACAGCATCAACTTCCTGCCGAAAATCAAGCTGGAACTTGCCCTTGATGATAAGGCATCGGCTGAAGCTGTCGATATTATCACCGAAGTCTGCAAGTCCGGGCGTATTGGCGATGGCAAGATCTTCACGTTTCCACTCACCGAGGCGCTTCGTATTCGGACCGGTGAAACGGGTTCGGAAGCACTTTAGTATTACTATAACTACCTCTAAACGGAGATAATCATGTCCCCACTTTCAAAGCTTTTCGGTCTCGGTGGCGTTGCGCTTGCAGCAACGATTTTGCCGTTGCCTGCCATGGCGGCCACAGACCCAGAAACGGCATTCATTCTTAACAGCCTGTCCTTCCTGTTGCACGGCTTCATCGTTATGCTGATGGCTGCAGGTTTCTGCATGCTTGAGGTTGGTCTGGTCCGTTCCAAAAACGCGACTGCACAATGCGCCAAGAACATTGGCCTTTATTCTATTTCCGGTCTGCTTTACTGGCTGATCGGTTACAACCTGATGTACGCTGATGTCGGCGGTTACATCGGCTCACTGTCAATCTGGTCCCCATCCGACCCATCGATTACCGACGCCGGTTACACAGGTGATGGCACGGATTACGCGGCTTCATCCGACTGGTTCTTCCAGATGGTGTTTGTTGCCGCCGCGGCTTCAATCGTTTCCGGTGCTGTTGCCGAACGCGTCAAGCTGACCACGTTCTTCGTTGTTATCGCCGTTCTGGTCGGTATCATCTACCCGATCCAGGGTTCCTGGACATGGGGTGGTGGCTGGCTCAGCGAAATGGGCTTCAGCGACTTTGCCGGTTCAACCATCGTTCACTCTGTTGGTGGCTGGGCAGCGCTCACCGGTGCGATCATTATCGGCGCTCGTAAGGGCAAGTATTCCGATGATGGCAGCATCCGCCCGATGCCAGGTTCAAACCTGCCACTGGCCACGCTCGGTACTTTCATCCTGTGGTTCGGCTGGTTCGGCTTCAACGGTGGCTCACAGCTTGCCATGGGTACGGCTGCTGACGTTGCTGCTATCGCCAACATCTACGTTAACACCAACATTGCCGCTGCTGCCGGTGTCGTTGTCGCCATTGTCGCAACGCTGGTCATGTATGGCAAAATCGACCTCACCATGGCGCTCAACGGCGCACTGGGCGGCCTTGTGTCCATCACGGCTGAACCCCTTGCCCCGACCCCTGGCATTGCTGCCATGATCGGTGGTATCGGCGGTTTCCTCGTGGTCCTCTCGGTTCCGCTTCTTGACAAGCTCAAGGTTGATGACGTTGTCGGTGCCATCCCGGTCCACCTCGTCTGCGGTATCTGGGGCACGCTTGCGGTTGTTATCTCCGCGGGTGGCGGCATGGGCCAGCTGATGGTTCAGGCTACCGGTATCGTTGCCATCGGTGCATTCGTTGTCGTCACCTCTGGTGTTGCCTGGTACGCCATTGGTACAGCAATGGGTCTGCGTCCGGATGAAGAGGCTGAATACGATGGTCTCGACGTCGCGGAATGTGGCCTCGAAGGTTACCCTGAGTTCACACGTTCTAGTTGATCGTTTCCTCCTCAATGATCGACTCCTTAACCGGCCCCACACGCAGGGGCCGGTTTTTTCTTGCCTGAATTTCAGGATTGGTGAAATCTTGTCGCGCTGATGGGAGGATTAATCCATGCGTATTGCAGTGATCGGAACCGGGGCCATGGGCTGTGTCTATGCAGCCCTCTTTGCCGAGGCAGGGCATGATGTTACCGCGGTTGATGCCTGGGCTGATCACATCGATGCCATCAGCCGCAACGGGTTGAGGCTGGATGGATTTACCGGTGACCGGGTTATCAGCGGCATTTCGGCCCGGATGCTGAACGAACGCCTCCCCGAAGCGGAGCTTTATATCCTGGCCACCAAGGCTGACGGTATTGCCGATGCAGCCGCCAAGCTCAACGCCGAAACCCCGCCTGATGCCATGGTCCTGACCATCCAGAACGGGATGGGCAGTGCTGATATCCTCGCCGGGGGCATCAGCAGTGATCGTATCCTTGTTGGTGTTGCAGAGGGGTTTGGTGCCTCCATGACTGGCCCCGGGCATGGTCATCACACCAGCATGACGCGGATCAGGCTGGGGGAATATGGCGGCGGCGAAACCGCCCGGCTTGCTGAGGTTACCGCGCTCTGGCAGGGGGCGGGGTTCCCGGCCGAGGCCTACGCCAATATAGACCAGCTGATCTGGGAGAAATTCATCTGCAATGTCAGCCTGAGCGGGCCTTGCACCATAACGGGATGCACTGTTGGTGAACTCATGGCCGATCCTGCATTATGGCGAATGGCGCTGGATTGCGGGGTGGAGGCCTATGCCGTCGGCAAGGCCAGGGGGGTTCAGTTTTCCTACGATGATCCTGAGGCTTATGTGACGACCTTTGCCGCAAAACTGGGGGGAGCAAAGCCCTCCATGACCCTCGATCATGAGGCGGGCAGGCGGTCCGAGATTGATATCATCAACGGCATGGTCCCGAAACTGGCGGCGAGGGCAGGGCTGGATGCCCCGGTCAACAGGGCCGTGACAGCGATTATTCACCACCGTGAAAAATCATTCACCTGATCGGAAAAGCTGTGATGCCTCAGCCCCGGTCAGCACGTCCCGGCCTGCGCTCATCTGGCGGATCAGCTCGGCGCTGGAGGATGCCATTGTGCCGTCCTTCAGCAACAGGTTATTTTCAAACCCGATCCTGGCCTGACCACCGAGACCATGGGCCTTGACCATGGCATCGTATTCCATCGGCCCGAAGGCACAGACCATCCAGTGCCGGATGAAACCCTTGTCACCCCCAAGGAACGGGTCCAGGTCATCGGGGTGGGATCGGAAATCCGCGCTGTAACGGCCAAGAACGAAGAGAACGTCAACCGGCGCATCAGGCAGATATCCGTCAAAATAGAGCCGATGCAACAGGGTGAGATCATCAGGGCTGTAAAGAATGTATTGCAGATGCGTTCCTGATGCCGCCGCGTCTTTCAGCACACCGCTCCCGAAATCAATGCCTTCCTTTGACTGATCACCGGTAATTTCCAGAATGGAAACAGAGGCATGATCGGGTCGTACACCGCTCAGGCAGGCGGCCTGTTCGGCCGGGCTGAACCGGCCCGCCTTTTCGGTTGTGATCTGGCACGGCATTCCCGGCACCATCGCCGCCATCGCATCCAGCAGGTCACGGTAACGGCCGGCATCAAGGCTGTGGTTGCCGTCATCATCACGGATATGGGCATGCAGCATGGCCGCGCCCGCATCATGACAGGCCCTTGCCTCAGCCACGACCTCATCAATCGTGATGGGCAGGTTGGGGTGATCCTCCCTTGATTTGCGCGCACCGTTCGGGGCCGCCATGATCAGGAGCGGGGGATTCGTGTCATTCTGGTCAAAAACAGCCATGATTTTTCCGTAAAGGCTGGAAATTATCCGCAAGATTGTTTAAAAATGAGAATAACTTATAGGGGGGATAAAATGGATCCAACAGTTGGAACTGTTCTCGTTGTCGGTTTTCCGATCATTCTTTGCCTTGCCATTTATGCCTTTGGCAAATTTTCCGTAAAACCTGATTGATTAAACGCCGGGTTTATCCGGCGTTTATAATTAGATAGAGTGCCGCCGCCGTCGCAATAATGACAAGGTAAATTGTCCAGTGCAGTTTGTTATAGACGTTTTCCTCAGGAATGTTTTTCGGACGTTCTTGTGTCATGAAAATCTCCATTGCTTCTCATACTGATTTATAATCCAAGCCTCTGGCTTTGACAATTTACATTTGTGTGTCGGTTTTTCTTGTCTGGCGTGGCTAATTTGGTAGGTTGCTCGCATGTGGTATACCATGTTTATTAGGGCGATAATTTTATTTGGTATCCTGATGGTGGTCTGGCTGCTGATGTCTGGGCATTATACACCGCTGGTTACCGGGTTGGGTGTCGTCAGTGTCGGGTTTGCCACCTGGATGGCGGTCCGCATCAATGGCCATGACAGGGAAGGCCTGCCGTTTCACCTGATGGCTGGTCTGCCTGGATACATTCTCTGGCTGTTCCGTGAAATTGCTGTCTCCAACATCAGCACGATCAGGCTGATCCTGGTGGGTCAGGCTGATCCGGTGCTGTTCCGTGTTCCCTATACCCAGAAAACCGCAGCCGGTGTTGCCACCTATGCCAATTCGATCACCCTGACCCCGGGGACGGTGACAGTGGAAATCACCGAGGGCGAATTTCTCGTTCATGCTGTCAGCCGGGAGCTGGCCGATGATGTCAAATCAGGGGGCATGGATGAAAAAGTCACCCGGATTGAGGGGGTATCAGGATGATGCTGGCGGCTGGCATGGCGGCCTTGGCCGTTGCTGTTCTGATTGCGATCGCCCGGGCGGCGCTCGGCCCGACCGCGTTTGACCGGGTGCTGGCGGCAAACAGCATCGGCACCATGATCATTCTCGGCATCGCGCTGCACGGTTTTGTCATGCAGCGGCCCGAATTCATCGATATTTCCATTCTTTACGCCATCATCAATTTCATTGGTACATTCGCGGTGTTGAAACTGTTCAGCACCGGAAGCCTTGGAGATAGATAATGGGGGAGATAAATAATGATGGGGATAGATAATGGGGGGACAAGTGATGGCTGATGCCCTGCAATGGATTGGTGGCGGGCTGATTATCGCCGGGGGGCTGGCGGTGATTATCGGTGCTATCGGGCTGTTGCGCCTGCCTGATGTGTATGCGCGGATCCATGCTGCCGGGGTGGTTGATACCGCCGGTGTCGCACTCATGATCCTTGGCATGATATGCCTGTCGCCGTCATGGCTGATTACCGTCAAGCTGTTGCTGGTTGGTATCTTCCTCTTTTTCACCAGCCCGATTTCAGGCCATGCCATCGCCCAGGTCGCCCATGATCAGGGGATTGAGCCGGTGGGGCATGATGAAACAAAACCCGGTAAAACCGCATCAAACACGGGGGAGACAGATCAATGACGGCACTGCTGGTTGATGTCTTTCTGGTCAGCATGATGGTGGTGATCGCCATTCTGGTGCTGTATACACGCCGCCTGTTTGCCGCGATTGTCCTGACCGGGGCCTATTCCCTCATCTCGGCCGCCATGTTCGTGAACCTTGATGCCGTCGATGTCGCCTTTACCGAGGCGGCGGTGGGTGCGGGGATTTCAACCGTCCTGCTGCTGGCCGCCATGGCCCGGCTCCCTGCCGAAGAAAAGAAGGGAACATCGCTGATTATCGCGCCACTGGCGGTGTGCCTGATCGCCGGTGTGCTGCTGATCGTTGCGGTGATGGCCCTGCCACCCTTTGGTGATCCGACCTCGGTCGTGCATCAGCATGTCGCCCCGCGCTACCTGATTGAAAGCGATGTCAAGCTGCATATCCCCAACGTGGTGACCACCGTGCTGGCCAGTTATCGCGGGTTTGATACGCTGGGGGAAACGATTGTGGTCTTTGCCGCCGGTCTCGGGGTGTTTCTGCTGCTCAGCACCGGCCGCCGCAAAAAGAATGACGGGAAGGGGGATAAAGATGAAAAATAACCCTTTATTCCGCGTCACGACCAAGGTTTTGTTCGCCCCCATCATCCTCTACGGGCTTTACGTCCAGTTTCATGGTGATTTTGGCCCGGGTGGCGGGTTTCAGGCCGGTGTGATCATCGCCGCTGCCTTTATCCTCTACGGCATTGTTTTCGGCCTGTCTGAGGTCAAGTCCGTTGCCCCGCCCGGGGTTGTTCAGGCTTTCACCGCTATCGGCGTATTGCTTTATAGCGGTGTTGGTGTGGTCAATGTGATGCTTGGCGGCAACTTCCTTGATTACAACACGCTGTCTTATGATGCGGCCCATGGCCAGCATTACGGCATTCTGCTGGTTGAACTGGGTGTCGGGGTGACCGTTACCTCCGTGATGATGAGCCTTTATTACGCCTTTGCAGGCTATAAGGGTGAGGCCGGGGGGGCCGGCAACTGATGGAAATGATTATCGCCAAATGGAACTACCTCGTGGTGGTCATGCTGATGATGATCGGGCTGTTTACCGTGATGTCACGGCAGAACCTGGTCAAAAAGCTGATCGGGTTGACGCTGTTCCAGACTGCGGTGTTCCTATTTTATATCTCGCTGGCAAAGGTTGATGGCGGCACGGCACCGATCATCGTTCATAACGCCGTCAATCAGGATGTTCTCTATTCGAACCCGCTGCCTCATGTGCTGATCCTCACCGCCATTGTGGTCGGGGTGGCGACAACGGCGCTGGGTCTGGCGCTGGTTCTGCGCATCAATGATGCCTTTGGCAGTATTGAGGAAGATCAGATTCTCGCCGCCAAAAACAGTGATTACGGCCGCAATGATGATAATAAGGGGGATAAGGCCTGATGCTTGATCTGGCGCATATCCCTGTTCTGGTGGTTCTGTTCCCGCTCCTGATGGCGGCTGTCTGCGCTTTGCTGCCGTTTCGGAATATTGCCTGGCTGCTCGCCACTGCCTCAACCGGGATGGGTTTGCTGGCCGCCTGGACAGGGTTGGAGGCGCATTCAGGGGAACGGGTTTCCTATGCGCTGGGCGGATGGCCACCACCCTGGGGGATTGAATTTGTTGCCGATGGTGCTTCGCTGTTGGTTTCAACCGTTGTAGCGGGTTTGAGCTTTATCTCAACAATCTATGCCAAATCGCTGATTGAAAAAGAAATAGATGAACACCTGATCGGCAAGGCCTACGCCGCATGGCTGCTGGCGGTTGGCGGTATTCAGGGTATTGTCATGACGGGTGATGCCTTTAACCTGTTCGTTTTTCTTGAAATCTCATCACTGGCAACCGTGACGCTGATCTCGCTTGGCGGGCGTCAGGACAGGCGGGCCCTGATCGCGGCCTACAACTATCTGGTGATCGGTGCTATCGGCGCCACTTTCTATGTCATCGGGGTCGGGTTCTGTTATGCCGTGACGGGAACGCTCAACATGGCTGATCTGATGGTACGCCTGCCTGATGCCACAGCGACGGCCCCGTTGTTGGTCGGGTTTTCCTTCATGGTGGCGGGTATCCTGGTCAAGGCGGCGGTGTTCCCGGTCCATATCTGGTTGCCTGCGGCATATGGCTATGCACCCTCGGCGGTATCAACCATGCTGGCGGCGGTGGCCACCAAGGCATCGATCTATGTGCTGGCCCGGATCGCCTTCACGATCTTTGACGGGCTGGATGACATGGTCTTCCTGATCCTTGAATTTGTTCTGCTGCCACTGTCGGTCATGGCGATTTTTGTTGGCACCATTCTGGCCATCATGGAAAGCGACCTGAAAAAACTGCTGGCGCAGTCCTCGATTGCCCAGATCGGCTATATCACGCTCGGGTTCAGCCTTGGGAATGTTCTGGGCGTGACCGCCGGGTTCGTTCATATCGTCAATCACGCCCTCATCAAGGGTGGGCTGTTCATGGCGGCGGGTGCGTTGACCGTGGTGATGGCCCGCCGGGTTTCGATTGACAGCCTGGCCGGTATGGGGCGTGCCATGCCGATTACCTCAAGCGCGATGATGATCTGCGGGCTGTCCCTGATCGGCCTGCCCCTGACAGCGGGTTTTATTTCCAAGGTTTATCTGGTGCTGGCGCTGGTTTCCAGTGCCTCATGGTGGATCATCGGGCTGGTGGTGATGTCCAGTGCGTTATCGCTGATTTATCTCTGGCGTATTGTTGAGGCAATGTGGATGCAGCCGATGCCGGCTTCGGGCCGGGTCCGGGAAGACCCGCTGATCTACACCCCGCTCTGGGTCATTGCGCTGATTAACATCTGGTTCGGTGTGGATGCCGGACGGGTGTTCCGATTTGCTGAACAGGCCGCCAAAGCGGTCGGGGCAGGGGGGTAGCATGGCACCGGAAACAGCTATTCTCGTCGGTATTTTCGCGCCCCTTGCGGTAGCGGCGTTGATCCCGTTCCTGTCGTTTCAGGCTAATTTGAGGGACGCGGCCGGGCCTGTTGGTGCGCTGTTCAGCTTTGTGGCTGCCCTGATCGTGGCCAAGGCCGTGATGACCGGCGCATCCCCCAGCGTTACCCTGGTGACGATATCCGAAGGGTTGGACCTGACATTCAGGGTCACCCCCGCCGGGGCAATTTTCGGCTGTGTCGCCTCAGGGTTGTGGATCCTGGCCTCGCTCTATTCCACAGGCTATATGCGCGGCAACAAGGAAAAAAACCAGACCCGCTTTGCTGTCTGTTACGCGGTGGCGGTGCATGCCGCGATGGCCATCGCCTGGTCCGGCAACCTGATGGTGCTGTTCATTTTCTATGAAGTGCTGACGTTTTCGACCTATCCGCTGGTCACGCACAAGGAAAGCCGGGAGGCGATCAACGCTGGCCGGCTCTACATGGGGATATTGGTCGGCACATCGGTGGTGCTGTTGCTGCCCGGGATCATCTGGGTCTGGCTGGTGGCGGGAACACTCGATTTCACCAATGGCGGGATACTCGCGAACCGGCTTGATCCGGCGCATGCACCGTGGCTGGTTGCTCTCTTTGCCTTCGGGATTGGCAAGGTTGCGCTGATGCCGATCCATCGCTGGCTGCCTGCCGCCATGGTGGCCCCGACCCCGGTTTCGGCTCTGCTGCACGCGGTGGCGGTGGTCAAGGCCGGTGCCTTCACCATGCTGATGGTGATGGTCTACATCTTCGGGATTGATTTCCTGGCCGATACAGGGGCATCGGAATGGCTGGCCTGGCTGGCGGCCTTTACCATCCTCGCCTCATCGGTGGTGGCGATCAGCAAGGATGATATCAAGGCGCGGCTGGCCTATTCAACGATCAGCCAGCTTTCCTACATCGTGCTGGCGGCGGCCCTGGCCTCATCCATCGCGGCTGAGGGCGGGCTTGTCCATATTGTCATGCATGCCTCGGCCAAGATTACGCTGTTCTTCTGTGCCGGGGCGATTTACGTTGGCGCGCATCTCAACAAGGTTTCACAACTGGATGGGCTTGGGCCACGGATGCCGCTGGTCTTCATCGCCTTTTTCCTTGGCGCCCTGTCGATCATCGGTGTGCCGCCCCTTGGCGGCAGCTGGTCAAAACTGATGATCATGACCGGATCAATCGATGCCGGTCTGCCGCTGATGGTGGCGGTGCTGGCGGTATCATCCCTGCTCAACGTCTATTACCTGCTTGAACCGGTATTCCGCGCCTTCTTCCGCCCCGTCAACACCGATGTGAAGGTTGATACACCGCTGCTGACGGTGTTGCCGCCGGTGATAACCGCGCTGATCAGCGTGGTGCTGTTCTTTGCTATCAATATCCTTACGTCCTTCAGCCAGCTGATGGTGATGCCATGATCAAGCAGACCGATACCGAACTGTCGTTGCGTGTTTTTGGGGCCTGGGCCACCCTGATCCTCTTTGGGCTGGGGCTGGTGCTGATTGCGCTCGAATTTATCTTTCATCGGCATGGGGAAACCTCGCTTGAGGATATGCCGCTGTTTCCGGCTGTGTTCGGCTTCCTTGTCTTTGTGGTGATCGTCTTTGGCGGGGTCATCCTGCGTAAACTGATCATGCGGGAGGAGGATTATTATGGCGATCACTGATCTGACCCCCGGGCTTTACATGATCCTTGCCGCTGTGGCCGTGCCATGGATCCCGCATCATTTCCGCCAGATATTCATGCTGCTGGCCATCGGTCTGTCTGCCTTTGGTCTCAGCGCGGGTGAGGGGGTTCACTGGTCCATTCCCATCATGGGGCAGGAGCTGATCCTGCATCAGTCGGACCGGCTGACCCTGCCGTTTGGCATCATTTTCCATATTGCCGCCGCGCTAAACGTCATTTACGGCTGGCACGAACGCCGTTCGATGGAACACACCGCCGGGCTGGCCTATGCAGGCGCGGCGATTGCAGCCGTTCATGCCGGTGATCTGATTTCGCTCTTCATCTGGTGGGAAGTGACCGCCGTGACCTCGGTCTTTCTACTGCTGGCGGTCGGGGGTGATCGCGCCCGCAATACCGCCATGCGCTATCTGCTGGTTCAGGTTGCCTCTGGTGTGCTGCTGATTGCAGGGGCGGCGTTCTATTGGCGGGAAACCGGATCATGGGCGTTTGAGCTGATGCAGCTGGGGTCCCTCGGCACCTGGCTGATCTTCCTTGCCTTCGGGATCAAGGCAGCGTTCCCGTTCCTCAATGGCTGGCTTCAGGATGCTTACCCTGAGGCTTCGGCCATCGGCACCGTCATGCTGTCGGCATTCACGACCAAGCTGGCGATCTATGCGCTGGCACGGGGGTTCGCCGGGACCGAATACCTCATCTACATTGGCGCGGCGATGACCGTGTTCCCGGTATTCTTTGCCGTTATTGAAAACAACCTGCGCCGGGTGCTGGCGTTCAGCCTCAACAACCAGCTCGGGTTCATGACCGTGGCAATCGGGGTAGGGTCTGAACTTGCGATCAACGGCGCGGTGGCCCATGCCTTTGCCCATATCATCTATAAGGCGCTGCTGTTCATGTCGATGGGGGCGGTGCTGCACCGTGTTGGCACCACCAATGCCTCGGCGCTGGGCGGGCTTTACAAATCCATGCCCTACACCATGGTGTTCTGCGTTATCGGGGCGGTATCGATTTCGGCCTTCCCGCTGTTCAGCGGCTTTGTTGCCAAGGCCCTCATCATGTCGGCCCTCGGTTATGAAGGGCTGGTGGTGATCTATATCATCCTGCTGGCCGCATCAGCGGGTGTGCTGGAACATTCCGGGATCAAGATCCCGTATTTCACCTTCTTCGGGCATGATGGCGGCCATACAGTCAAAGAGGCCCCGTTCAACATGCTGGTTGCCATGGGAATAGCGGCGATCCTGTGTATTTCAATCGGGGTCATGCCGACGCTGTACTATCAGCTCCTGCCTTACCCGATGGCCTATAATCCTTATGATGCCAGCCATGTTATCGGCCAGATGGAACTGCTGGTCTTTGCCATGCTGGCGTTCATTTTCCTCATTCGTTGCGGGCTTTATCCCCCTGAAATTCCTTCTACTGTTCTCAATACCGACTGGTTCTATCGTCGCCTGGCGCCGATTATTGTCCGGCCGGTTATCTCATCGTTACTGTCACTGGCTGCCATGCTGGATCGCATCATGATCAAGATTGGCACAAAGGGGATCAACCTGGCGCGCATCGTCTCCAGTCATCCTGTAGCAGGCCCGGTTATTCCCGGCCCTGCCGCGGTGGTGCAACTGGCCCTGTTGACCCTGATCGTGGCGGTGATTTATGCGGTGTTTGCTTAAATACAGCCTGATTTCACTGCTGGCCTTGGTGCTTTCTCAGCACAGTTATGCCTTTGAGCGTGAGGCTATCAGGCTGGACACAGCCAAGGGCAGCATCACCATTGAGGTTGAATTGGCGATCACCCCGGCTGAACGCAAACAGGGGCTGATGGGGCGGGATGATTTCGGCCCCGGTGATGCCATGCTGTTTATCTACCCCGGCGAACAACGGCTTTCCTTCTGGATGAAGGGAACACCGGTTTCGCTGGATATCATTTTCTTTGATGGTAAAGGGGCATGGCTCAACACAGCCTATAGCACCATCCCGTTCTCGCTCGACAGTTATTCATCGGTTGCGCCCGGGCGTTATGTTCTGGAGGTAGCGGCGGGTGAGGCAAAACGGCTGGGTATCGGTGAGGGGACGCTGCTTTTGGGTAAGGCGGGACCGTAAAAATACGAAAACACGTCTTGCACAGGCTTGATTTTGGTCACGACTATCTTTAGATATTGCCTAGTCGGAGTGTAGCGCAGCCTGGTAGCGCATCTGGTTTGGGACCAGAGGGTCGGGAGTTCGAATCTCTCCACTCCGACCATTTTCCCGAAAATTCAGATCATGATGCTGAAATTGATCAATTTCCGCCCGGTCAGGTTGCTATCGAAACCGTGGTCTTGACCACTTGTGCATCGCGCAAAGCCAGATAAAAAGTATCCGCCTCAAGTGCGCGGGCAATCAGCTCGTCAACGATTTCCCGGGGCTGATCCGTTGTCACGACAATATTGAGCCGTGTTTCCATCGGGGCTGCCGTGTTGGTGCCAATCCCGAAGGCAGCACCATCATCGAAATCCATCTCCAGATCAACACGAACATGGTCAAACACCACCCCTGCATTGGCGGCGGTCATCTTCACCCCTATGGCCACGCATCCAGCCACGGCGGCGCGGGCATGATACCCCGGGGTAGGGCCTGTGTTATCACCGCCCACGCTTTCCGGCATATCCATGATGATGGTCCGGTCATTCTGGGTGAAATAGGTTTTCAAACCTGATTTGATTTCAGCCGTGGCCTGACTGGTGTTCAGGCGTGCATCCGGGTTTGAAGCCAGCATTTCCTGGAGGGGCGCGCAGGCTTTCTGAATGGGGTTATCCTGGGGCATGGTAAAATTTCAACTCCATCAACTGAATATCTGTTGCTTAATCTGTCCCTGTTAAATTTATGGCATTGTAGCGATTTGTCCATGCCCTGTCACAGTCAGGGAGTGTTTGCAAAATGATGGTGGCCGTGAATTTGCCTGTCATTTTGAGGGCTTGGTTTTCCCGCCGATACAGGCTGGTCCCGCCAATCATTGCCTTGACAGTTCGGGGGCTGCCCCGCACTGTTCTTTTGCAGTGTTCCGCACGTTCCCGTGGGTCAGTTTTTTTCGTTTTAAGGGGATAAAGATGATGGGTCTCGACCTTGGCAATCCCCGTTTGCGTGATGCTGTCGGTATCGCAATTGTTGTTGTTTCATCACTCTGCATCGCCTTTGTGCCCAGCTCGGCGAAACTTGCGCTTGATGACGGGGCCTCCCTGATTGCGCTGCTGATGTCACGCTGCCTGATCGGGGCTATCCTGCTGCTGCCGGTAACGCTCTATCGGCAGGGTATGATCACAATACCCGCACGGTATCTGCCGCGTATCCTCATGGTCACCGTATTCAATATCGGGATGATCGCCTGCATGTACAGTGCGGTTGAATACATTGATATCGGCCTCGCCACCCTCATTCTCTATATCTTTCCCCTCGGTATTGCGCTGCTGTCGCACCTGACGGGGAAGGAGAGGATCAATTCCCGTCAATGGGTCGCCATCGCCTGCCTGCTCGCCGGGCTGTGTTTCCTGATGATGGATACGGTGCAGATCGGCAGTAAACATGGCCTCATCCTCAGTTTCGCCTCCATGGTGTTTGCGATGCTGTTCATCATGAACGCAAGCACGCTGACTTCCGAGCTGGGGGCTGCCGTGATCAACCTGCACGCCAATCTGTGGAGCGTGGTGTATTTCATCGTGGCACTCATTTTGATACCGGGGCTGGATTTCCTCTATCCGGTAACCGCTGATGGCTGGTTTGCGATCATCAGCAACGGCGTTTTCTACATGCTGGGGTACTGGCTGTTTTTTGAAGGATGCCGATTTGTCGGGGTCACAAGGGCCTCCCTCCTGACGCTGGTTGACCCGCTGTTTGCCGCACTGATGGCAATCGTCTTCCTCGGCCAGATGCTGAACGTGATGGAATGGTTCGGTTTTGCGGTAATCCTCATCTCCCTGATCACGTTTGAGCTTAAGCGTGATCATAAAGAGGGGTAGGTTTGGCCCTCAATAATCGCTTTTTATGCTTGAAATAAAATCCGCATTGTGGAGACTGGCAAAGGTAAGCAAGCCTCAAATTCCGGGCAGAGACAGGGCAGGGGATACCAATGCGCGCAAGGATTTACCAGAAAGCCAAAACCGCCATGCAGTCCGGCCGGGCTGATGCCGCCAGCTGGGTGCTTGAATTTCCCCGTCATGACCGCGCCATTCCCGATCGCCTGATGGGCTGGCAGTCATCGGGGGATACGCTGCGTTGCGTTCACCTCTATTTCGATACGGCTGATGCCGCCGCTGCCTATGCCGATAGCTACGGCATTGAATACACGATTTATCGCAGCGGCAGCCGCCGCCCTAAACGCCGCGCCTATGCCGATAATTTCGCCTTTGGTCGCCGTCAGGCCTGGACTCATTAGGGGTTTCATTCAGGGACGCATCAGGGCGGATTTTCTGCTATAACGCTTCCACGGTTCCGTAGCTCAACTGGATAGAGCAGCTGACTTCTAATCAGCAGGTTGGGGGTTCGAGTCCTCCCGGAATCGCCAATTTCCCCTATTCTATTTTACAGCCTTTTTGGATTTTTGATATTGGTTGACAAAATACGGCATGACTGTCGTAATTGATTTTATTCAATTCTTTGTCTCTGGTGTTGCCTGAATTCATGTGGGTCAACCGCAATTCAACGGGATAGAGCGGCTGACCTCGCATCAGCAGATTGAGGGGTTCGTCCCCGCTGTTTTGCCATCTTTTATTGTTCCGGATTTATTGCTGTCAGGCCCTGCCGGAATGTATTTCAGCGTCTCATTTCCCTTCATGGCATTGCGATGGCTCAGGATTTAAATGCTTGAAACAAGGCAATTGATTAGGGAAGATGATCTGAATAACGACCTTATCTATCCAATGGTCAAATTGGGAGGAATCAACATGAAAAAAACACTTCTTATGATCGCAATGTCATCATTGCTTTCGGTCCCGGCACAGGCCGCAGAGGTCAAGATCGGGGTTCTACTTGGTTTCACGGGGCCAATTGAATCGTTGACCCCCGATATGGCAAACGGTGCCGAACTGGCGATGAAAGAGGCCAGCGATAGCGGTGCCTTCATGGGCGGATCAACGATTTCTCCGGTTCGGGGCGATTCAACCTGCGTTGATGCAGGGGCCGCAACATCCACGGCAGAACGCCTGATCACTTCCGACGGGGTCAGTGCTATCATGGGGGCGGACTGTTCCGGCGTGACCACGGCGGTACTCCAGAACGTTGCCACGGCAAAGGGCGTGGTGATGATTTCACCGTCAGCCACATCACCGGCATTATCCACCATTGAAGATGATGGCCTGTTTTTCAGAACCTCACCTTCCGATGCCCGTCAGGGTCAGGTGCTTGCCGAAATTCTCAAGGAAAAAGGCATCAAATCCGCCGCCATGAGCTACACCAATAACGATTATGGCAAAGGGCTTGCGGACAGTATCCAGAGCAATTTTGAGGCTATTGGCGGCAAGATCACCATTTCAGCATCCCATGAGGATGGCAAAGGTGACTACAGTGCCGAGGTTGCCGCATTGGCCCAGGCCGGTGGTGACGTTCTCATTGTTGCCGGTTATCTTGACCAGGGCGGCAAGGGGATCATCCAGGCTTCGATTGATGCCGGTTCGTTTGAAACATTCGTTCTGCCCGATGGCATGATCGGTGACAGCCTGCCAGCGGCTATCGGTGATGACCTCAACGGATCATTTGGCACTCTGCCCGGCACCGACAGCCCGGGATCGGACAAGTTTGAAACGCTTGCCGCCGCCGCCGGTTTCACCGCCGGTCCCTATGCCCCGCAATCCTATGATGCCGCCGCCTTGATGATCCTGGCGATGGAGGCAGCAGGGTCATCGGACAGTTCCAAATTCAAGGGCATGGTGACATCTGTTGCCAATGCGCCGGGTGAAAAAATCTATCCCGGTGAGCTGGCCAAGGCGTTAAAGATCATCGCGTCAGGCGGTGATGTTGATTACGTCGGCGCAACGGATATCGAAATGATTGGTCCGGGCGAATCCGCCGGGTCATTCAAGGAAGTCGTGATCACCGATCAGAAAATCACGACGGTTCGTTATCGTTAGCAATAAAACTCAAGCAAGGTCCTGAAGCTGTTTCATGGCCTTGTTTTAAGGCTGTTACATGCTTTCTGTTGAAAACCTGAGCATGCATTTTGGCGGTATTCAGGCCGTTAATAATGTCAGCTTATCCATCAAATCCGGGACAATCACTGGATTGATCGGCCCGAACGGTGCCGGTAAAACCACCCTCTTTAACACCATAGCCGGATATTATAAGCCGACATCAGGGATGATCACCCTTGATGGTGAGGATATTACAGGCGTTCCCCCGCATGAGCTGTTTCATAAAGGGGTGTTGCGAACCTTTCAGCTTTCACACGAATTTCCGTCACTGACCGTTCGGGATAATCTGATGATGGTCCCCCCGGGCCAGCCCGGGGAACAGCTCATGAAGGCATGGTTTTCACCATCCCGTGTTGAGGCAGAGGAGGCAAAGAACCGGCACCGCGCCGATGAGGTTATTGCTTTCCTTGAAATCGTCCATCTCGCTAATGAATACGCTGGCAATCTGTCTGGTGGCCAGAAAAAGCTGCTTGAACTCGGCCGCACGATGATGACCGAGGCCAAAATTGTTTTCCTGGATGAGGTTGGCGCAGGCGTGAACAGATCCCTGCTTGGCCGCATCGGTGATATGATCGTGCGCCTGAACAGGGAATGCGGATACACGTTCTGCATGATTGAACATGACATGCAGTTTATCGCCCGTCTTTGTGATCCGGTGATTGTCATGGCCGAAGGCAGTGTCCTGATGGAAGGCAGTGCGAAAGAGGTTCAGGCCGATGAAAATGTCATTGAGGCCTATCTCGGGCGAGGCCTCAGAAACAGGACAAGGGCATCATGAGTTTCCTGGCTTGCACAAACATGACCGGTGGCTACGGCGCGGCCGATATCCTCAACGGCTGTTCGATTACGGTGGAACGCGGTGAGATCGTGGTTATCGTGGGTCCGAACGGGGCCGGCAAATCAACCGCCATGAAAGCGATATTCGGCATGCTCCCCCTGCGGCAGGGTTCCGTTGTGATTGAGGGTGAGGATATTGGCAAACTGCCGCCCTTTGAACGCGTTAAAAAGGGCATGGCCTTTGTTCCCCAGACGCAGAACGTTTTCACGACCATGACGGTAGAGGAAAACCTCGAAATGGGGGCCTTTACCCGCACGGGCCCGATGACCAGGGTCATGGATCAGGTCTACAGCGTTTTCCCGATATTGAGGGAGAAACGCCAACAACGCGTCGGCGAACTCTCGGGCGGGCAACGCCAGCAGGTCGCGGTTGGCAGGGCGTTGATGACCGAACCCAGGCTGTTGATGCTTGATGAGCCAACAGCCGGTGTTTCACCCATCGTGATGGATGAGCTGTTTGACCGGATCATCGATGTCACGAAAACAGGCATTTCTGTCCTGATGGTTGAACAGAACGCCAAACAGGCCCTGTCCATCGCGGATCGGGGCTATGTTCTGGTTCAGGGTGAAAACCGTTATACAGGCACCGGTTCTGCGTTGCTGGGCAATAGTGACGTCAGAAAGGCATTCCTGGGGGGCTGAATGGTGGACGCGTCATTAAATGCCCTGGTGTTGCTGGCCAATTTTATTCTGGTCCCCGGTCTGGCTTACGGCAGCCAGCTGGCGCTGGGTGCGCTTGGTGTAACGATGGTTTACGCCGTCCTGAATTTTTCCAATTTCAGCCATGGTGAGGTGATGTCATTCGGGGCCATGTCAACAATCCTGTCAACATGGTGGTTCCAGTCAAACGGAATATCCATTGCCCCTCTGCCCACCGCTATTCTGGCATTGCCGCTCGGCATCATGGGTGCCGTTACGCTTTGCCTGATCCTTGACCGGCTTGTGTTCCGGTTCTACCGCCAGCAGCATGCCAATTCGGTGACCTATCTGATTGTTTCAATCGGGGTGATGTTCGTCATTGGCGGGGTTATTCGTTTCATCATCGGCCCGGATGACCGCAATTTTAATGATGGTGAGCGGTTCATCATCAAGGCCCGCACATTCAAGGAAATGACAGGCCTGAACGAAGGCCTGGCCATTAAATCATCACAGGCCATCACGGTGATTACAGCGTTTATGGTGGTGGCGGCCGTATTCTGGTTTCTGAACCGGACCCGGACCGGGAAATCAATGCGGGCCTATGCCGATAA
>NTKX01000030.1 GCA_002457135.1 SAR116 cluster bacterium MED-G04
GTCACCGCCGGTGCGCTGATCCTTGAGGCGGCTAAAAAATCAGGGGCGGTTCTGCTGCCGATGGATTCCGAACACAACGCGATCATGCAGGCGATGGTCGGCCAGAAACCTGAAAGCATTGACCGGATTATCCTGACCGCCTCAGGCGGGCCGTTCTGGGACTGGTCCGGGGAACAGATGCAATCCGCAACCCCGCAACAGGCCGTCAATCACCCGAACTGGTCCATGGGGGCGAAAATCTCGGTAGACTCCGCCACCATGATGAACAAGGGGCTTGAGGTGATTGAGGCAGGCGTGCTGTTCGATCTGCCCGAAGACAGGATCAGGGTGATGATCCACCGCCAGTCGCTGGTCCATGGCATTGTCTGCTATCGAGATGGCTCGATGCTGGCGCAGATGGGGGATGCTGATATGCGGGTGCCGATATCGCATTGCCTGGCCTGGCCGGATCGGCTGGACTGGCAGCCAGAACCGCTCAGCCTGGATGCGCTGGCCAGCATGACGTTCGAACAGCCTGACCCTGACCGCTTCCCCTGCCTTGAGCTGGCGCGGGAGGCGATGCGGGCGGGCGGGCTGGCCCCGACATCGCTGAATGCCGCCAATGAGGTGGCGGTTGAACATTTCCTCAACGGAAGCATCGGTTTTCTTGATATTGCCGGTCTCAATCGGCATATATTAGATACCATTGATCATCCGGCTTCACTGGCGCTTGACGCTATTATCAGCCATGATCGCATGGTGCGGAAATCCTGCCATGAATGGCTGGCCCAACAACACGGAATTGACAGGTAAACAACGATGGAATTTGTGTTCAGTCTACTCGCCTTTCTGGTGGTGCTAACCCCGGTCGTCTTCTTTCACGAGCTGGGCCATTTCTGGGCGGCCAGGCGATCCGGTGTCAAGGTTGAGGTGTTCTCGGTAGGCTTCGGAAGGGAGCTTTTTGGCTACACCGACCGCGAGGGGACGCGCTGGCGTTTCTCGCTCCTGCCGCTTGGCGGTTACGTCAAGATGGCCGGTGATGGTGACCCGGCCAGCACGCCCTCGGCCGATGCCGCAACCATTGAGGGCAGCTTCCATGCCGCCAGCCTCAAGGCAAAGGCGTTTATTGTGGCGATGGGTCCGATTGCCAATTTCATCCTCGGGATCGCCATTATCGCGGTTGTCTATATCGGCGTTGGCAAGGCCATTATCCCCAATCAGGTTGGTGAGGTGATTGAGGGCGGTGCCGCCGAGGAAGCCGGGATCATTTCCGGTGACAAGATCATTTCCATCAATGGATACAATATCAATGAATTTGCTGATCTGCGGGGGATTATCTTTGAAAATCCGGGGCGCACCCTGCCGATCACGGTGGATCGTGACGGTGACCTGCTTGATCTGTCAGTAACGCCACTTGTTGTTGATGATCAATGCCTTGGCACCACCTATGGCCAGATCGGGGTCCGTTCCGCCGGTGGTGAGCTGAAACGCTATGGCCCTGTTGAGGCGGTGATGTCTGCCTCTGTTGACAGTTTCAGGATGGCGATTGCCATGCTGCGCGGTCTTGGGCGACTGGCCAGCGGCAACGCCAACAAGGGTGAGATCGGCGGGCCGGTGAAAATCGCGGAAATGTCGGGGCGTGTGGCCTCACAAGGGCTGCTCAGCCTGGCCATGTTTGTGGCGATCATCTCAATCAATCTCGGGCTGGTCAATCTCTTGCCTGTCCCGGCCCTTGATGGGGGTCACCTGATGTTTTTCGGGCTTGAAGGGATCATGGGGAGACCGCTCAACGCCAGGGTTCAGGAACAGATCATGCGGGGCGGCATCGCCCTGTTGCTCAGCCTGATTGTGGTGCTGACCTTCTTTGACATTCTGGGCAATGTCACGAAACAGTGTTAAATCCCTTTAACGATGGAATTAAGGCGGCTATAGTAATTGCTGGATAATCAAGGGATTTGTCATGAAGCGAGTACTTGCCATCATCCTGCTGGTTTTGGTTGCTTTATATGGTCAGGGTATCAGCCCGACCATGGCTCAGTCCGGTGATGTCACGATCACTGAGATCAGGATCGAGGGGGCGCAGCGGATTGACCCTGCCACCGTGCTTTCCTATTCATCGCTGTCGGCGGGTGATACGGTTTCCCGCAGCAGTCTGAACCGTGCCGTTGGCCGACTGTTTGCCACCAATCTGTTTGAGGATGTGTCCATCGGGCTTGACGGTACGGTGGTCGTCATCGAGGTGCTGGAAAACCCCATCATCAACCGCATTTCGATTGAGGGCAATGACGTGCTCCCCGATGAGCAGTTGCTTGAATTCATCGATATCAAACCCCGCCGTGTGTTCACCGAAAAGGTCGCCCTTGATACCAAGGCGCTGCTGATGGAAATCTATCGCCAGTTCGGCCGCTATGCCGCGGTGATTGAACCCAAGATTATCAAGCTGCCGGATCGCCGGGTTGACCTCGTCTTTGAAATTGATGAAGGCCCGCTGATTAAAATCTCGACGATTAAATTCATCGGCAATGATGCCTTCAGTGACCGTGCGCTCAAGAATGTGATCGGATCCCGTGAGGCGAAATGGTACATCCCCTTTGGCACCAATGACAAATACGATGCCAACAGGCTTTCGCTTGATACCCAGAAACTGCGCCAGTTCTATCTGCAAAACGGTTTTGCCAATATTGATATCGTGCGCTCCACCGGTGAACTGCTGGCGGATCGCAGTGGCTTCGTGTTGACCTTCCAGATCAGGGAGGGGGGCGAGTATCCCGTCAAATCGGTGACGGTAAACTCAGAAATTGAGGGCGTGGATACCGATCAGCTGCTCGAAATCAGCACGATTGAACTCGATGAACTCTATGATGTGCGCAGGCTGGAGGAAACCCTGTCGCTGATGACCAACAAGCTGGGTGAGTTTGGTTACGCCTTTGTTGACCTGACCCCGGATATTCAGGTCAATAATGAAGACACCACGCTGGATATCATCATCAACGTTGGCGCCGCCCGCAAGAATTACGTTGAAGCCATCAACATCAACGGCAATGACCGGACGCTGGACAGCGTTATCCGCCGCCGGTTTGAACTGGTGGAGGGCGACAGTTTCAACCAGCTCAAGCTGACCCTGTCTGAACGCAATGTCCGCAACCTCGGCTATTTCTCCAAGGTCAGTGTTGACGTCGTTCCCGGCAGCAGTGGTGAGCAGTCGGTGGTTGAGATGAATGTCGAGGAAACCGCAACAGGCAGCTTCCAGCTCGGGTTTGGGTATTCAACCTTCGATAAGGCCTCGCTGACCTTCGGGATCAACGAAGCCAACTTCCTCGGCACCGGTCGCGGCGCCCGCGCCAGCATCAGCCTGTCGGACAAGACGACGAATTTCAGGGCCGGTATAACTGAGCCGTATCTGTTTGACCGTAACCTGATTGGCAGTGTCGATATCTTCCAGGATTCGATTGAATACACCAGCGTTGAGCTGGAAAAGAAGGGTTTTGACTTCGGCCTCGGTTTCAGCGCGGCTGATGATTACCGTCACCGGATCGGCTACACGCTTGCTGATACCGAAACGAAAACCACATCCACCACGGCCCTGTCTGAAAGCGGGGATGAGGGGGCCAAGCTGATATCCGAGGTTTCCTACACCCTGACCAAGGATAAAAGGGACAGCCGGATTGATCCGCGTCGTGGCTACCTGCTCCAGTTACGGGAGAGTTTTGCCGGGCTTGGCGGTGACAGCACCTACCTGAAAACCGTCATCAGGGGCCAGTATTTCAAGCCGCTCTATTTCAACGCCTTCGTCATCGGCCTGGATGGTGAGGCGGGGTATATTGACGGGCTGGGCGAAAACGTCACCCGGTCAAACCGCTTCATCCTCGGTGGCCGAAAGGTCAGGGGCTTTGAATCGGGCGGCATCGGCCCGCGTGATGCTGGGGATAACTCCGCCGTTGGCGGTAACCAGTACTATGTCGCCAGCACCAACCTGACCTCTGATTTCGGCTTTGATAAAGACCTTGGGATGCGCTGGACGGCCTTTGTTGATGCCGGCAGTGTCTGGGGGACGGATTACCCCAACAACGTCATCAAGCCTGATGATGACAGCCTGCGGTCATCCTTCGGTTATGGAATTCTCTGGGATACGGTGATCGGGCCGATGTCCTTTGTCTGGGCATACCCGATTGATAAGGAAAGTCATGATGAAGCAAAGGTCTTCCAGTTCAAGTTTGGTGGACGCTTCTAGCATCTTGGCCTTTGCCCGCTGGATATTCTGCCTGTTCATCCTTGTTTGCGCCAGCAGTGTGCCGCTATCGGCGCATGCCCAGGAAACCGATCAACCCGGCACCCGCCCAATCGGTGAGCTGATCGGCATTGTCGATATTGCATCGGTTCTCCAGCAATCCGATGCCATCACCATCATCCGCAAGGCCATAGATGAGCAGAACACCCTGTTCCAGTCTGAAATCTCACAGGAAGAGGTTGAGCTTCGCAACGCGGAAAAACAGCTCAATGAGGACAAGACCAGCATCAGCAAGGAAGAATTCGAAGTCAGGCTGGCCGGGTTTGAAGAACGTGTTATCCGCCTGCAACGTCAGATTCAGGCCCAGAAAAACGGTTTTGACCGCGCCTATACAGAGGCGCAGGAACGCCTGGAAAAGGAGCTGCTGCTGATCATTTCAGCCATCGCCAAGGAAAGGGGCTTTGCCATGGTGTTGCAGAGCAAGGATGCGGTTGTCTATGACACCTCGCTCGATATTTCGGAGGAGGCCCTGGCCCGGCTTAACGCCCAGACCAAGAACCTGAAAATCACCCTGGAACGGAGGGATCAACCCGATGGCTGATCCGCGTTTCTACCCTGATGCCAGACCGATTTCAGCAAAGGCGATTGCGGCGCTCGTCCGTGGTGACCTGATCACCGGAAAGGGCGATGTCATGGCCACTGAGGTCGCAACCCCTGATGCGGTGAAACCGGGGACAATCAGCTTTGTCAGCAAACCGAAAGTAATCGCCACCATGCCAGCCTGTGAGGGGCATATCGTGCTGGTTCTGCCTGATCTGGCCAGCACCATCCCGGAAGGCGCAACGGTGATCACAACACCGGACCCGAAAAGTGCGCTCGGCCTGGTGTTGCGTGAAATGTACCCGGCCGAGACCAGTGAGGGCGGCATTCATCCATCGGCGGTGGTTGACCCGTCAGCCCGGATTGGTGACGGTGTTTCCATCGGTGCCGCCGCGGTGATTGAGGCGGGGGTTGAGATTGGCAACAATGCAGTGATCGCCAGTGGTGCGCTGATCAGCAGGGGATGCGTTCTTTCTGATGGTGTTTCCATCGGGGCCAATGCCGTGATCAGCTATGCCGTCATTGGCGAAAACACCCGCATTGGCCCGATGGCCCATGTCGGCAATGCCGGGTTTGGTATCCTGCGTGATGGCAAAAACTATGTCGTGAACCATATTGGCCGGGTGCTGATTGGCCGCAACTGCTATATCGCCGGGCTGGGTTCGATTGATCGCGGCTTCCTCGGGGATACTGTCATTGGTGATGCGGTCATGATCGACAGCATGGTCCATATTGCCCACAATGTTCATGTTGGGGATGGCACCATTATCTGCGGCATGGTTGGTATTGCCGGATCAACCCGGATTGGCCGCAACAACGTTTTCGCCGCCACCGCCGGGGTGGCGGATAACATCACCATCGGTGACGGCAATATGTTTGCTGCCCGCAGTGGCGTGACCAACAGAATAGGTGATGGGCAGGTCATGGGCGGGTACCCCGCGGTTCCCATCAATCAACATCGCCGTCAGGTAATCGCCCTGAGGCGGCTTGCCAAATCCATCAGCAAAGGAGATAAGAATGGCTGAAGACATTGTTCTTGATCATCCCGATATCCTAGAGCTTATTCCCCATCGCCCCCCGTTTCTGCTGATTGACCGTGTTGATCAGATCATCAGGAATGAGAGCGCGCGCGGCATCAAGGCCGTGACCAGCACGGAACCCCATCTGGCGGGGCATTTCCCCGGCCACCCGATCATGCCCGGTGTGCTGATTATTGAGGCGATGGCCCAGACCGCCGGAACCCTGATCGCCTACAGCAATCGCGATGACACCAGCGGCCAGCACGTCTATTTCACAACCCTTGATAAGGTCAAGTTCCGCGCCCCTGTCCGGCCCGGTGATATCCTGCACCTCAAGGTGGTGATCGCTGGCGGGCGCGGCATGCTGTTCAAATTTGACGGTGAGGCCAGTGTCGATGGCAAGGTTGTCGCCAGTGCCAATTTTTCAGCCATGATTGTAGAACCAGGGAAATGATGAGTGCAATGATCCACCCGACCGCCATAATTGCCGAGGGCGCCAGTATCGCCGATGATACCAGCATTGGCCCCTATTGTGTTATCGGCCCGAATGTCAGTATCGGCAGTGGCTGCGTGTTGCATAGCCATGTCGTCATTGACGGCCATACCAGCCTTGGTTCCGGCAACGAGATTTATTCCTTTGCCGTCCTTGGCAAGGCCCCGCAGCATACCCGCTATGAAGGCGAGAAATCGACGCTTGAGATCGGTGACAACAACATCATTCGTGAAAATGTCACGATGCATCCGGGAACGGCTGTCGGTAACATGAAAACCGTGGTGGGGAACAACAACGCTTTCTTCGTGGCGTGTCATATCGCCCATGACTGTATTCTGGGTGATAACATCATCATCACCAATGATGCCATGCTGGGTGGCCATGTCGAGATTGATGATTTCGCCTATATCGGCGGCAACAGCGCGATCAAGCAATTCGTCCGTATCGGCAAGCATGCCATGGTGGCCGGGATGACCGGGGTTACGGCTGATATTATTCCCTTTGGTTCTGTCTTTGGGTCCAAGGCCCTCCTCGTGGGGCTTAATCTGGTGGGGTTGCGCCGACGCGGGTTCAGCCGTGATCAGGTCAGCGAATTGCGCAAGGCCTACCGGCTCATGTTTGCCCCCGAAGGCACGTTCAGTGAGCGCCTTGATGAGGTCAGGGGCATCTATGGCGAGAATGAGGAGGTAGCGTCCATCCTCACCTTTATCGAGGATGGCGGGGACAAGCCGCTTTGCCATCCTGAACGGGTGGATGGATGACGGATACCGCGCCCGTAGGAATTGTTGCCGCTTCGGGTGGATTGCCGCTGAAACTGGCGGCTGAATTGCAATCACGTGGGCGGGCTGTGTATATCGTCTCGCTGGATGGCATGGCTGATGCTGATTATTCCGGCCATGACCATGACAGCATCCGCATCGGGGCCCTGTCCCGGATTATTGATGCGCTCAAGACCAGGGGGTGCCGGGAGATTGTTCTGGCCGGGAAATTTGTTCGCCCCAGGATCGCAACATCTTTCCCTGATGCCCTGGCCTCCAAAATCATGGTCAAGCTGTTCACCAGGGGTGATAACGCCGCGCTGGAAATGCTGGCTGAGGTGCTGGCCGGGCATGGCATGACAATCATCGACAAGGGCGAGATTCTCGGCAATCACCGTGCGGGTGAGGGCGTGTTGGCCGGGGCTGAGCCGGGTGATGAGGCCATGGTGAGCATCAATCACGCCAGGCATGTGCTGGAGACCATGAGCGATTTTGATATCGGCCAGGCGGTGCTGGTTCAGGGTCAGCGTGTCATCGCCATTGAGGCCGCCGAAGGCACCGATATGATGCTGGAACGTTGCGCCGGGCTGATTGATCCTGATCTGGCCCCGGCGGTGCTGGTCAAGATGATGAAATCGGCGCAATCGAGGCATCTTGACCCGCCGGTGATCGGCTGCCTCACCATTGAAAAAGCCGCCCTTGCCGGGGTCAGCGTGGTGGCGGTGGAAACAGGCGGTGTCCTGATCGCTGATCTGGATGAAACGCTCCGCATGGCTGAGGCCAGGGGCATAAGCCTGATCGGTGTTGGACGCTCATGACAGCCCCCTCGCTGTTCATCATGGTGGGCGAGGCATCGGGGGACAGGTTGGGGGCCGAGGTCATGAAGGGGCTGGCCGCCCGCAATGCTGCCTGTGACTGCTGGGGTGTTGGCGGGGATGCGATGCAATCGCTCGGGTTCGGTTCGGTCATGGCCATGGATGACTTCACCGTTCTTGGCGTGGGTGAGGCTATAAAGGCTATCCCCCGGCTTAACCGGCTGGCCAACACGCTGATTGACCGGATCATGGAAACCCGCCCTGATGCTATCCTGACGATTGATAACAAGGGCTTTTCCATGCGCTTTGCCCGTAGGCTGAAAAAACGCATGGCGAGGGCGGGCTGGCATGCCCCGATCCTGCATCTGGTGGCACCGACCGTCTGGGCCTGGGGCGGATGGCGAGCCCGGGGTGTGGCGAAATCAGTCGATCACCTGATGTGTCTTTTCCCTTTTGAGGAGCCTTATTTTACCCGCCACGGGGTTGAGGTCACGGTGGTGGGGCATCCTTCGGCCGAACGCCCGCGCCCCGGCAGGGATGAGGCGAGGGGGACGCTTGGCATCGACCCTGATCGGCCCCTGCTTGCGCTCCTGCCCGGGAGCCGGTCACGGGAGGTTGCAACCCTGCTGCCCGATATGTTGAGGGCTTTCAGCATCCTCAAGGCAGAGCTGCCGTCATTGCAGGCGGTCCTGCCCATGGCATCAAATGTGGCCTCAGGCGTTACGGCCATGGTTGGGCGCATCACGGGGGAGGGTTCAGGCCATGATCAGGGCCTTCATTTAAGGCCGCAGGACGACCTCGATGTTGTCCTTGCCGCCAGTGACGCTGGCATGATCTGTTCGGGGACGGTGACGCTGGAGGCGGCGCTGGCAGGCTTGCCGGGCGCTGTCTATTATCGGCCGGACTGGCTGGCCCGAAAGCTCGGCAATATCTTTGTTGAACGCAGTAATGTGGTGTTGGCCAACGCCATCATGGGGGAGGAAATCTACCCGCTCTACCTGAATGATGAATTTTCGCCGCAATCCATGGCCGATGCTGCACTTCCGTTGCTGACCCGGCCGGGAACTCGCATTACCACCCTTGGCGATACGCTAACGGTCAAGGGCGGTTTCGGCCGCACCTCGGCGGACGTGATTATTCGCTCTACTAAAGGGAAGTCCTGACTGAACCAGACCCGAGGGTTTAACGCTCATCCACAGGGGTGTAGGAACGTTCCGCTGGCCCGATATAGAGCTGGCGCGGGCGACCGATCCGCTGAAGCGGGTCCTCGATCATTTCCTTCCACTGCGAAATCCAGCCAACCGTTCTGGCCACGGCAAACAGCACCGTGAACATGGAGGTCGGGAAGCCCATGGCTTTCAGGATGATGCCGGAATAGAAATCCACGTTGGGGTAGAGCTTCTTTTCAATGAAATATTCATCCTTCAGCGCGATATCTTCCAGTTCCATGGCCAGATCAAGCAAGGGTTCGTTCTTGATGCCGAGGTTGTTCAAGACTTCGTGGCAACTGTCCCGCATGACCTTGGCGCGAGGGTCAAAATTCTTGTAGACACGATGCCCGAACCCGAAAAGCCGGAATGGATCATTCTTGTCACGGGCGCGCTTGATGAATTCAGGAATACGGCTGCGGTCACCGATTTCATTCAGCATGGTCAGTACAGCCTCATTGGCGCCGCCATGGGCAGGCCCCCAGAGCGCGGCGATACCGGCCGCGATACAGGCAAACGGATTGGCCCCCGATGACCCCGCCAGCCGCACGGTTGAGGTTGAGGCGTTCTGTTCATGATCAGCGTGCAGGATCAGTATCTTGTTCATGGCATCAGCCAGTACAGGGTTGATCTCATAATCCTGGGCCGGGACCGCAAAACACATTTGCAGGAAGTTTTCAGCATAGGTCAGGTTATTGCGCGGGTAGTTGAAGGGCTGACCGAGCGAGTATTTATAGGCCATGGCCGCCAGGGTAGGCATCTTGGCGATCAGGCGGCGGGAGGCGATCATCCGCTGTTGCGGGTCATTGATGTCGGTCGAGTCATGATAGAACGCCGACAGTGCGCCCGTTACGCCGCAGAGAATGGCCATGGGGTGGGCATCACGGCGGAACCCGCGGAAGAATGTATGCAGTTGTTCATGCACCATGGTGTGATGCGTGATGGCATAGTCGAATTCCTGCTTTTCCTGGCTGTTCGGCAACTCACCATGCAGCAGCAGATAGGCGACCTCAAGAAAATCGCTTTTTTCCGCCAGCTCGGAAATCGAATAACCGCCATGCAGCAACTGGCCGACCTCACCATCAATATAGGTCAAATCGGATTTGCAGGATGCGGTCATCCCGAAACCGGGATCAAAGGTGAACAGCCCGGTTTCGCTATAAAGCGTGCGAATATCCACCACGTCAGGGCCGATTGTGCCGGGGATCACCGGCAGCTCAACGGTTTTCCCGGTTGAATTATCGGTGAAGGTCACGGTGTTGGTTGGCTTGGCCATTACAATATTCCTGACTTGTCCTGGGAGATAGTCTCAATGTCTATGATCTCAATGTATAGGGTAATAATGTTATTATAATTGTTTTGCAATTTATTTGCAAATGGCGGCGATGCGCAGGCGTATCTGTTCAACCCCCAGACAATAGCTGATCAGAACGATATCAGGGGTTTGTTTCATGCCGGTTAGGGCAGCCCGCAAGGGTGGTCCAATATCACGCATTTTCAGCCCCTTGCCTTCCAGCCACTGACCCAGCCATTGCTTGAAGCCATCAGGGCTGTCAAAATCATCGGGCAGGTCCTGCGCCATGGCGGCCAGGTTTTCCCGGGCGGTATCGGTCAGCAGCGCGGCGGCTTCCTCCGAAATCGGGGGGGCATGATCATGGATGGCGAAAGCCGCAGATTCCTTCAAGTCTGTGAGCCGCTGGGCGCGTTCAGCAAAGGCCGGGGCCAGTTGTTCCAGCCGGGTCATGATCGCAGCGCTGGTATCGTCACCATCCAGCATCAGCCGGGTCAGCGTATCCACCGGCAGGGAACGGATATAATGGCTGTTGGTGGCGGTCAGTTTTTCCATATCAAAACGTGCCGGTGATTTGCCGATGGCATCCAGCCCGAACCATTCGATGGCCTGATCACGGCTGATAATCTCATCGTCACCATGGCTCCACCCCAGCCTGAGCAGATAGTTGCAGACAGCCTCAGGCAGAAAGCCCATGTCACGATAGGCCGTGGCTGACAGCGCACCATGGCGTTTTGACAGTTTGGCCCCGTCAGAACCATGGATCAGCGGGATATGGGCATAGACCGGCACGGGCCATTCCATCGCCTCAATAATCTTCTGCTGGCGAAAGGCGTTGTTGAGGTGATCATCACCCCTGATCACATGGGTAACCCCCATATCATGATCATCCACCACCACCGCCAGCATATAGGTCGGCGTTCCATCGGCGCGCAACATCACCAGATCATCCAGTGCATCATGGCTGACGGTAACCGCGCCCTGCACCGCATCATTGATGGTGGTGCTGCCCTCAAGCGGCATTCTGAGCCGGATGGTAAAAGGCGCATCAGGGGCCGAGGCAGGGTCGGCATCACGCCAGGGGGAGATGATCTGCCCGCCGGTGGCGCGGGCCTCCTCCCTCAACGTGGTCAGTTCATCCGGGGTGAGATAACAGCGATAGGCATGGCCCTTTTCCAAGAGAATCCGGGCAACCTCACCATGACGTTCGGCGCGGCTGGATTGATAGAGCGGGTCATCATCACCCGCCAGACCAAGCCATTCGAGGCCCTCATGGATCGCGGCCACAGCTTCAGGCGTTGAGCGGGCCTTGTCCGTATCCTCAACCCTCAGCAGATACTTGCCGCCGTGATGACGGGCAAAGAGAAAATTGAACAGCGCTGTCCGCGCCCCGCCAATATGAAGGAAGCCGGTCGGGGAGGGTGCAAATCGGGTTACTACGCTCATTAAAAATTAACCTTTTTGCGTCATGCTAGGGGTTGAAGAGGGTTTACCATGAAGAGCCTTTGGCCGACAACGACTAATACCACTCCCCGTCCGTCCGAGGTCAGCCTCAGGGTCGTCACCATGGTGATGGCCGGGATCATGGTTGAGGATGTCATGGCTGAGTCCATGGGCGGGGTGATGATCGCGGCGGCGATTGGCATCATCTGGCTGATGGCGGGCGTGTGTTGCTGGCGGTTCTCCGAACAGCTCAAGGCACTGGGCATGACCATGCTGATGCTGCTGCCTTTTGCGGCCCTTGGTTTTGCTATGGCCAGTTTCACGGGCGGTCCTCAAAAAGAGCTCCACCCACCCGGGGTGATGACGGCCACCGGAACCGTCGCCATGGCTGAGGCCATGACCCGCTCACGTCAACGCATCCGCTTTACCCCTGATGGTGTTGGCAGCAAGGGTACCAATGTTGGGGGTACCAATGTTGGGGGAGCCAATGTTAAGGGGGATTGGCGGCTTATAGTCCCGGCTGAAGCCGCCTCGCTCAGCCCGGGTGATCGTGTCACGTTGACGGCGCGGCTCCAGCATCCCTTGCCCCGGTTGCTGCCGGGCGGATTTGATTTCACGGCCCATGCCCTGCGCCACGGGTTCAGCGCCACCGGCTTTGTCCGTGAGGTTGAGGTAACCGGCCAGGGTGATGCCAGCACCATTGCCGTGATGCGGTATCATCTCCAGCAACGGATCATCGCGGCCCTGCCGGAGGAAAAGGCGGCGGTGGCCTCGGCCTTGCTGGTTGGATTGAGGGGGCTGATCACCCCGGGGTTGAGGGAAGATTTCAGGGCATCGGGCCTTGCTCACCTGCTGGCCATATCAGGGCTGCACATGGCGTTGTTCTGCGGCAGTGTTCTGTTTGCAATCCGGCTGGTGCTGGCACTGTTTCCGGTCTTCTCCAGCCGTTACCCTGCGCTCAAGATCGCGGCCCTCGCCTCCCTTCCGTTCGGGGCCTTCTATCTTATGGTGGCGGGCATGCCCATCAGCGCGATGAGGGCGTTCGGGATGGTCTGTTTCGTTATTCTTGCGATAGTTCTCGATCGCCGGGGCATGACCCTGCATCACGTTGCCATGATGGCCCTGATCCTGCTGCTGATTGACCCGGACAGTCTTTATGATCCGGCCTTTCAGATGTCATTCGCGGCTGTTTTTGCCCTGGTGGCCAGCTGGATGATCAGGCAACAGTATCGGATCACCACGGTCACAACGAACCCGCCCGGCCCGGGCCGAAAGCTGATGCGCTATGGTGGTGAGATTGCGGCCGCGTCACTGATTGCATCCTCGGCCTCAGCCCCGTTCGTGCTGTATCATTTCGGGGTCACCACAGCATGGTCGGTGCTGGCCAATCTGGCCGGCATGCCGCTGATGGGCTTCATCATCATGCCGGCGGGGGTGCTGGCTTTCCTCCTGATGCCGCTTGGGCTGGAACCCTCGGCCTTCTTCCTGATGGGGCAGGGGATTGACCCCCTGACCACGGTTGCAGCCCGGATCGCCGAATTCCCGCTATCCAGTCTCCACCTGCCGTCACCGCCAGCCATCACGCTGGTGTTGCTGACCCTGGCCATGGTGGTTCCGTTCATGATCCGGGCGGTGAGGGTTTTTATCATTCCCCTGCTGATCACGGGCGGGCTGGTCTGCTGGATTATCCAGCCCCTGCCTCAACTGGCCATCACCAACCTGCAT
This sequence comes from SAR116 cluster bacterium MED-G04, assembly GCA_002457135.1. Taxonomy (GTDB): domain Bacteria; phylum Pseudomonadota; class Alphaproteobacteria; order Puniceispirillales; family UBA1172; genus UBA1172. The sequence continues at coordinate 13,560 of NTKX01000030.1, forward strand.
GGCCGGATTTATGCGGTGGTGATCAATTCGGATGGTGAGGCGGTGATCAGCCGCCGCAAGACCAACGGCTTCACGCGATCCGTGCTGCTCCGCCCCTTTGGTTTTGCAACGGCGCAATACGCACCGGATGCTGATGGCAGTGAATGCCGCCGCGGGTATTGCCTGATCCCGGTGAAAGGCACCGGCCAGTCACCCGGGGAGGATAAGCGGATTGCGCTGGTCTGGAGACGCTTTGCCCTCACCGATGCCTGCCGTGAGGCTGATCTGGTGCTTGCCCATGTTGACGCGCTCTATCCCTGTTCTGATGGAACAGCGATTATCGACCCGGCGGGGATCAGCACCAGTGGCGGTATCCTTGGCTATTCCGATGAGGCAGGGTTCCGGCTCGAAAGCGTCAATAAAGACGGATAAGCCCCGCCAGCTTGCCCTGGATTTCAACACGGTCAGGACCGAAAATCCGGGTTTCATAATCAGGATTGGCCGCCTCAAGCGCGATGCTTTCGCCCTTCTTACGGAGTTTTTTGAGGGTTGCTTCCTCACCATCCACCAGCGCCACCACGATGGTTCCGTTCGGCGCGGTTTCGCAGCGTTCGATCAGCACCGTGTCACCATCCATGATCCCGGCCTCAATCATCGAGTCGCCCTCAATCTCTAGCGCGTAGTATTCGCCCATCCCCATCATGGATGGCGGCAGGTCGAGGTAACGCGACGGGTCGCTGATCGCGCTGATCGGGGTTCCGGCGGCAATCTTGCCGAGCAGGGGAACACTGGCCGTCTCTTCAGGCTGGACCGGTTCGGGTTGGGGGCGTTCAGCCCCGCTGATGCTGGAGCCATCGGGGTTTTTCAGCACCTCAATAGCGCGCGCACGATTGGGCAGGCGGCGGATATAGCCGCGTTCCTCCAACCCGGTCAACAGGCGGTGAATTCCGGATTTGGATTTCAGGTCAAGAATCCGGCACAATTCCTCAAAACTCGGCGGCACATCATGCTGATCAAAATGGTCAATCAGCACGGTCAGCATGGTTTTTTGTTTCTGGGTCAGCATTTGAGCCTCCCTTTAGCGGATGGGTTTTCCTGTCTTGATCCTGTTTTGTTCTACCTTTTTTCTCATGAAAAGGCAAGCCCAAAAGGGAGATGTCATAGGGTGGGGTGTGGTCAGATACCTGAATTAAATGCCAGGCGGGATCATCAGTATCGGCACGATTTCGCCCGCCCCGACAGCAGGGGCATTGGCCGGGCGCATGATCAGCGCCTCGGCATGGGCAAAGACAGCCATCATGCCTGAATCCTGTCCTTGCAGGGCTGTGACGGCGATGCGGCCATCATCCCTGAACGCCATTCTGGCCCGCATGAATTCCTGGCGCCGGTCGTTTTGAGGCAGGTCAGCCTCCAGCACAGCATGGTGATAGGCCGGGGCGTAGTCCTGGCCCAGCATGGCGCGGATCGCGGCGGCGGCAAAGATGATCCCGCAGACCCCGGTGGAAACAGGGTTGCCGGGCAGGCCAAGCAGGGGTGTTCGTGCATCGCCCCCGATATGCCCGAAGACAAGCGGTTTGCCCGGCCGCATGGCGATACGCCAGAAGCTGAGGTCACTGCCCGACTGCATGCGGCGGGCGATGCCATCATGCTTGCCGACGGAGGCACCGCCGCTGGTCACGATCAGGTCTGCTGCCATGGATTGTTCCAGCGCGGCATCAAGCGCCTTGTCCTCATCACGGACAATACCAAGCGATAGCGGCTCACCGCCAACAGCGCGGATCAGTTTTTCAAGGAAGATACTGTTGCTGGAAATGATCTGATGCGGCCCCGGGGTAACGCCGGGTTCAACCAGCTCATCACCGGTGCTGATCACCGCCACACGCGGCTTGCGCCGTACCTCTACCGTGCCATGACCCGCCGATCCGATGAGGGCGAGGCTACGGGCAGAAAGGGTTCGTCCAGCCTCAAACAGCCGGTCCCCCATGCTGAAATCATTGCCCTCTGGCCGGATAAAACGGTATTTCGCCGGGGCTTCATGCACCGTTATCCGGTTGCCCTCGGCCTCGGTGTCTTCCTGCAGGATGATGGTATCGGCCCCCGGGGGGCAATGCGCACCGGTAAAAATACGCACGCACTGGCCCTTGCTGATATCCCCACCATAGGGATGACCCGCCGCGCTTTCCCCGATCATCTCCAGATCAGCGGGAAAGGCCGTCAGATCAGCGGCCATGGCGGCGTACCCGTCCATGGCGGAAACCGAGGCAGGGGGATGGCTCAGCGTGGCATCGATGGGGCTTGCCAGCACCCGGCCGTCACCCTCCTTGAGGGCAACGGTTTCAACACCCATCATCGGCATGGCGGATGCAATCGCCTCAAGCGCACCCTCAACCGACAGGAGGGCTGGTTTAGCGCTGGTCATCGGCCTCAAACACCCCGGACTTGCCGCCGGATTTGCGGATCAGGCGCAACCCGCTGATGACCATGCCGCGATCAACGGCCTTGCACATGTCATAAACAGTCAGTGCCGCGACCGAGGCTGCGGTCAATGCCTCCATCTCAACGCCGGTCTGGCCCGTCACCCGGCATTCGGCGCGGATCAGCAGCCCGTCATCCTCAATGCTGATATCAACACTGACATGGGTCAGGCCGATAGGGTGGCAGAGCGGGATCAGGTCAGCCGTTTTCTTGGCCCCCATGATCCCGGCCAGTTGCGCCACCTGAATAACATCGCCTTTCTTATGCCCACGGTCACGGATCAGGCTGAGCGTTTCAGCCAGCATCGTGATCCGGCCCTCGGCAATAGCGGTGCGGCTGGTGGTGTCTTTTTCCGAAATGTCGACCATATGCGGGTCGCCATCGGGGTTGAAATGGTTGAACCCGGTCATGCGATTTTCCTGTTGGCGGGGAGTGGGTTGGCAAGGAGGCTGCGGGTAGCAGAGGTAACATCATCCTGCCGCATCAGGCTTTCGCCGATGAGGAAGGTTCTGGCCCCGGCACGGGCCATGCGATCAAGGTCTTCGGGGGTGTTCAGCCCGCTTTCGGCGATGGCAAGCCTGCCTTCGGGGAAGTCATTGAGCAGGCCTTCGGCTGTGGCCAGATCAGTCTGCATGGTGCGCAGGTTGCGGTTATTGATCCCGAGCAGGGGTGAGGTCAGGCTGGTGGCGCGTTCCAGTTCCTCGGCATCGTGAATTTCCACCAGCACCGCCATGCCCAGATCATGGGATGCGGACTCCAGCTCATGGGCGAGGGCATCATCCACCGCCGCCATGATGATCAGGATGGCATCAGCCCCAAACGCCCGTGCCTCCATCACCTGATGCGTGTCGATCATGAAATCCTTGCGCAGGACCGGCAGGCTAGTGGCATTGCGGGCGGCAACCATGAAATCCATGTGGCCCTGGAAATACGGCTCATCGGTCAGCACGGAAAGGCAGCTTGCGCCGCCTTCCTCATAGGCCCGGGCCAGTTCAGGCGGGTTGAAATCCGCCCTGATCACGCCCTTGGAGGGGGAGGCTTTCTTGACCTCGGCGATCAGCCCGTAGCCTGCGGCGGAAGCCTCCACCAAGGCTGCGGTAAAGTCACGCGGGGGGGACTGATCCCTGATCATGCCGGTGAGTTCAGCAACCGAAAGGCGCGATTTGAGCGCGCTCACCTCATCCCTCTTGGTGTCGATGATGCGTCCCAGAACATCACTCATGACGCTGGCTCCTCATTGGTGATCCGAACTAGCCCGTCCAGGGCGGCACGGGCGTTGCCGTCATCAATCGACTGGCGGGCCATGTCAGCGCCCTCGGCAATACTGGCGGCGTGGCCACCCCCGAACAATGCCGCCCCGGCATTGAGGATGACGATATCACGGTAAGCACCTTCCGCCCCGTCCAGCAGGGCGAGGAGGGCTTTGGCGTTGTCTTCTGGGGTGCCGCCGATCAGGTCTTTCGGATCAGCGATCCTAACGCCCGCATCTTCAGGCGAGATGGTCATGGTGGTAATGGCACCATCTTTCAGCACCGCAGCATGGGTTTCACCGGTGGTGGTAACCTCATCCAGCCCGTCTTCACCATGAACAATGATGGCGTGGGTGGTGCCAAGGCTGTGCAGGGCCTCAGCAAAGGGCATGATCCATTCGCGGGCAAAAACCCCCACCATGATCCGTTGCACCAGCGCCGGGTTGGAAAGCGGCCCCAGCAGGTTGAAAATCGTCCGGTAGCCCAGCTCGGCCCGGATCGGCCCGACATGGCGCATCGCGCTATGGTGACGGGGTGCCATCAGAAAACAGATATTCGCCTCATCAAGGGCGCGCTGAACCTGGGGCATCGGTGCATCAAGGTTGATCCCGACCTGGCTCAACACATCTGCCGCCCCGCTCCTGGAGGAAACAGCCTTGTTGCCATGCTTGGCCATCGGGATGCCTGCCCCGGCCAGCACAAAGGCCGTGGCCGAGGATATGTTCCAGGTGCCAATGCCGTCACCGCCGGTGCCAACCACATCCATCGCGCCATCGGGTGCGGTGATGGTAACGGCACGCCGGCGCAGGATACTGGCCCCGGCAGCGATATCATCGGGGGTTTCGCCCCGCAACTTGAGCGCGGTGACAAACGCCGCCATCTGGACAGGGGAGGCATCACCTTCAAGGATGATATCGAAACACTGTTCCATGTCGGGGCGGGGCAGGTGGCCACCATCGGCAATGGTTTTGATAAGGGGCTGCAAGGGATTGGTCATGGTAAAGGGATCTCGGACTGATCAGGCGTGAATATGATCGGGAAAACGGTCATGCAGGTTCAGGACCTGCTTCTCAAGGGTGGCCAGCCTCTTCTCATCAACCGAATTGATCCCGGCCAGCGACAGGAAATTGGCAAACATCCTGTACCCTGTCACGGTGGCGATGCTCTCAGGATGGAACAGCAAGCCGTGCAGGTTCTGGTCCTTATGCTCGATCCCCATGACCAGCCCGGCTTCGGTTTCGGCGGTGATCGTGAAACAGTCGGGCAGGTTTTCGCGTTCAAGCACCAGCGAATGATAGCGCGTCACGGCCACCGGGTCAGGGCATCCCGCCATCAGCCCGCGCCCGTCATGGCGGATCATGGACAGCTTGCCATGCACCGGCGGGTCAATCCGCTTCAATTCCGCACCATGGGCCAGCCCGATGGTCTGAAAGCCGAGGCAGACCCCCATGATCGGCACCTTGCCAGCGGCCCTTGTCACCAGATCGAGGCATATCCCGGCCTCATTTGGGGTGCAGGGACCGGGGGAAAGCACAATCGCCTGGGGGTTCATGGCCAGCGCATCCTCAACCGAAAGGGTATCGTTGCGGCGGGTTTCCACCTCAACCCCCAGATCAGAGAGAAAATGCCACAGGTTCCAGGTAAAACTGTCGTAATTATCGATAAGCAGGATCATGATTTATACTTAAACCACTGCCGAAGACGGGGCAAGAGAGCAATTCTGATACGGTAAAATAATACCTCATTTGCAAGACATTGAAAAACAACAATAAATTAATTATATTGGATAATAATACTGTTGACGTGCTGAAAACAGGCTTGTATACAGCATCCTTGATCGTTGATATGGCCTGTTGATCGGGCCCGAACAAGGGATACTGTCATGTCCATGCAGAAAACATACATCGCGACCCCGGCCGATATCGAAAAGGGCTGGATTGTCGTGGATGCCGAAGGGCTGGTTCTGGGGCGGCTTGCCTCCATCATTGCGATGCGCCTTCGCGGCAAGCACAAGCCTTCGTATACGCCGAACATGGATTGTGGTGACAATGTCATCGTCGTCAATGCTGAAAAGGTCCTGCTCAAGGGCAACAAGCGTAGCACCAAGACCTATTACTGGCACACCGGGTACCCGGGCGGCATCAAGTCCCGCACCGCGGATAAAATCCTCGATGGTGCCCATCCTGAGCGCGTCATCATCAAGGCGGTTGAGCGGATGATCCCGCGTGGCCCGCTTGGTCGCCGTTGCATGAAGCATCTTCATGTCTATGCCGGTGCCAGCCACCCGCATGAAGCCCAGCAACCGGCTTCGCTCGATGTCGCTTCGATGAACTCCAAGAACACGGCCCGGATGTAAGGGGGTAGACTGATGACCAACGAAACCAACACCTCCCAGGAAGAAACCACCGCAGCAGAAACCACCCCGGCAGAGGGCATGGCCGCACTTGAGGCCCTGCAGGAAACCGTTGTTGAGGCTGAGGCAACCCCGGTTGAACCCAAGATTGACAGCTTTGGCCGTTCCTACGCCACCGGCCGCCGCAAGGATGCCTCTGCCCGTGTCTGGGTCAAGCGTGGCACTGGCCGGATCACCGTCAATGGCAAGGACGTGACCGAATATTTCGCTCGCCCTGTTCTGCGCATGCTGCTGAACCAGCCGTTTGAGAGCGCGGGCCGTTCCGATGAGTTCGATGTCATTGCCACTGTCAAGGGCGGCGGGCTTTCCGGTCAGGCCGGGGCCGTTCGTCACGGCATCAGCCATGCCCTGATACGGTTTGAACCCGCGCTTCGCCCCGTGCTGAAGGCAGGCGGCTTCCTGACCCGTGACAGCCGTGTCGTTGAACGGAAAAAATACGGTAAGGCCAAGGCCCGCCGGAGCTTCCAGTTCTCCAAGCGTTAAGTTCGAACTGCTACATCAATACACTAAAACAAAGGCTTGCATGAAAATGCGAGCCTTTTTTGTGTTGAGCATATGCGCAGCAGATTTCTGTGATGCTTGACGTTTGATCTTAGAAGTTTACTGTGATTATAACGCTTAGGTTGTAATGGGAAGCGCTGCCTTGGTTAAAAATTATAGCAATCAACTCGCGGGACAAATTGGAGAGAGCCTTGTAGTTGCTGAACTTGGCAGGCGTGGATTTATTGCCACGGCTTTTGCGGGCAATGTTCCTGATATTGATATTCTTGCTTATAAATCTGGATCAACTGTCGCGTTACAGGTAAAGGCCTGGCGATCGGGAAGCGTCAGTTTTGATGCCAAACAATACTTGAAAATTGAGTTGAATGGCAAAGTTCAGACTGTTGCAGGTATGGTGAATGAACATAACAAGGATTTGCTTTTCGTTTTTGTGAAGATTGGTTCTAAAGCTGCTGAAGATAGGTTTTTTGTTCTTCAAAGAAGCCATTTGGCTGAGATTATAAAGGAGAATTATTCTTGGTTTTTGTCAAAACATAGTGGAATCCGCCCGCGAAATTATAAAACAACCCATTGTTCTGTAAATGAAGAAGATTTGCAGTCTTATGCCGACAAATGGGAGTTGTTAGAAGAAGCCATCAAGCAACAATAAAATCTTAGCCAGTAGCTATTCATAATATATTGTTAATGAATACTCTAAAAATTCATGAGAGGATCAACCAATCAGTCTGTTGCATTGTTTAAGGGGTTAGGTTGATGAAAACAGTTTTCATTACGGGGACGAATAAAGGGCTTGGTCTGGAATTTTCGAAACAATACCTGAATGAGGGTCATGCTGTCATTGCGACCTGCCGCAACCCTGATCAGGCGGCGGAATTGAACGCCTTGCACGCAATGCATCCGGGCAAGCTGACCATCCTGAAAATGGACCTGTCGGATGAGGCCTCAATCCAGCGGATTGGCCACGATATCAAGGACCGCCCTGTTGATATTTTCATCAGCAATGCCGGGACGGCGACGGGTTACGCCTCTGAGGCGC
>NTKX01000031.1 GCA_002457135.1 SAR116 cluster bacterium MED-G04
GAGGGCGACAAGCTGGCCATAGCCTTTGACATGGCCGGGGAAAAGCGCGTCGTGGCCAGTTTCGTCAGCCTTGTCCGCAAGGGGGAATAGATGCAGCCGCTATGGGAAATCCGGCTAGAAGTGCCGGGTGATGCCGAAACCTGGGCTGATATGCTGGCCGCGGCCTGTGATACCGAAACCGTGTCTTACCACCGTGACCATGATGATGCCCCGTGGCGGATCAGTGCCATCACCGAGACTGAACCCGACCCCGAACGGCTCCACGCTGCGATGGTGGCGGCCCGGATGGTAACAGGTTCGGTAACAGGCTCGGTAACAGGTTCCCCCGCCAGCATCACGCCCGCCAGCATCATGCCTTCCATGCCCATCGTGGAAAGCCTCGCTGATCGGGACTGGCTTGCCGAAAACAGGAAATCCTTCCCGCCGCTTGATATCGCCTCTTTCCGGGTTTACGGCAGCCATATCACCGACCCGGTGCCAGCGGGCAGGATCGGGCTGCTGATTGATGCAGGGCAGGCGTTTGGTTCCGGCACCCATGCCAGCACCCATGGTTGCGTGACCATGCTGGAAAAATACCTTGATCGCCATGCTGCATCCAGCGTGGCTGATATCGGGTGCGGTAGCGGGATTCTCGCCATGGCCGCCGCCAAGCTCAACCCCCATTGCCGGATTATCGCGGTGGATAATGACCCTGTCGCTGTTCGTGTTGCCGCCGATAACGCCGCCATCAACGGTGTGGCGGGGAGCATCACCTGCGGTGTCTCTGACGGTTATCAGGCGGCGCTGGTGGCTGATCATGCCCCTTATCAGGTGATCCTGGCCAATATCCTGCCATCGCCGCTCATGGAAATGGCGGCTGATGCTACGGCCTGCCTCGCCCCTGATGGCGTGCTGATTGTTGCCGGGCTGATGGATATTCACGTTGATGACGTGCAGCAAAGCCATGAGGCCCATGGCCTGACCCTGCGGGACAGCATGATTTTCAATGACTGGGCAACGCTGGTGTTCAGCCATAAAGGGGAGGGGTCAAATGACTGATCGGCTGGCGGCACTCCGGGCAGAGATCAAGGCAATGGGCGTTGATGGCGTGATCATCCCCCGCGGTGATGCCTTTTCGGGGGAGGAAGTCCCCGCCGCCGATGAACGCCTTGCCTTTATCAGCGGGTTCACGGGTTCAGCCGGTATTGCCATTGTCATGGCTGATCAGGCGGTGCTGTTCAGCGATGGCCGCTACACCATCCAGATGGAAACTGAAACCGGCCCCGAATGGCAATGCCTGACCCAGCCTGAGGCCTCATTGAGCGACTGGCTGCTGAACCATGCCGCAGGCAAGGTCATCGGGTTTGATGCCTGGCTGATGCCCGTGGGTCAGCGTGAACGGCTGGAAAAGGCAATGGATGGTCAGGTCAGCCTGACCCCGCTTGATGCCAATCCGGTTGACCGGATCTGGCCCGATAAACCGCCCCGTCCGTTGAGCCGTGCCATCCCCTACAGCATTGAGTATGCCGGCATGACAAGGAATGAGAAAATCACCGCCTGCATCGACCGCATCCAGGCATCACACCCTGATGTCAGGGCCATGATGATCAGTGATCCTGCCGGGCTGGCCTGGCTGCTCAATGCAAGGGGGCGTGATCTGAACCACACCCCGGTGGTGCTGGCCTTTGCTGTGCTTTCACGGGATGGGACAGTGACGATCCTTGCTGATCCTGAACGGTTTGCTGATATCGATGCCAGCGGGCTTGCCTTTGCTGATCCGGCGGAACCCGGGGCCTGCCTCAGCCAATATGGTGAGGGTGAGGTGATGATTGATCCATCAACATGCCCGACAGCGATTGAGGGCATGGTCAAGGGGTCGGCTATCCATGCGGAAAGCCCGATCACCGCGCTTAAGGCGATCAAGACAGGGGCCGAGCTCAAGGCGTTTGATCATGCCCACCGGATTGATGCCGTGGCCATGGTCCGGTTCCTGCACTGGCTGGATAAAACCCTGCCGGAACGCCCGGTCCGCGAGGTTGAGGTTGACCAGAAACTGATCGAATTTCGCTCCCTTTCCGATGAATTTATCAGCCCCAGTTTCGCCACCATCTGCGGGGGAGGCGGCAATGGCGCGATCGTGCATTACCGCGCTGTTGAGGGCAAGGACCAGCCGATCCCGATGGATAGCCTCTGCCTGATTGACAGTGGCGGGCAATACCTTGGGGCGACAACCGATATCACCCGCACCATCGCCGCCGGAACACCGTCAGCCGAAATGATCCATGCTTTCACCCATGTGCTGAAGGCGCATATCGCGCTGGCGCGGTGCCGTTTTCCTGAGGGGACAAACGGCATTCAGCTTGATGCCATCACCCGCGCCCCATTGTGGCAGGCTGGCCTCGATTTCGCCCATGGGACCGGCCATGGCGTTGGGTGCAGCCTGTCGGTGCATGAAGGCCCGGCCAGCATTTCCAAACGCAGCACTCGGGCGATTGAGGCAGGCATGGTGCTGTCGAATGAACCCGGATTTTATCAGCCCGGGGGGTTCGGGATCAGGATCGAAAACCTGATCGCCATCCAGCGTGATGATAGCGGCATGCTGTACGCTGAAAACCTGACCTTTGTGCCAATAGACCGGCGGTTGATCAGGGCTGATCTGCTGGATGGGGATGAGCGATCATGGCTGGATGCCTATCACCGGCGTGTCCGTGATGAAATCGCGCCCTTGTTGAAAGCCCGGGTGCTGAGTGATGATGACGCTGCCCTGTCCTGGCTGATTGAGGCAACGGAACCGCTGGCCTAACCGGCTGAAAGCGTCAGCCATTCATCCTCGGTCAGGATGGTGATGCCCAGTGCTTGCGCTTTTTTTGCCTTGCTGCCAGCATCGGCCCCGACCACCACATAATCGGTTTTGGATGATACCGACCCGGCGACCTTGGCGCCGAGGGTTTCTGCCCTTGCCTTGGCCTCGGCCCGGCTCATCTGCACCAGCGTTCCTGTAAAGACAACGGTTTTGCCTGAAATCTCGCTATCCTCGGCCACCGCCTCGGGGGGGATGGGTTCAATTTCGGTGATCAGCGCATCAATGACCTGCCTGTTATGGTCATCATTGATAAACCGGATCAGGTCACTGGCAACGCTGGTGCCGATCTGGTCAATGCTGTTGAGCTCATCCCACGCCAACCCTTCGAGCTGAGAGGCCGCCTCGGCCGCCTCAAGCAAGGCAGGCATGGAGCCGTAATGCCGCGCCAGCAGCCTGGCGGTGGATTGCCCGATCTGGCGAATGCCAAGCGCATAGATAACGCGGTTCAGGTCAATCCGGCGGCGTTCCTCAATCGCATCGATCAGGTTTCTGGCGGATACCTCGCCCCAGCCCTCACGCTCGGCCAGTGCCTCGGCATGCTGGTGGAGGGTGAAGATATCGGCGGGGGTATCCAGCAACCCGTCGCCGTTCAATTCTTCGACCAGCTTGCTCCCCAGCCCCTCGATATCAAAGGCATCACGGGACACGAAATGCTTCAGCCGTTCCACGACCTGGGCCGGGCAGGACAGCTCACCCTGGCATCGCCGCACAGCCTCCCCCTCGGGTCTCGGGGCGGGGCTGCCGCAGGACGGGCATTCCTGCGGGAAACGGTAAGGCTCGGCATCAGCAGGGCGCTTTTCCAGCGTCACCGACAGCACTTGCGGGATCACGTCACCGGCACGCTGGATCAGCACCGTATCGCCAACCATGATCCCCTTTTCGGCGATATAATCCTCATTATGGAGCGTTGCGTTGGAAACGACGACCCCGCCAACGGTCACGGGCTTGAGCCTCGCCACCGGGGTCAATGCGCCGGTTCGGCCAACCTGAATATCAATGCCTTCCAGCACGGTTTCGGCTTTCTCGGCGGCAAATTTATGGGCGATAGCCCAGCGCGGTGACCGGCTGACCTGGCCAAGCCGTTGCTGCCAGTCATGGCGATCAACCTTATAGACGACACCGTCAATATCATAATCCAGCCCGGCCCGTTCAGCGTTGATCATCTCATACTGCCGGATGGTGTCATCCAGGCTGGTGGTGCGGGCGGTCAACGGGTTGACGGCAAAACCAAACGCCTTGAGCGCATCGAGAAATTCACCATGGGTGGACCCGGCCGCTTCGGACATCTCGCCCGCAGAATAGGCGAAAAACCGCAACGGGCGGCTGGCCGTGATGCTGCTGTCCTTCTGGCGCAGAGACCCGGCGGCGGCGTTGCGCGGGTTGGCAAAAATCTTGCTGCCAGCCTCGGCCTGCCGTGTGTTGAGGTCCTCGAAATCCTTCTTGCCCATGTAAATCTCCCCCCTGACTTCCAGCAGGGAGGGCGGCGTGCCGGTTAACGTTCCCGGAATATCCCCGATGGTGCTGACATTGGCGGTGACATCCTCGCCCTCGGTGCCATCACCCCGGGTCACAGCCTCAACCAGAATACCGTCACGATAGCGCAGGCTGATCGACAGCCCGTCAATCTTGGGTTCGACCGACAGCGCGATTTCCTCCCCCTCGGGCAGGGAAAGAAACCGCCTGATCCGGTCCAGAAATTCCGCCACATCATCAGCATCAAAGGCATTGGAAAGCGACAGCATGGGGACACGGTGGGTTTTTTTGGCGAACCCTGCCTTGACCGGTGCGCCGACCCTGAGTGACGGGCTATCAGGGCGGACCAGTTCGGGGAAGGCGGCCTCAAGGGCGGTGTTGCGCTGCATCAGTGCATCGAACTCGGCATCGCTGATCTCGGGGTCATCATCGGTATGGTAACGCTGGTTGTGATAGGCGATAGCCTCAGCCAGCTGCGCCAGCTCGGTGGCGGCTTCCATCGTGGTCATGCTGGCGATATCGGGCTGATCCGTCATGGCTCAGTCCTTTTGCAGCAGGCGAAGGGCGGCGGCACGCGCCTCAGGCGTGATCGTGCTGCCGGAGAGCATGCGGCTGATTTCCTCCAGCCTGTCATCAGAGGTGAGCGGTTCCGCCGTGCTGATCATGCCCTCATCCGTTGCTGATTTGGAAATCCGGAAATGGAAACGCCCGCGTGATGCAACTTGCGGTGAGTGGGTGATGACAAGGCATTGCATGGTCTCACCCAGGCGTGACAGCCTGTTGCCGACAGCGGCGGCCACAGCCCCGCCCACGCCGCTGTCGACTTCATCGAAAATCAGGGTCATGGGGGCAGATGTATCGGCCAGCACCACCTTGAGGGCGAGGAGGAACCGTGCCAGCTCCCCGCCTGAGGCGATGCGATCTATCGGGCCTGTCTTCATGCCGGGGTTGGTGTTCGCCTCAAACCGCACCTGATCAATGCCGTTTGGCCCCCAGCGTTCCTCGGGCAATTCTTCCAGCACAGTGGTAAACCGCGCCTGATCCAGTTTCAGGTCCGGCAGTTCCTGCATCACGCCCCGGTCAAGATCGGCCGCGGCATCTTTGCGCTTCTGGCTCAAGGTTGAGGCGAGATTGCGATAGGTTTCAGCCGCTGCATCCTCAGCCGCTTGCAGGGCGGCCAGCCCGCCTGACTGGTCATCCAGCCCGCTCAGCCTTTCAGCCAGACCGCGATGCAGTTCAGGCAGCTCATCGGTGGTCACGCGATGCTTTCGGGCCTGGCTGCGCAGGGCGTGCAGGCGATCCTCGATAAACGACAGCCGGTTCGGATCGCCCTCCAGCCGGTCGCGGGCGGCCTGGATACAGCTTGCGGTTTCTTCCAGCTCGGCATCAACCCGGGCCAGCGCGTTGATCACCGGCTCCAGCAGGCTGCCGCCGGTATCCGCCATGCGATCAACATTCTTGGCGGCGGCCCCGATCATGCCGGCGGCCCCGTCTTCGGTGCTGATGGCGCTTTCCACATAATGCAGTGCTTCGGCGATTTTGGTGACATTGGCCAGCATGGTCCGTTCTTCGGCCAGGCTGTCTTCCTCACCATCTTCGGGGGAAAGCTCATCCAGCTGGCTGACCGCATCCCTCAGCCAGTCTTCCTCGGCGCGGGCTTCCTCCAGCTCTGCACGGGCGCTGGCATGACGCTGGCAGGCATCCTGCCAGTCCTGCCACGCTGAACGCAGGGTTTCGGCTTCATCGGTGGTGCTGGCAAAACGGTCCAGCAATGCACGGTGGGTGGTGACATCCAACAGACCGCGGCCCTCAAACTGGCCCTGAATTTCAATCAGGCTGTCCCCGACCTGACGCAACAGGGTTGCCGAAACCGGCCTGTCATTGATCAGGGCCGGGGATTTGCCGTCACGCAACTGTCGCCGCAGGATCAGCTCATCCCCCGGCTCAATCCCGGCATCGTCAAGCACGTCCCGGGCCGGGTGCGGATCAGGCAGATCAAAACAGGCCGTAACCTCGGCCCGGTCACCATGGATACCGATAAGGTCAAAATTCGCCCGGCTGCCAAGGGCAAGGCCAAGCGAATCCAGCAGGATGGATTTACCGGCACCGGTTTCACCGGTCAGCACCGTCAGGCCCTTTCGAAAATCGAGGTCCAGGCGATTGATCAGAACAACATTGCGAACTTGAAGACGCGTCAGCATGGATCAGAAGATGGACGTGGCTTTGTCAACAAGGGTTTCAAAGAGACCAGGGTCATGGTTGGTCGTCGGTGCATCAATGAGGGCAAGCATCCGCTCGGTCCAGACGGATTCGGGATAATTGTAATTCAGCACGGCGGCACTGCGATCAGCCTCACCATCCAGTCCCAGTGCCAGATACGCCTCCACCATGCGATAGAGTGCCTCCGGGGTCTGGTTCGAACGGTCATAATCCTTTACCACGGTGGCGAAGCGGCGCAGGGCGGCATCGTAATGCCCGCGCTCCAGATAGAACCGGCCCACCGACATTTCCTTACCCGCGAGGTGCGATACCGTCAGCTCCAGTTTCAGGCGGGCATCACGGGCGTATTTGCTTTCAGGGAAGCGGGTCAGGAGAGCTTCGAAGGCTTCCTTGGCCAGCACGGTCATCCCTGCATCACGTTCAACATCGACAATCTGTTCATAATAGCTCTGGGCCTTGAGGTAGAGCGCATAATCAACATCAGGATGCGCCGGGTTAAGCTCAACAAAGCGTTCCAGCGCGTTGACGGCGGCACCGTAACTGTTGGACTGATAAAGCGACCAGGCCGACATCAGCTGCGCCTGGGTGGCGAGGGATGAATAGGGATGCTGGCGTTCAACCTCATCAAACAGGGGCGAGGCCTTGGTGATATCACCAACGGCCACTTCATTGAGGGCCGAGTTATAAAGCTCATCGGCCGAGCGTTCTTCCTGCGCCAGGAAATCGCCCGTGCCGGAACAGCCGGAAAGCGCCAGCAGCAGCACAGCCGTCACCAGGTATCCTGACTTTTTCCGGCCCGCGATGGATCGACCGAACAGGGAAGAATTGAACCCGGAATTCGACGCTGTCACAACGTTCGAAATGCTGTCTGGAAGCAAGGCTGACTCCTGCAATGCGAAGGTATTATGGGAATTTACCATACGCCGAAGCATGGGCAAGGGAAAGAATAAACCGTGCCTCGTCCCGCTCTCTTGAGGGTCAGGGCGGTTGCGGTTTTAACATAAATTAATGAAGCGGTTACCGAAGCGGCTGAAATCAGGCGAGGGCGGCGACAGGTTCCCTGACCGTGTCATTCAGGATCACAGGCTCAGGCTTGCTTTCGATGATCTCATACGCACTTTCATCAGCCAGCAACGTTTTCACCAGCTTGTTGTTGAGCGCATGGCTCGGCTGGCTGGCGGTGATATGGCCAAGCACAAAGATGCCGCCAAGATAGAGATCGCCAAGGCAATCGAGCGTCTTGTGGCGGACAAATTCATCACTGTAACGCAGCCCGCCTTCATTCAGGACAGTGCCGTCATCAACAACAATGGCGTTTTCCAGTGACCCGCCAAGCGCGTAGCCAGCGGCCCGCAACTTGGTGACATCCTGATAAAGACAGAATGTCCGCGCCGAAGAAATCTCTTCCTCGAAACTGTTGTTGCGGTGAATGTAGAAATATTTCGATGCGCCGATTGCGCTATCGTTGAAATCAATGGCGATATCGATGATCAGTTCATCCGACGGGCTGATCTCGGCCTTGCCATAATCGGTTTCGACCGTGACGGCTTTCAGCACCCTCAGAAAACGCCGGGGCGCGCCCTGGGCGATGATGCCAGCCTCATTGATCATCTGGCAATATGGAGCGGAGCTGCCATCCATGGCGGGCAGCTCGGACGCGTTCACATCAACAATAGCGTTATCAATCCCAAGCCCGAAGAACGCGGCCATCAGGTGTTCCACAGTGCCGACCGTGACGCCTTCGTTATTCATGATGCGGGAGTTCAGCATGGTATCCGCGATGTTGGAACAATGCGCGGGAATGGCGGTATCAACATTGGTGATATCAACGCGGCGAAAAACGATACCGGTATTTTCAGGGGCAGGGTGAATGGTGATATCCACCATCTTGGCGGAATGCAGGCCGATGCCATTTCGGGATACGCTGGATGCGAGCGTGTGCTGGATGCTGGATTCAACGGGCATTGATATGGGTATCTCTTCTGGCAGTCGGTTATTAGGATTTGTTAACTTTTGCAAAATAGGTATTTACGGCACAAGGATCAAATCACGATTGGTAACCGATTGTTGCAATGCAGTTACCAATCGTGACAGTTTCAACAAACTGGAATCATGCCGTTTTTTCCATCCTCAGGCGATAAGGATCAGTTCGCCTGACGACGGAGAAAGGCCGGGATTTCAAGATCGATATCCTCAGCCGGGGCATTGATGTCCAGTTGTTCCTGGGTGGTTGGCTTGAGCGCGGCCAGTCCGGCCGTCTCGGATGCGCCTTCCTCGGCAGGCTCAACAGGGCTTTCCCGATACAGGCCCAAGGGTTCGGACATCACGTCCTCAGCCCCGGTTTCCGCCATTTTGGACTCACCCGGATGGGCCATGGTTGCCGATGCCAGCGGGTCGCTCATCATCGGTTCAGCCGCTTTCGGCGTTGCCTCACTGACGCTGTTCTTGGGGGCAGTATCCTTGCTGGAAAAGACCCTCGACAGGTGACGGATCAACCCGCCCTGACGCGTGGTCGGGACCAGTTCTTCCTGCGGGTCAACGGTTTCACTCAGGATAAAGGCCTCATCCTCGGCCTTCGGACCGGCCCTGGTATCAGCACCGGCCACCATATCCATCAGGTTCTGCTGGTTCGGGTCATCGCTGAAATAACCGTTTGATGCGCTGTCCGTGTCCTGTTCAGGGTTTTCGGCCTCTTCCTCTTCCATCATTGGCGGAACAGGGCTGAAGCTGAAATCCTCAATGGGGGCAGGGGTCTCTGCGCTGGCGGTCTCTTCAGGCTCTGAGGGTTCGACAGCTTGCGCTGGTTCATCCTCGCTCTTCTCAACAGCACTGGTCTCAACAGCACTGGTCTCAACAGAACTGGTCTCAACAGAACTGGTCTCAACCTCCATGGCAGGGGTGGCAGAGATATCCATTGTTGAGGTCATCTGGGCCGGTGCTGACATGGTGGGTGTCTGCATTACCGGTTTTTGAGGGGCAGGCTGGATCGGCTGCGGGTTGGTCAGGTGACGCACCATCGGGGTGGTCATCTGGGCTGGCGGGCGTTCCATCGCGGCACTGGATTCAATCCCTGTGGCAACAACCGAAACCCGCATGATGCCATCCAGATTATCATCGAGGGCAGAACCGAAAATGATGGTGGCTTCGGCATCGACTTCACGGCGAATGTGATTGGCGGCCTCATCGACTTCGAACAGCGTCATGTCATTGCCGCCGGTGATGTTGATCAGCACGGCCTGGGCGCCCTTCATTGAGGTTTCGTCCAGCAGCGGGTTGTTGATCGCGGCCTCGGCTGCGTTGGTGGCGCGGTTTTCGCCGGATGACTCGCCCGTTCCCATCATGGCTTTGCCCATCTCGGCCATGACCGAACGGATATCGGCAAAGTCGAGGTTGATGGTCCCCGGCTTGATCATCAGGTCGGTAATCCCGCAGACACCCTGATGCAGCACCTGATCAGCCATCGCGAAAGCATCGGCAAAGGTGGTCCGCTCATTGGCGAGCCGGAACAGGTTCTGGTTCGGGATGATGATCAGGGTATCAACATAGGCCTGCAATTCCTCAATACCGGAATTGGCTTGCCGCATGCGGATCTGGCCTTCGAAATCGAACGGCTTGGTGATAACGCCAACGGTCAGGATACCCTGCTCACGGCAGGCGCGGGCGATCACCGGGGCAGCCCCGGTTCCGGTTCCGCCACCCATACCGGCGGTGATGAACACCATGTGGCTGTCGGTCAGCTCGGCGAGGATATCATCGATGCTTTCCTCGGCAGCGATGCGGCCGATTTCGGGCTTTGAG
The DNA here is from genome assembly GCA_002457135.1 of SAR116 cluster bacterium MED-G04. Taxonomy (GTDB): domain Bacteria; phylum Pseudomonadota; class Alphaproteobacteria; order Puniceispirillales; family UBA1172; genus UBA1172. The sequence goes on from NTKX01000031.1 coordinate 10,334, forward strand.
CCTGCCCCAAGCCCCTGGGTCTGGGTTCGGCCAAGCTGTATCTTGCGTTCAGCAAGTGAGCTGGCCAGCGCCTGACCATCGGTGTTTGCGACGATGAAATCAACGCCTTTCAGATCGGCGCTGATCATGTTGTTGACGGCATTGCCGCCAGCCCCGCCAACACCGACAACGGTGATTTTGGGACGGAGTTCCTGGGTAGCGTTAGGAACCGAAATATTGAGAGTCATGGCATGATCTCCTTTGGTTGTTGCCGACGGATCGGCATGGATGCCTGCCCATGGGACAGGCTGTTTCTGGTGACGGGCGGCACCGGTGATCCTTGATGCCCGTTGCGCCAGGGGCTTCCCCCCGGAATTTTTTTCTCCCCGGAATTTTTTTCTCCCCGGAATTTTTTCTCTCCGGAATTTGAATTCCTAGAGATGCGTGTTGAACCATTCACCAATCCTCCAGAACAGGTTCTGGCGTGATGCGCCGCGTTTATTGAGGCGCGGTTCCATTTCATGTTCGACCGATGAGAAACGGAGCAATCCGGCGGTGGCGGCAAACGCCGGACCCCGGGTTGCATCCGCCATCCCGACCAGCCCGATGGGCTTGCCGATCCGGACCGAACGATCAAACAGCGTGGCAAGAAACTCGCTCAGGCCGGGGATCTGTGATGCCCCGCCGGTGAGGACGATGCGCTGGCCAGCGGCCGCGCTGAAACCTGCCTTTTCCATCCGGGCGAGCAGCATCTCAAAGGTTTCCTCAACCCTTGGGCGGATAATCTCACCCAACAGGCCCAGCTCGATCTGCTGGGCTGCGTCTTCATTACTCTCACCGATGCGGGGCAGGACGATCATCTCATCGGTATCGCCAATGGCGGTCAGCACGCTGCCATGCAGGGTCTTGATGCGTTCAGCCTCTTCCATCGGGGTGGAAAGGCCGCGGGCAATGTCAGAGGTGACGTTCAGCCCGCCCACCGGAATGCTGTCGAGATAGACAAGGTGGCCTTCCATGAAAATCCCGACACTGGTGACACCGGCCCCCATTTCAATGACCATCGCGCCGAGGTCTTTTTCATCATCGACCAGGGCTGACAGGCCAGCGGCATAGGCACTGGAACAGAAACTGTCGAGGCTGAGGTGATTGCGTTCCACCACGGTGGTGAGATTGCGGAGCGTGCTGGTTGAGGCGGTGATCACCGCCATATCAACCCCGAGGCTGTTGCCATGCATGCCGAGCGGGTCACGGATACCGCGAACCCCGTCCACCATGTATTGCAGGGGCATGCGGTGAATGACGCTGCGGTTTTCCGCTTCGGGCTGATCAATATCCATGCGCAGGACACGCACCATGTCGCGTTCACTGATACGGTCATCGAGGCCATCAATCTGATGCCGGCGAATGATCGATTTCTGCCTGCCTCCGCTAAGGCTGACGCAAACCCGCTCAATCGCCAGTCCGGCCATCTGTTCGGCCTGTTCCACGGCCTTGCCGACAGCAACGCTCAGTGCCTCCAGATCAACCACATCGCCGTTGCGCATCCCGGATGAGGCGTAAAGCCCCAGCCCCTGGATCACCGGGCCTGTATTACCGTCATTGCTGGCGATGAAACAGGCAATCTTACTGCACCCGATATCCAGCGCGGCGATAACGCCCGTCCGCTGACGCAGGGGTTTGCGGATCACGGCTTTTGGCAGCGGCTTGTTCATGTACTGCTTCCTTTGGGGTTGGTGCGGGTTGGCCGGATCACCAGTTTTCCGGGGATACGAAGATCGATATTGATCACGTCACGGTTGGTCAGCTTATGGGCGCGGTCCATCTCGGCCAGTTTCGACCAGGCCTTGTCGGGGTCCATTTCGGGCAACTGGATACGAATGTTGTTGCGCAGAAACACATCCCAGCGGCGTTCGGACTGATAGCTCAGCGACCAGACCTCGGCAAACAGCTCAGGTTCCTTTTTCAGGATGGTGAGGATCTGCTGGGCGTTCTGGGGGGCTTTCTGGCCCTTGATCACTGGCAGATGGGTGAAACCTTCGGGGGCCACGTTGTTGATCACCTCACCACTGCGGTCAATGACATGGTGGCCATCCTTGTCCTGAAACAGCGCCAGTGCCTGACGTTCGTTGAGCGTGATGATCAGCGTGTTGGGCAGGCGGCGTTCCACCCGCGCCTCACCAACCCAGCCAATGCTCATCAGGCGCTGGTGGATATCGCCAAGATCAAGGGTCAGCATCGGGTCATACCAGCTGATACCGGCGGTTTTCATGATCGCGGCCTTGTCGGTGTTGAGCCGTCCGTCAATTTCAATCCGCTCCAGCCTCAACCCGGCCTGTGCCGAGGCATCAATAGCCTCAACCAGCAGCGCATCACGCCATAGCCAGCCTGCCAGCCCGCCGAGGCAGACCCCGGCAGCCGTGATCACGATTAGCCCGCGTTTAACCCAGTTGCGGCGCGGCAACTGGCGGCGAGGCGATGCACTGGTGCGGTAGAGGCTCAGTCGCATTGCGCCGCCTCCAGCAATCGGGTGACCAACTCGTTCATGGGGATGCCGCAATACGCCGCCTGCTCCGGCACCAGTGATGTTGCGGTCATGCCGGGCTGGGTGTTGATTTCCAGCATATAGACCTGACCGGCCTCATGATCCCAGCGGAAATCGGACCGGCTGACACCGCGGCACCCCAGATGCTGATGCGCCAGATGCGCCCATTCCATGCAGCAATCGAAAATATCGGCGGGGATATCGGCGGGCAGCTGATGGCTTGACCCGCCACTGCTGTATTTCGCCTCATAATCATAGAACGCCCTGTCCTGGGTGATTTCCGTCACCGTCAGGGGTTCGCCCTCCAGCACCGCCACGGTCAGCTCCCGCCCCGGGATGTATGGCTCTACCATGAGGGCGGTGTCATCCGGCCAGAACGTCACCGCCGGGATATGATCGGCCCCCCGGGCGATGACCACTCCGATGCTGCTGCCGTCATTGCGGGGCTTGACCACCACGGCACCGCCGCTATCGGGGATGATACGATCATCTTCAATCCGGAAGTCGATATCATCAGGAAAGACGATCCCGAGATGGCCGAGCGCATGCTTGGTGGCGGGCTTGTCCATGGCGATGGAGGATGCCAGCAACCCGCTATGGGTGTAGGGAATATCCATCAGGTTGAGCAGGCCCTGAATATTGCCGTCTTCGCCCATCTGGCCATGCAGGGCGTTGAACACCCGTGCGGGCTTGAGCGCGATCAGGTGTTCGGGCAGGGAACGGTCAACCTCCAGCAGCTCGGCGTTCCAGCCTTCTTCCCTGGCGGCCTTGAGGCACGCCTTGCCTGAGTTGCGGGAAACCTCAGCCTCGGCGGTCCAGCCACCATTCAGGATCAATGTCAGCGTATTCCTGAGGGTCATGCGTCCCCCCCGGATGCGTCATCATCACCAACCCGGCGGATTTCCCAGCGCAGATCAACGCCGCTGGTTTCAGCAACACGCTGGCGCACGGTTTCGCCAAGGGTTTCAATCTCGGTGGCGGAGGCACCGCCCTTGTTGATCAGAAAATTGCAATGCTTGTCGGATACCATCGCGTTGCCGTGGGTCAGACCCCGGCATCCGGCCTGATCGATCAGCTGCCATGCCTTGCCGCCATCAGGGTTGGCAAAGGTGGACCCGCCGGTGCGCGCCCCCGTCGGCTGGGCATCAGCGCGGGAGGCGACAATTTCTTTCATGCGGGCGCGGATAGCATCGGTCTCGCCAGCCGAGATTTTCAGCCAGGCGGCGGTGAAAATCCAGTCCTGCGGGGCATCGCTGTGGCGATAGGCCATGCCCATATCCCCGGGGCTGGCCTGATGGATAGTGCCACTGCGATCCACCGCTTCGGCCATGATCACGATATCCCTGAATTCGGTGCCATAGGCGCCTGCGTTCATCCGCAACCCGCCACCGATCGTGCCGGGAATACCGATCAGGAATTCCAGCCCGGCAATTCCCATCCGGGCGGCGATGCGGGCAACCTCGGCATCATGCAGGCCAGCCCCGACCTTGAGCATACCATCGGTTTGCTCGGTGACTTTCAGATCGCTTGTGTTGATGACAACACCGCTGATACCGCCATCCCTGACCAGCAGGTTCGATCCGGCACCAAAGGCAAAGACCGGGATATCGGCCGGTGTTGCGGCGAGGAAATCAGCAAGGTCATCACGGTCGGCGGGGGTGAACATCACCTCGGCCATACCGCCAACCCCGAACCAGGTATGGCGGGCCATGGAAACCAGCGGGGCCATCTCACCCCGGGTTTGCGGCAGCCTCTGCAACAGCGCGGTCATGCTGGCCTCCTCTCATCAAGAAGGGCCTGGAGCTGATCGGGCAGTTCGGCAGCCCAGCGAGTGCTGCTCCCGGCACCGAGGCAGATCACCAGATCACCGGGCCGGGCAATATCCATGACCTGCCTTGCCAGAGTGTCCGGGCTTTCAAGGGCGACAGGGCCGGGGTGGCCATGCGCCATCAGCCCCGATACAAGGCTGTCACGATCCGCGCCTGCAATCGGGTCCTCACCCGCTGCGTAAACATCGGAAACCAGCACCGTGTCGGCATCGTTGAAACAGCCGCAGAAATCACTGAACAGGTCTTTCAGCCTGGTGTAGCGATGCGGCTGCACAACGGCGATGACGCGGTTTTCAGGTTTCAGCATCCGGGCTGCGCTGAGGGCGGCCCGAATTTCAACCGGGTGATGACCGTAATCATCAATGACCATGATATCACCCGCACTGCCCTTGAATTCAAAGCGGCGGCCAACGCCGCGGAAACGGTCCAGCCCTGTGCGGATTGCCTCAATGGAAATCCCCATCTCTAGCGCGATGCTGATCGCGGCAAGGCAGTTGAGAACGTTATGATCACCCAGCATCGGCAGGTGAACCTGTTCGATCACACCCTGTTCCGCCCCCATCCGGGCTGAGACCTGAACATCAAACCGCATGCCCTTTTTATCAGCGGTAATGGTGGTGGCGCGGATATCGGCACTGGCGGACAGCCCGTAGGTCACCAGCCTCCGTTCCGAAATCTGCGGGATCATCCGCTGCACAACCGGATGATCGATGCAGAGACTGGCAAACCCGTAAAACGGGATAGAGGCAACAAAATTCCGGAAAGCGGTCTTGAGGTTGTCAAAACTGCCATGATGGTCAAGGTGTTCCGGGTCGATATTGGTGACCACGGCCACCGTGGGCTTGAGCCGGGAGAAGGACCCGTCGCTCTCATCAGCCTCCACCACCATCCAGTCACTGCCGCCGAGGCGGGCATTGCTGCCCCAGCCGGTGATGATGCCGCCATTGATCACGGTCGGGTCAATCCCGCCAGCATCGAGCAGGGTTGCGACGAGGGAGGTCGTGGTGGTCTTGCCATGGGTTCCGGCGATGGCCACTGAAAACCGCAGCCGCATCAGTTCACCCAGCATTTCCGAGCGGTGAACCACGGGCAGGAACCGCCGCCGCGCTTCCATCACCTCAGGGTTATCGGGCCTGATGGCGGTCGAAATCACCAGAATGGAGGCCTCGGCAATGTTTTCAGCGGTCTGGCCGATGGCAATATTGATGCCTTTTTCACGCAGGCGGACAACATTGGCGTTATCGCCCAGATCACTGCCCTGAACCTGATAGCCCATTTCGTGCAGAATCTCGGCAATCCCGCTCATGCCGATGCCGCCGATACCGGTAAAATGAATCCGGCCGATGCTGAGGGGCAGCTGGCTCATGATCGACTGTCTCCGTTGATGATGGTGCGGATGCGCTGGCTGATCGCCTCGGCCGCGCCATGCTGTTCCAGGTTGAGCATGCAGCGCGCTGCCTTGCTGAGTTTGGATGGCTCATCGAGGAGCGATGCGATCCTGCCGGCGAGTGATCCTGCGCTCATCTCGGTTTCGGGGATGCACCAGCCGCCGCCAGCCTCGACCACGGTTTCGGCATTGGCTGTCTGATGATCATCCATGGCTTGCGGGAAGGGGACGAGAATGGCAGGGCGGCCGCTCGCCGCCAGTTCCGCCACCGATGAGGCCCCGGCACGCCCGATCACCAGATGCGCCGCCTGCATGCGCCTGGGCATATCGGTGATGAAGGGCATGATCTCAGCCTTGACCGAGGCGTTGCGATAGCATTGCTCCACCTCCTTGATCTGTTCCTGCCTGACCTGATGCGTCACCCTCAGCCTGTCTTTCAGTGCTGCGGGCAGTCGGCTGATCGCCTCAGGCACGGTATCGCCGAAAACACGGGCGCCGAGACTGCCGCCAACGATCAGCAGGTTGACGACACCATCCCCCGGGGGGGTGTAACCCTGCTGGCCGGTTTTGCTGAAAGCCTCACGGACAGGCATGCCGGTGAGGGCGGTTTTTGATACTGCCTCAGCGGGGATATTGGCGGTTTCGGCCCAGGACAGGGCAATGGTCTGAACAAACCGCGCCAGAAAGCGGTTGGCCCGTCCGAAAAAGGCGTTCTGTTCATGCAGCAGCGTTGCCCGGCCCATGAAATGCCCGAGCATCACCGGGGCCACCGAGGGATAGCCTCCAAACCCGATCACCGCCGCCGGTCTGTGCCAGAGCATGATAGCAACGCTGTGCAGCAGCCCAAGGCCGAGTTGCGTCATCCCTGCCAGCCGTTTGCTGGCCGTGCTGCCATAGGGTGAGGCTGCCATGATCCGGTGGATGGTAAAGGACGGCGCGCTGCTGTGGATGATCCGGTAGCCGCGCCGGTCGGTCACAAAAACAGGCCTGAAGCCATCCTCATGCAGGCGTTCAGCCACGGAAACAGCCGGGAAGACATGGCCGCCGGTACCGCCAGCGGCGAGCAGAACGGTTTTCGTCATGATGCCCTCCCTGATGCGGGTTGCCGCCGGGTCAGGGCCAGCAGGATGCCGAGGGTGATGCCGGAGGCCAGCATGGAAGAACCGCCATAGCTGATCAGCGGCAGGGTCATCCCCTTGGTCGGGATCAGATGCACCGATGAGGCCATGTGGATCGCCGCCTGAACCCCGAACTGAAGCGACAGCCCCGACACCGCCAGTATCTGGAAAAGACTCTGTGACTGGTTGGCGCGATAGAACCCGCGGAAAACGATCCAGGCATAGACCAGCACGATCATCAGGCAGAACACGGCACCGAATTCCTCACCCGCAACGGCAAAGATGAAATCGGCATGGGCATCGGGCAGGTTGTATTTGACCTCGCCATTATTGGGGCCGACCCCGAACAGCCCGCCATTGGAAAAGCTGCGCACGGCGTTGTCCGCCTGCAAATTGCCGCCCTCGAGGAATTTGGTCACCCGGGTCTGGACATGGGGCAGGGCGAGGTAGGCTGAAACCGCAACAATCGGGGCCACCAATAGCGCCAGCACAATGACGATGGCTATAGGCATTCCGGCGAGGAAAATCTGGAAAGACCAGGTCAGCACCACGACAGCGGTCATCCCCATATCAGGCTGCATGACCAGCAGAAAAGCCAGCAGGGCGAGGCAGCCCACGGAAACAATCCAGCCGGGGAAGCCGTCTTCCTGTCGCCACAGGCTGAGCAGCCATGCCGTCACCACGGCAAAGAAAGGCTTGGCGAATTCAGACGGCTGTATCTTGAAGGAACCAACCGGTATCCAGCGTGTTGCCCCCTTGACCTCCGGGCCAAACAGCGACATTCCAATCAGGATCAGCGCAATGGTAAAGCCGAGCAGACAGGCAATCCGGATCATCCGGTGCGACATCAGCGAAAACCCGATCAGCGCGGTCATGGCGGGGATCAGGAAAACCATGTGCCTGAGCAGAAAATGCTGGCTGTCCAGGCCGATGCGGACCGCCACCGGCGGGCTGGCCCCCATGATGAGGAAAATCCCGGCCCCTGCCAGAATGATGGCGGGCAGCAGCATCCAGAAATCAATGGTCCACCACCAGATCGCCAGTCGGCTGCGGTCAGAACGACTAAACATTCATCGCCTCCCCGTTGGTGGTATCCCGGGGCATGGTTTCCTCAGCCCAGTTGAGGGCGGCCGCTCGGAAGGCATCGCCACGGGCCTCAAAATTACGGAACTGGTCGAAACTCGCCGCCGCCGGGGCCAGCAGGATGGTGGCATCAGGCAAATGATCGGCTGAGGCATCAGCGATGGCATCGGCCAGAGCCTGTTCCACTGTGCCTGAGATACGGTGGGGGATACTGCCGCCGAGGTCATGGGCGAAATCATCCGCCGAGGCACCGATCAGGTAGGCCCTAACAACGTTGCTGAGGGCATGGGTGATCCCGCTGATGCCGCCATCCTTGGCCTCACCGCCAGCGATCCAGTAAATTGAGGAGAAACTCCGCAGGGCCTTTTCAGCCGCCTCAGCATTGGTGGCCTTGCTGTCATTGACGAAATGGATACCGTCATGGGTGCAGACAGGTTCCATCCGGTGCGGCAGGCCCCTGAATTGCGGCAGGGCAGACTCCATCACCTGACGATCACCGCCCAGATAGGCACCGAGCCTGAAGGCTATTGCCGTGTTTTCGATATTATGGGGGCCGGTCAGGGCAGGGTTGTTGATAAAGAGGGGGGCATCACCCTGATCAATCCGCTGGCTCTCGCCACTGCAAAAACCAATGAGGGGGTCGAGTTCGGCCCCGCGCCCAAGCACCAGCAGGCCAGTCTTTCGGATAGCCTCAGCCAGTCTCGCCTTGGCGGCAACATACCCGCCCCAGCCGAAATGACGATCCAGATGATCAGGGGTGATATTGATAACAGCCCCGGCATCGAGGGCCAGTGACGGGGTGATTTCCAGCTGATAGGACGACAGCTCCAGCACGATCACACCATCAGGGCCGGGGTCTTCCAGCTCCAGCACCGGGGTGCCGATATTGCCGCCGGCAATCGCCGTGATCCCGCAGGCCCCCAGCAAATGGCTGATCAGCATGGTGGTGGTGGATTTACCGTTGGTGCCGGTGATCCCGACAATGCGGGCCTCGGGGCGGGCCAGCATCATCAGCTCGATATCAGAGATAATGGGGATGCCCCGCGCCGTTGCCATGGCCGCCGCCGGATGCGGTTCGGGGAAGGCATGGGGAATGCCCGGGCTGATCACAAGAACGGCCAGCTCATCCCAGGGCCAGTCCTCTGGGCTGGATGCCTGAACCCCCTCAGGTAATTGGGGGGCAGTGTGGTCATCATGGGCATAAACCGTGGCCCCGGCCATGGCCAGGGCCCGCACAGCAGACAGGCCGGACCGCCCCAGGCCGAGAACGGCCACGGTCTTTCCTGACATGATGGCGGGGATGATCATGGCGGCTTACCTCAATTTCAGGGTGGCAAGCCCGACAAGGGCCAGAATAACGGAAATGATCCAGAAACGGATGACGATGGTGGGTTCGGCCCAGCCTTTCTGTTCGAAATGATGGTGCAGCGGGGCCATGGCGAAAACGCGCTTGCCCGTCAGCTTGAAGGAAACGACCTGAACGATCACCGACACTGTTTCCAGCACGAAAATCCCGCCGATGATGGCCAGCACCAGTTCATGGCGTGTTGCCACCGATATGGCACCGAGACCGCCGCCCAGCGCCAGTGAGCCGGTATCACCCATGAAAACCCGCGCTGGCGGGGCGTTGTACCAGAGGAAGCCAAGACCAGCCCCGATCAGCGCACCACAGATCACCGCCAGTTCACCGGTACCGGGGACATAGTGAATTTGCAGGTAATTGGCGAAATTGATATTGCCGCAGAGATAGGCGATCAGCCCGAATGACAGCGCCGTGATAATCACCGGAACAATCGCCAGCCCATCCAGCCCGTCGGTCAGGTTGACAGCGTTTGATGCCCCCACCATCACGAAAATGGCAAACGGGACATAGAACAGGCCGAGGTTGAAA
>NTKX01000032.1 GCA_002457135.1 SAR116 cluster bacterium MED-G04
ACGATCTCACAAGATTTTTGAGCATTTCGACTAACCAAAAATTCTGCTGTTGGAGGGATCGCTGTATTCATACTTTTGTATAGCTTAACTAATCGCCAGCCACATACTGTTAAAATTTCACAATCTCGTGATAATCCTGAAAATTATTGTTTTTAAATAGAAATAACGCTTTACGGACTGCGTTAATCATTTGTAAATATGTTGCAGAGAGGGCGATATGTTAAACTTTTGTATGATTTCACTGGTGTCGATTTTTGCTTTTGCGCAGGCATCTTTTGCTGCGCCGGTGGAACACGAAACCCTGCTGATCGATGATGCAAGGGTGCGGATGATCCACGGCAATGCCCCCGCCACGGCGGCCTATGCCAGCATTACCAATAAAGGTGATCAGGCTGACCGTCTGGTGTCGATTGCAACCGACATCGCCCGGAAATCCGAAATTCATGTGATGAAGGTTGAGGACGGGGTCATGTCGATGCGCCCCCTCACCGATGGGATCATCATTGCCCCCGGGGAAACCGTTACCCTCAAACCCGGCGGGGTGCATTTCATGCTGATGAAATTAACATCGCGCCCCGGTATGGGTGAAAACGTGGAACTGCGGCTGACCTTTGAGCAGGCTGGCACCGTCACCATCATGGCCCCGGTGGTTAAAATCAGGCACAGCCATTAATCATTCGTCTTTATTAGTTGTTCTGCATTGATCAGCTTTGCAGCCGGGAAAAATCCCCTTTTTTTTCGCTATCCATGACTGGCAATCCCCGGGATTTCATATTATGTTTATATCAGTTTCAACAATCGAGAGGAGGTGATCCAATGTCTAGTGATCGTGATTTGAATAAAGGCGTGAAGTTTTCCGTAACTGGACTGTCGGGCAGCCTCGGCAGGATTGGAAGCGGTTATTAGGCTAACGCCTATCATCCGTCACGGAAGGGAGGCCTCTGGCCTCCCTTTTTTATGCATGAGGCCCTGTCATTAAATGCGGCCAAAAACCTTTTCCATCAGGGCTTCCAGAAAGACCTGATCATCACTCTTGAAAAAGGCAGGGGTGTCGCTGTCGATATCAAGCACAGCGATCAGATCACCCGCGCCATTCCTGACCGGAACCACGATTTCAGACCGGGTTGAGGCAGCGCAGGCGATATGCCCCGGGAAAGCATCAACATCATCGACACGCTGGGTTTCGCCGGTCCGGGCGGCGGCACCGCAAACCCCTTTGTCAAACGGGATGACAAGGCAGCCATGCCCGCCCTGATACGGCCCGATTTTGAGCAATCCGGGTTCGGTCACCCGATAGAACCCGACCCAGTCAAAGCCCTCAACCGCCTGATACAGCTCAGCCGCCACGGTGGCCATCAGGCTGATCGTGTCATCCTCATTATCCATGAGGGCAAGGATACGGCCTTCAATCTCGGCGTAAGGTTGCATGGTGATCCGATCCTCAAGCGGGTTAATCGGCTTTCCCTTAGGGGAAATGCTGATTTCAAGAATAATGAAACCCGCCGAATTAGGAAACGCCTAATCAGGAAACCCCGTTGCCTCAAGGAGTTTAAATTGCATGGCCAAGAAAAATGAAGAGGTGGGCGGATTTCTCAATTACGAAAGCGTTGATGTCGCGGGTGAGGCACTGGGGATAGTCTACGGCATCCTTGACTGGATGCAGATGATGCTGGCGCAGGCACTCAACCTCGTGATCAGCATCGTCAACGCGGCAATGAGGCTCGCCGGATTTTAAAACAGGCTGATCAAAACCAGCCTGGTCCCCATGATCAGGAACGCCGCCAGAACGCATTTGCGGAACGTGTCGGTATCAACGAAACCGCGCATAACCTCACCAATGCGGAACCCGGCCAGCGCCAGGATCAACCCGATGATGGACTGGCCCGCGACCGGCAATGTGATCAGGCTGATGCTGCCAAGGGCGATTATCAACCCGATACTGCCGACCATGAACAGAAAACCGACAGCGCCGATAAATTCGTCTTTGCCGACATTGCGGCCGATCAGGTACATCACCACCGGCGGTGACCATACCGCCGACAGCCCGCCAATGATCCCGGCGATAACCCCGCCAAGAACCTGCCAGACAGGGTTGGGGCCAAGCCGGATGGGAAACCCGAACAGCGTGTTGACCGCGAACAGCACCATGGCAATCCCGATGGAGGCCAGCAGCATATCCTCAGGGTAATGCTGGATATTGACCGATACCGCCATGATGGCAACAAGGGTTGAGATCGCAAAAACACCATAGCGCCGCGCCGTCACCATACGCGCCCTGGAACGCCCAAACTGAAACACATTGGTGAACAGCATCGGCAGTACGATGAGCGATATCGCCTCAATCGGCGGGATGAACAGCGTCAGCGTGATGATCAGGACAGCGGGCATGCCCATCCCGAGGAAGCCCTTGACCACCCCGGCAAGCAAAAACACGAAATAGATATAGAACAGCAGCCAGCCCGAATAATCCGGCAGCAACAGGGCCATAAGCTCGGTCATGGTCAGATACCAAACCCGCAGAAACGCGCTATTGACCTCGCCACCCCGTCAAGCCGTGAGGCAAAGGGCAGTATAGCAACCGAGATGAGGGCAACCGTCAGCCACACTCCCCATATCCAGCGATCCTGGGCCTGGTCTTCCCTGTCCGTTTCAGTGTCTTCAGTTTTGTGTTCGGACAACGAATTCCATCCCTGACTGCTGACCGACATAAATGCCGGGCTTGTGATTGCGCAAATGGATAATCAATTCACCGAGGGCAACGTCAAACCCCTGTGGCCGGATACGGACAATGACACCATCGACAATAGCATCGGTATCAGTGCAGTGAACCTTGACACGCTGATCCAGGGTAATCATCGGGCTTTCTCCTCTATCGGTTAGCCATCGACCGCATGGGCCTTGAGGTGTTCCAGCGCACAGAACCTGAGGCTGGCCATGTTGGTTGCATTGAGCCGCACCCTGGGGGCCTTGCCAGCCTGCCTCGCCTGTTCCCAGCGGGTGGCGCAGAGGCACCATTGATCCCCCGGTTTCAGCCCGGCAAATTCAAATTCGGGGCGCGGCGTAGAAAGATCATTTCCAGCCGCCTTGCTGAAAGAAAGAAATTCCTCGGTCATGACAGCGCAGACGGTGTGGGAGCCCTGGTCCTGCGGGCCGGTATGGCAACAGCCGGTGCGGTAAAAGCCGGTCACCGGATCGGTGGAACAGACCATGAGTTCGCCCCCCAGCACGTTACGCTGACTTTCGCCCTTGCCGAAACCGCCATCCATTATCCAGCCCCTTTCCGTCCAAAGCGTCAGCTTAGCCTTTTTTGGAAGCCTCCGCCATCCCCGGCAGTGCATTGGTGGCATTTTCGATGCTGTCCTCAAGCTGTTTCATGAACGCCTTGCGATCCAGCCCGGGGGGGATTGGCGGCAACAGCTCAACCGTGATTTCCCCCGGTTTCTTGACGAAATTTTCCCGCCCCCAGAATAGCCCGGAATTGAGCGCAACCGGCACCACCGGCAGCCCGGAAGCCGCATAAATGGCATAAGTGCCGGCATGATAGGGATGCTCCCGCCCCGGGGCAACGCGGGTGCCTTGCGGGAAAATCAGGATCGAGCGCGGCATGGCGGCGATACGGATCGCATTGTCCTTGAGCGACCGTAACGCCTGCACCCCCGCCGAACGGTCAATCGGCACCGATGGCACCTTCAGGAAATACAGCCCGATGAGGGGATAGAACACCAGCGAGCGTTTCATCACCGGGGCGGGTGAGCCGAGGGCCGGGTAGAGAGTAATCGTCTCCCACGCCGACTGGTGCTTGGCGGCATAGATCACCGGGCCTTTCGGGCGGGGGCCGATGATGCGATGACGGATGCCGACCACGCGCAACAGCACCACCAGCACAACAGCCCAGCAATGGGCGTAGATTTCAATGACGCGCCCGGGCAGGAGCAAAAGCGGCAGCCCGATGATGGACATCACCGCCGTTGCGCCATAGAAAAGGATATTGAAGACGATGGAACGGATCAGGGCCATGGCGCATCATACCATCAGCCGTGGCATAATCCAGTCAGCAGATAAAAGGACCGCCGGGTTAAACAAAGTGATGACCACCGAAGAATGGCATATCCGCGCTGAGCGCATGATCACGGATTGCATCGGGCAAGGCCGCTGCATCACCTATGCCGATCTGGCCGAGGCGGCCTGCATCCCCGCCCCCCACCGGATCCACCAGTTGACAATCTGGCTGGAAGACCTGATGGAACGCGATCATGGCCTGGGCCAGCCCCTGCGTGCCGCCGTGGTGGTGAGCCGCACAAGCGGTATCCCGGCCAGAGGGTTCTTTGAAAAGCTCGATGCACTGGGGCCGGAAGATGATGCTGACCCGGCAACCCGGCATCAGCGGCTGCTGGTGCAGCTCATACCCGGATAAGAAAACGCAAGGTTGGCGGGCCATCGCCTGTATCATCGCTGCTGCTTTCCTCCAGCTCATGCTGATCAACCTCACAGAAATGGGCGAAATCGAGGACAGCCGCGGGATCATCGGCCAGCACTTCAAGCTGCTCTCCCTTATCCATTGCCTTGATGGCACGGCGGGCTTTCAGCACAGGCAGCGGGCATTTCAGCCCCCTCAAATCAAGCGTCTGGTCAGGCATAATATCAAGGTCTTTCATAACGGATCAATCGGGCTGAAGCGGCGATGGGCAATTTCACCTAACTTAATTCGGCCCGGGGATCGGGGCAAGCCCCTTGCCCCCTGCCCCATCCGCCTTTAATTAGATGGGCATGAGCATCTGGGGAAAAATCATCGGCGGGACAGCGGGTTTCGCGCTGGGCGGGCCGATGGGCGCGCTGGTTGGTGCGCTGGTCGGGCATACTTATGATGTCTACGCCGCCAGTTATGCCCATGACCAGCAGGCCGAATGCCAGGCTGCCTTTTCGATCGCGCTGATCGCGCTTTCCGCCAAAATGGCCAAGGCAGACGGGGTCGTGACCCGGAGCGAAATTCTCGCCTTCAGGGAAAAGGTCGATATCCCCAGAAAAGACATCGATACCGTCAGCCGCATCTGGGAGATGGCACGCCGGACACCCGACGGGTTTGAAGGCTATGCCAGCCAGGTTGCGCGGCTGTTCCCGGCCGCATCGGCGGTGCTGGAAGAACTGATGGGGCTGCTGTTTCACATCGCCCGCGCCAATGGCCGGATCAGCGATGAGGAGGCCGATTACCTGCGGAAAGTAGCCGTCATCCTCGGCTTTGATGATCAGGGTTATGAACGCCTCGCCGCGATCCATGGTGATGAGGAAATCAGCCCATGGCGCGTGCTTGGCCTTGACCCCTCCGCCAGTGATGATGAGCTGCGCAAGGCGTGGCTTGCGCTGGTGGCGCGGCATCACCCTGACCGGCTGATCGCTGATGGCCTGCCCCAGGAATGCATCAAGAGCGCCAATGACAGGCTGGCCCGGATCAACGCCGCCTATGAGACAATCCGCCAGCAACGAAAGGCATCGTGATGGCGACCCCCCTGCTGACCCTGGCCAATACCGGTGTCAACCTGGGTGATCGCTGGCTGTTCCGTCATGTTGACGTGACCGTCTCGGCGGGGGACCGGCTCTGCCTTGTGGGGCGCAACGGGGCCGGGAAATCTACCCTCATGAAACTGATGGCAGGCCTGGGCGAGGCCGATGAAGGCTCGCTCTGGTCGGCGCCGGGTATCAGCGTTTCCTATCTGCCCCAGGCCCCAAAACTGCCCCGGGGGATGAGCCTTGCCAGCGTTGTCATGCATGGCACCGGCGGTGATGGTGATTTCATTGCCGAGGCCCACCGTGCCGAGGCCATGCTGACCCGGTTCGAGCTGGATCCGGGCATGCTGTCTGACGGGCTGTCGGGAGGGGAAGCGCGGCGCGTTGCCCTCGCCCGTGCGCTGGTCAAGGAACCTGATGTGCTGCTGATGGATGAACCCACCAACCACCTCGACCTGCCGACCATCACCTGGATGGAAGACATGCTGCTGGCGCGGGGCGGGGCCATGGTGCTGATCAGCCATGACCGCGCCTTTCTGCGGCGTATCGGCAATAGCACAATCTGGATTGAGAGCGGAACCCTGCGCCGGCGGCAAGGGTCATTTGACGGCTTTGATGACTGGGCCGAGGTGATCCAGCAGGAAGAGGCAACACGGCTCTACAAGATGGATCGCCGCATCGCATCGGAAACACGCTGGTCACGCGAAGGCATCTCGGCAAGGCGCAAACGCAACCAGGGGCGCATGCGTGAACTGGAGGTCATGCGATCCGAACGCGCCCGCATGGCGGCCCCGCTTGGCCGCAGCGCCCGCATGGAAACCGCGGCGGTTGAGGGCGGCGGGCAAATGGTGCTGGAGGCCATCGACCTGTCGGTTTCGGTACCGGCACGGCCAACCCCCGGCACA
Source organism: SAR116 cluster bacterium MED-G04 (assembly GCA_002457135.1). Taxonomy (GTDB): domain Bacteria; phylum Pseudomonadota; class Alphaproteobacteria; order Puniceispirillales; family UBA1172; genus UBA1172. The sequence continues at coordinate 6,408 of NTKX01000032.1, forward strand.
GAGATTTCCCCCGATGAGCGGCGGGTGCTGATCAACCATTTCAACGGCATCATCCGCAAGAGCGACCGGATCGGGATCATCGGCCGCAATGGTGTCGGCAAATCCACGCTGGTCAAGGCATTGCTGGGCAGGACGGAACCTGACAATGGCCGGGTGCGTGAAGGGTTCGGCCTGATGACAGCCTATTTCGACCAGCAGCGCAGTGCGCTCAATGGTGAGGATAGCCCCTGGACCGTGCTTTGCCCTGATGGCACCGACAGCGTGGAGGTGGCCGGGCGGCGGGTTCACGTCAAACGCTATCTTCAGGATTTCCTCTTTGATGAATACAAAATCACCCAGCGTGTCCGCACGCTATCGGGGGGTGAGCAGAACAGGCTGCTGCTGGCCAAGCTGTTTGCCGATGAACACAACTTTCTGGTGCTGGATGAACCCACCAACGATCTGGACATGGAAACGCTGGAGCTGCTCCAGGAAGTGCTGGCGGATTACAGCGGCACCGTCATGATCATCAGCCATGACCGTGATTTCATTGACCGGACTGTTACCGCCCTTCTGGTGTTTGAGGCAGACGGCCGCATCATTCCCCATGCTGGCGGCTATTCCGATTACCTCGCCCGCCGCATCAAAACAGAAGAACGCAAAAAGACAAAACCCGCGCGGGCAAAGACGCAGGAAAGGCCCAAAACCGCACGGGAGGCGAAGCTCAGTTTCAAGGACAAGCACGCGCTGGAAACCCTGCCCGGAGCGATTGCAGCCCTCGAAGATGCCATCATCAAGGCGGAGGCCGAACTGAATGACCCGGCGCTGTTCAGCAAAAACCCGGACCGGTTTTCCGCCCTCGCCAATCAGCTGGAAGCGGACCGGACCCGCCTCGCCAGTCTTGAGGAAAAATGGCTGGAGCTCGAAGTGCTGAGGGAAGAAATTGAGGGCAGCTGACCGGTTTCAGGACTAGCCGTATTTGACCCCGGCTTCATCCAGCGCATCGAGCAATTCACCCAGATGCCTGCGGTATTTCTTCCAGACATCGGATGACCCCTGATACATTTTATCACGAACCTGTATCTGGCTGGCGGTCAGCACCCCGCGTCTGGTGTTGTAAAACTCAAGGCACTGGTCTTCCCAGGGCAGGCCGCAGTAATCGAGCAGCATCCGGGTCTGGCCTTCCTGATCCTCGGTCAGGGTCTTGTAATCCAGATCGAGGATACGGCCGGGGAATTTATCCCGCCAGAACTGCATCAGATCAAGATACATCCCGTAATAAAGCCCAAGGTCGCGCAGATCAAAGGTGAAGCCCATGCCACGCGCCGGGAATAATTTCTGGAAACACGACAGGCACACCGCCACCGGATCACGGTTAAGGTGGATAACCTTCGCCTCAGGGAAGGCGGCCAGAATATAGCCGAGGCGAAGGAAATTATGCGGCATTTTATCGGTGATGAAACGCTCCCCTACCTTGAGGCTGTCAATATGGCCAAGGTAGTTGCGGCGAATATGTTCAAACGCCACTTTCTTGAGCTGGACATCAGGTTGCAGGCCGAACATGTACATCAACTCGGCCGTTTCCTCGTTCATGAAATTAAGCTCACCCCCGCCATAAACCTGCGAATGGCTGGCGATGATCTGCTCGGTCAGGGTCGTGCCTGAACGCGGCATGCCCAGAATGAAAATCATCTGCCGGTCATTGGGGTTGGCTTCAACGCAGTCATCCGGCGTGATCGGGTCAAAGACATGCTTGACCAGCTCAAAGCTCCTGACCTCATTCTCAAGGTCAAAGCCGAGGAATTCACGCCGCTTTGCGTTGACCTCCTTCAGCACCCGGATGGATTTGGCGTACTGGTTGGTATCGCCGTAAGCTTTACCAAGGGCAAAACCCACCCGCGTTTTCTGCTTTTCCGCAAAGTGATTTTCGGGTTTGATCTTGTACGCATCCTCAAGGGCCTTATAGGCGGGATCATCCTTCTTGACCGTGGTGGTGATGACCAGCTCAATCATCGCCTCAATATTATCGGGATGTTGGGTCAGGACATCCTCGATGACTTCAATCGCCTTTTTCTTGTCCCCCAGCGTGGCGTGGATGGAGGCAAGGGTGTTTTTCGGCCCGGCCCCGTCAGGGTTGAGCGCGATCGCCTGATTGGCGTAATCCAGCGCCAGTTCAAACTCCCCCTTGGTGCGGGCAGCGTTGGCCATCATGCTCAACAGTTGCGGGCGGGGCGGTTTATGGTCGAGAACCCTGTTAAACCATTGCAAGGCCTCATCAGGCTGGTTGAACTCGACATAGGCCTGACCGACCGCCGCCATGATCGAGGTATCTTCTGGCATCAGCCCGGCGGCTTTTTCCAGCGCATCAATGGACCGGATGTATTTTTCCTGTTCAACAAAACACTGGCCCAGCGCCATCAGCAAATGCGGATGATCAGGGTCCTCGGTGACCATTTTTTCCAAAGTTTCGACCGATACATCGAAATCAGCCGGATCAATAATGCTCTGGGTCATGCCGCGTCGGCTGGCCGGATCATCGGGGTTCAGTTGCAGGGCCTGATCAAAGCAACGCCGGGCATCGGCGTTCAATTCCAGTTTCAGGTAGGCTTCACCGAGACAGCGCCATGGATCAGCAACACCGGGGTTGAGCTTGGTTGCGCGTTTCAGGTAGACCCTGGCCTTTTCAGCCTCATCGAGCAGCAAGCAGGACATCCCGAGGCTATAGAACAGCATGAAGGATCGGGGATAGGCGGTGATCAGGCCCTCGCTGTAACGCGTTGCCTCAGCCACCTTTTCCTCTTTCAGGAGATCAACGATAATCTTGCGCTCTTCTGCGGGCGGATCGATGATCGTCTTGTCGCCGGGTGATGCCGTACTGTTGAAGACCACGTTGGTAACTTGCATCGGGGAAACTCCTTGCGCATGGGTCAATCAGCGGCCAGCCCGATCAAAGACCAGGAAAAATCCGGCCGCAAAACCGTTTTATCTAAGGGCGCAGGGCAAGGGCTGGCAAATCACGTTCTTGTGAAAGCCCGGCTCAACACACGGCATGGCGGATGGCCAACAGCCTGATATTCCCCGATTCCCGGATATCCCTAATTCTTGACACCGATGGGTAAAAGCGTCACATTCCCGGCGGGTCAGATGGCTGGATGGCCGCTGGCGGGTTCGCCCCGTCAGAGGAAAGTCCGGGCTCCACGGAACCACGGTGCCGGGTAACCCCCGGCGAGGGTGACCTCAGGGAAAGTGCCACAGAAAAAATACCGCCATGGTGATCATGGCAAGGGTGAAAAGGTGCGGTAAGAGCGCACCGCGGTTCTGGTAACAGAACTGGCAGGGTAAACCCCACCGGGAGCAAGACCATGTAGGAACGCAAAAGGGGGCTTCGGCCTCCAGCGGGGCGGTTTCGTCCGTGCGTTCGGGTAGGTTGCTAGCGTTGGCTGGTAACAGCCATCCCAGATGAATGGCCATCCATCGTCAGGCTGACGCCATGGCGAGGACAGAACCCGGCTTACAGGCCATCTGACCCTATTTTCCGTTGATCCCCAAGAAAATTAACTGAGTGAAATCAGCTGATGACTTTGCCGGGGTTGAGGATGTTTTGGGGGTCGAGTGCCTGTTTGATCGTTCTCATGACGGCCACGCCCTCCCCCATTTCCTCTTCGAGATAGTTGCGCTTGCCCTGGCCGATGCCGTGTTCACCGGTGCAGGTTCCCCCCATGGCGATGGCCCGCGCTGACAGCCGTTCGGTGAAACCCTTGATCTTCTCGGCGGTGACATCATCCCCCGGCATGCCAAGCGGCAGGGTGTGGAAATTGCCATCACCAACATGGCCGATGATCGGGGCGATGATCCCGGTTTCCTCAATATCGTTGCGGGTTTCCTCAACGCATTCGGCCAGCCTTGATATCGGCACACAGACATCGGTGGACATGCCGTCACAGCCGGGCATCAGGGCAACCGCGGCCCAATAGGCATCATGACGCGCTTTCCATAGCCGGGTGCGTTCCTCAGGGTCGGTTGTCCACTGAAACGGATGCGGCGTGAATTCAGCCGCGATATCGGAAAACTGGGCGGATTGTTCCTCCACCCCCGCCTGACTGCCGTGAAATTCCAGCAGCAACAGCGGTTCTTCGGGCAGATCCAGCCCTGAATAGCTGTTGCAGGCCCGAACCTGCATCGGGTCCAGCAGCTCAATCCGCGCCACCGGAATCCCGTACTGGATCGTTGCGATGACCGCGTTGCAGGCTGAGGTAATATCAGGAAAGGAACAGATGCCCCCCGCCACCGCCTCAGGAATACCGTGGAGCCGGATGGTCAGCTCGGTGATCACGCCCAGCGTTCCTTCAGACCCGATCATCAGCCGTGTCAGGTCATAACCCGCCGATGATTTGCGGGCGCGGCCCCCGGTCCGGATGATGCGGCCATCAGCCAGCACAACCTCAAGCCCAAGGATATTATCGCGCATCGTCCCGTAGCGCACCGCGTTGGTACCGGAGGCGCGGGTTGCCGCCATGCCGCCAAGGCTGGCATTGGCGCCGGGATCAATCGGGAAAAACAGCCCCTGATCACGCAGATGGGTGTTGAGCGCCTCACGCGTTACGCCGGGCTGAACCCTGACATCCAGATCCTCGGCATTGACCTCCAGTACACGGTCCATGCCGTTGAGATCAATCGACACCCCGCCAAGGGGGGCGTTGACATGGCCCTCAAGCGAGGAGCCAACCCCGAACGGGATGATCGGGCATTGGTGTTCGGAGCAGATACGCACGATTTCAGCCACCTCATCGGTGGACTTGGCAAAGACGACCGCATCGGGCAGCTCACTGCCAATCCGGGTGGTGGTGTGGCTGTGGTGCTCACGGACGGATGCCGCGACGGAAAGCCGCTCACCAAAACGCTGGCGGAGAATGCCGATAGCGGCCTGATGGCGAGGGGGCTGGTGATCTTGAGCAACGGGCATGGTTAAACTGTTCTGAATAGTGGCCTGACAATCGACTGAAATATTAACGTAACCTTGGCAGAAAAACAGCGTGCTGTTAACGGTATTTTTACCCCCTGCATGATACGCTGACCCCTGAGCCGTGAAAAGCGGACCTGTTCAGGAGGCCAAGCCATGCCCTTTCTCAAAGCCCTGCATCTGGTTCTATTCTCTATGCTGATGATATCAAACCTGCTGATGATCCCGGTCATCGCCATGCTGGGGTTTATCATTGGCCAGCATATCGCCGAACGCATGGACTTAAGCCCCAATGGCGCGGCCATGATCTCGGTTGTGATTGCGTTTATCACCGTCGGGCTGATCAACGGGCTGATCGGGGCTATTGTCCTCAGGACCTGGCCTGCCCCCCTGTCATCACAGAGGAAACCATCCCGACAGGCGAAACCCGAACAGCCAGAAAGCACCGCCACCAAGGTGGCACCCGAGGCGAAAACAAAGAACAGGGCAGGTTCCGGTAACAAAAAGAAGAAGACGGTGAAAAAGAAGACGGCCCGAAAGACGGCCACAAAGACAGCCCAAGAGACGGCTGGTAAAAAGGCTAAAGCCCAGACCGCCAGTCCGGCTTAACCCTCTCCCTCCCTTTGATGCACAACATCACGGCATGGACTTGAAGGCAGGCCTTTGAGTGCAGGCCTTAAAGCGCAGGCATGGGAAATCCCCCCACCATCACCACCAGCAGCATTATTTCCACCCATTGAGACCGATTAGCAAAGCCAGATCAGCCGAGGCCGGTCAGGCTTTTTTTGAGCTGAATACCCCAAGATATTGATTATTAACAGAACATAAATAGAACAAACCTAATTATTCAATAAAAACAACAAGCTGTAGCATAGTCTTCAGATTAAACTATAACACGTTGAAAACACTGCATTTTTTAGCGGATTTTCGGCATTTTCCGTTGACATACCATGCTGGCCCATGATATCCCAAATAATCCCATGTTGTTATTTCATGCTCAAAGCCGCTGAAAAACACCAGGGAACAGGCGCTGGATGCCGACGGGTGTCCGGTTCAATATCAGGGAGCTGCGGGCAATGTATTTCTTGTCCACATTTGAAAACAAGATCGACCGGAAAGGGCGGGTTTCCGTGCCTGCGCCTTATCGGACGGTATTGGAACAGGCCGGCCAGCCCCTGATCGTGACGCGCTCCCTCACCCATGAATGCCTCGAAGGCCAGGGTGCAGCCCGCATCAACCAGATCGTTGACGTGCTGGACACCATGGACAGCCTGTCGGAAGAAACCGAAATTCTCCAGACCATGCTTTCCAGCGCCATGCAGATGAAACTGGATAACGAAGGCCGTATCCTGCTGCCCGAAGAATTCCTGGCCTATGCCAGCATCAGTGAGACGGTAGTCTTTGCCGGTGCCGGGCGGTTGTTCCGGATGTGGAACCCTGAAACCTGGAAGAGCCTGGAACAGGACCACCGCAAGACCATCAAGGAAAAGGGACTGCCGCAACTGGTCCTGAAGCCAGGACCCGTTCTGCCGGACAAGGGGGCTTCATGACCGTAACGCTCCACCAGCCCGTCATGCTTGTTGAAGTGGTGGAAGCGCTCGCCCCAAAGGATAACGCCGCTTACATTGATGCCACTTTTGGACGGGGCGGATACACCAAAGCCGTTCTGGAAGCCGCTGATTGCCGCCTTGCCGCCATTGACCGCGACCCTGATGCCATTGCCGCCGGGCAGTCGCTGGTCAACCGATTTCCCGGGAAACTGACTCTTCTCTCTGGTCGGTTTTCCCAACTTGCCACGCTCGCCTCAAATAGTGAATTTGAACTGGTTGATGGTGTTATGTTCGATCTGGGTCTCTCCTCCCCCCAGATAGATGAGGCTGAGCGTGGCTTTTCCTTTCGCACCGATGGCCCGCTTGATATGCGGATGGACCGTTCCGGCCCGGATGCCAGCGATTTCGTCAACGATGCCGACGAGGCCGAGATCACAAGGGTGTTGCGTGATTACGGCGAGGAACGCGCCGCCCGCCGGATCGCCCGCGCCATCATCAGGGCGAGGGCTGAACAGCCCATCATCAGGACCCTGCAACTGGCTGAGATCATCCGGTCGGTTATGCCCTACCCCAAGCCTGGCCAGATTGACCCGGCGACACGGTCTTTTCAGGCCATTCGTATTCACGTCAATGATGAGCTGGGGGAAATCCGTGATGGTCTGGCGGCGGCGGAACGTATCCTCAAACCCGGCGGCGTGCTGGCCGTGGTTTCCTTCCATTCGCTTGAAGACCGTATCGTCAAACGTTTCATGATCGAACGTTCGGATCAGGCCCCCCGGCCCTCACGGCATCTGCCTGATATCGAACGCCCTGCCCCCAGTTTCCGCATCACCCGCAAGCGGCCGACCGTACCCGGTGATGATGAGATCAGCCGTAACCCGAGGGCGCGTTCGGCCCGCCTCAGGGTCGCGATCCGCACCGATGCTCCCGCCATGATGGAGGCTGCCTGATGTTCACCATGCGCCACGTCCAGGCCTTTATCCTGAGCGCCCTTGTCATTGTCATGGCCGGGGTCACTACCTACTGGATCAAGAGCAAGGCGCTGGAAAAACAGCAACGGCTGGAGGTTCTGCAATCGCGGATTGAAACCGAAAAGGACCGTATTCTGGTGCTTGAGGCCGACTGGTCCTACCTGACGCGGCCGGACCGGATCCAGCGTCTGTCCGAAGAAATGCTCTCCTTTGCACCGGTGGAACCCCAGCGCATCCTGAGCCTTGATCATCTCGGTGAGGGCAACACCGGGGAAGCCGCCACCCAGGCCAGCACAAGGCCGGTTTCAGCCGGTCTGTTCCGGATCACGTCAGGCGGCATCACGCCCGGAGATATAACGCCCGGAGATAAAATATCGGGAGGTGGGCAGGAATGATTTCGCTGCGTTCCATCGGCCGGAAATTGCGGCAGGTGCCATCGGATGATGCCAGCGCTGTGGCCCGCCATCGCCTGATTTTCGGGGCGGCCTTTGGGGCGGCGGCCTTTGCCCTCATCGGCGTTCAGGTCATGACCCTGTCGATGATGGAAGGAACCAGCGGCTATCGCAAGACAGCATCGGCCGAGGTGCCGGTGCGGGGCCGTATCCTTGACCGCAAGGGCCGGGTACTGGCGGCCTCCCTGCCCGCGTTTGAGCTTTACGCAGACCCGGCGGAAGTGATGAACCCCGTCAAGGGGGCGATCACGCTGGCCAGCCTGCTGCCCAACACCACCGAAGAAAAAGCACTGGAAAAGCTGACCCGCAAGGGACGCTATGCCGAGCTGGCCTGGAAGGTTGCGCCCGCCACCTATGCAAGGGTACTGGATGAGGGCATTGTCGGCGTTCATGGCCGCAAGCGCATCACCCGGTTCTACCCACAGAAATTTGAGGCGGCCCATGTGCTGGGGCTGGTCGACAAGGATAATAACGGCCTCGCCGGTATCGAATCCGGTTTCAACGAAACCCTGGCCCGGGGCGAGGATGTGCATCTGTCCATTGACCTTGAGGTTCAGGCCATCCTGCGCCGCGAGATCAGCAAGCAGATCGAACAGTTTGAAGCCATCGGCGGGGCCGGTGTCGTCATTGATGTGAAAACGGGTGAGCTGATTTCCCTCGTGTCATTGCCTGATTTTGACCCCAACACCTTTGCCCGGACCGATGAGGATGCCCGGTTCAACCGCGCCACCCGCGGGGTCTATGAGCTGGGATCAACCTTTAAAATCCTCAATACAGCCATGGCGCTGGATAGCGGCGTGTTTCAGGCCGAAGACATTATCGATGTGGTCAGCCCGCTCCGTGTCGGTCGCCACAGCATCAGTGACTACCACCCTGAAAAGCACCCGCTCAATGTCGCTGAGGTGATGGTGGTATCCTCCAACAAGGGGTCGGCGCGTATCGCCGATAAACTGGGGGTGAAAACCCAGCAACGCTATATCCGCGCCCTCGGCCTGCTGGACAGGATCAACCTGAATATCCCCGAGGCAGCAAGGCCGCTGACCCCGCAACGCTGGAAACGCGCCGAGCTGATGACCATTTCCTTTGGCCATGGCCTGTCGGTTTCACCGGTGCATCTGTCGGCCGCGATTGCCACCGCGGTTGGCAACGGCCACAAGATAACGCCATCCCTGATCAAGGGCGGCGCCAATTCGGATATCATCGAGGAAGTTTTCAGCCCTGAGACAACCCTCAAGGTCAGGGCGATCATGCGCAGTGTCATCACCCATAAGCGCGGCACCGGCAAGAAAGCCGATGCGCCGGGCTATGTTGTTGGCGGCAAGACCGGCACGGCCGAAAAGCATCAGGTCGGCGGCTACAGCGAAACCGCCAAGATCGCCTCTTTTGTCGGGGCCTTCCCGCTCAATGATCCCCGCTTTGTCGTCATGGTCATGGTCGATGAACCCAAGGGCCAGAAGTTCAGTTATAACTACGCCACGGGCGGCTGGGTCGCGGCACCGGCGGTTCGCCGTTTCATCAACCACGCGGCCCCCCTCCTCGGTGTGGCACCGGTTGACGAAAAATCGCCCGAAATCCGTCAAATTCTTAATGTAAATTTACCCACACTTGATGCGGAGGCAGGCCATGCGTCTTGATGATCTGTTCCCCCATCTTCCCAAAAAGGAAATTGCGGCCTCGGGTGCTATCGAAACCACGGGTGTCAGCGTCAATTCGCGGAAGATCAGGAGTGGGGATTTATTTGTTGCCATCAGGGGTTCGGCCGCTGACGGGCATGACTATATTGATGATGCCATCGCCAATGGCGCGAGTGCCGTGGTGGCAGAAAGCGATGTCGGCAAAAAACCGGTTCCGGTGATCATCGCCGATGACACGCGGCTGGAACTGGCGCGGCTTTCCCGTGCCTTCTACCCCGGCCAGCCCGGGATGATCGCCGCCATCACCGGCACCAATGGCAAAACCAGCACGGCTGAATTCCTGCGCCAGATCTGGTCGCATATCGGCTGGCGCAGTGCCAGTCTCGGCACGCTCGGGGTGATTGGCCCGGTGGCTGATGATCTGGCCGTCCCGGGGCTGACAACACCTGATGCCGCCAGCCTGCATCGTGTTCTTGACCGGCTTTCCAGGGACGGGATCAGCCATGCCTCCATGGAAACATCGAGCCATGGCCTGCACCAGAAGCGACTGGCGGAGGTCAAGATCGCGGTGGCGGGGTTCACCAATCTCAGCCACGAACACCTCGACTATCACGCCGATATGGAAGACTACTACCGTGCCAAGGCTGTGCTGTTCACGGATTTGCTGCTTGAGGGCGGCACCGCCGTGATCAATATCGATAGTGAATGGGGCCAGAGGCTGAGCCAGGATATCGCTGACCGGCCTGTGCATGTGCTGACCGTGGGCGAAAACCCGGCGGCTGACCTGCGCATCGCGGCGATCAAACCCTATGAAGGCGGGCTGGCCACCACCATTCGTTATGACGGGCTTGATTACACCCTGCCGCTGGCCCTCACCGGATCATTTCAGGCTGGCAACGCTGTGCTGGCGGCGGCCATGGCCCATGCCTCGGGCCTGGCCATGGATCACGCGCTCATGTCATTGAGCTATATCAGGCCTGCACCCGGGCGGATGCAGACCATCCACGGTCATCCCGACGGGGCAATTGTGGTGGTCGATTACGCCCATAGCCCTGATGCGATGGAAACCGCGCTCAACAGCATTCGCCCCCAGGTCAGGGGTAGGCTGGGTGTCGTCTTTGGTTGCGGCGGGGATCGTGACCGCGCCAAACGCCCTGAAATGGGCAGGATTGCCGCTGAACTGGCTGATTTTGTCATTATTACCGATGATAACCCGCGCAGCGAGGACCCCGGTACCATCCGCGCCGAGATCAAGACCGCCTGCCCCGATGCCATCGAACAGGGTGATCGTCATCAGGCCATTTTCGATGGTATTTCCATGCTCGGGTCAGGTGACATCCTGATGGTGGCGGGCAAGGGGCATGAGGCCTTGCAGACCATCGGCTCGGAAACCCTCCCGTTCAGTGATGAAGCCACCGTTAGGGGCATTCTGGCGAACATGGCCAATGCATCCGGGGGGGCCGAATAATGTTGTGGTCAGCCCAATCCATCATCAAGGCCACCCAGGGCGTTCCCCTGGGCGGTGAAGACTGGCAGGCGGCAGGGATTTCCATCGACAGCCGGTCAACCTTGCCGGGGGACCTGTTCATCGCCCTCAAAGGCCCCAATCATGATGGTCACAGCCATATCGAACAGGCCGCCGAAGCCGGGGCCAGTGCCGCCCTCGTGGATCATCCTGTTGATGCCTCTATTCCAGCGGTGCAGGTTAATCACACGCTCTGCGGACTCAGGCAGATGGCCATTGCATCCCGGCTCCGCTCCACGGCCCAGCGCATCGCTGTTACCGGCAGTGTCGGCAAGACCGGAACACGTCATATTATCTCCACCCTGCTGGCGGCGCATGGCCATTGCCATGCCTCAGAGGGCAACCTGAACAACCATATCGGCGCGCCCCTAAGCCTGGCCCGCATGCCAGCCCGCAGCCAGTTTGGTGTCTTTGAACTGGGCATGAACCACGCGGGTGAAATCGCCGATCTCAGCCCGCTGGTGAAACCCGATTACGCCATCATCACCCGCATTGCCAAAAGCCATATCGGGCATTTCAACTCACTGGAAGACATCGCCTCTGCCAAAGGTGAAATCTTTCAGGGGCTTGCTGATGGAGGCATCGCTGTTCTGAACGCCGATGACCCGTTCACGCCTTTCCTGTCGTCCCTCGCAAGGGAGCATGGCGCAAGCCGGATCATCACCATCGGTGAGAACAAAAGCGCTGATCACCGTATCCTCGGCATCAGCAGGCAAGCCCACGGGATTGAGGTTGCTGCCCTCATCAACGGTATCCGGGTCAGTTTCACGCTGGGCATGTCTGGCACCCATAACGCCTGGTCGGCCCTTTTTGCCCTGGCCATTGCCGAGAGCGAGGGGCTGGACCGTGACCGTTCCCTTGAGGCGCTTGCCGGGATTGACGATATCCCCGGTCGCGGCAAGCACCATAATGTGACCTATCCTGATGGCCGCCGGTTCACCCTGATTGATGACAGCTACAACGCCAGCCCGGCATCCATGGAGGCGGCGTTGCGTGACCTTTCCGGCAACCCGCGCCATGGCCGCCGTGTTGCGATCCTGGCCGATATGCTGGAGCTGGGGGAAGAGAGCGATGCGCTCCACCGCAGCCTTGGCAAGACGCTCCTTGCTGCCCCGCCCGCTGTTGTTATCGCCTTTGGTGAGGGCATGCACAGCCTGGCCGGATCCATGCCTGATGCGCCGTTCCAGATGCATCTTGCCGATGATGCCGATGCCGCCACCGGGCTGGCCTTTCGGCATGTCCGCGATGGTGATGTGGTGCTGGTCAAGGGATCAAACGGCATGCGAACGCCTGCCCTGATGCGGAACCTGCTCAAGGGACCACCACCCCATAATGGAGAGTCCCATGTTGCCTGACCTCTTGGTTCCCTTTGCTGACCAGTTTCAGCCCTTCAACCTTTTCCGATACCTGACGTTCCGCACCGGCGGGGCGGTGATGACCGCGCTGATTATCTCCTTCCTCTTTGGCAACCGGATGATCAACTGGCTGAAATCCCTGCAAGGCGAAGGCCAGCCGATCCGGGATGACGGCCCGCAAAGCCATATCATCGCCAAGAAAGGCACCCCAACCATGGGCGGGCTGCTGATCCTGATCGCCTTTGGTGTGTCATCGCTGTTATGGGTGCCGTTTTCGTCAATCTACCTGTGGCCGGTGCTGGCCCTGTCCCTGTTTTTCGGGATGATCGGGTTTTTCGATGATTACAAGAAACTCCGTAAACGGTCATCAAACGGCATGTCCGGGCGGATGAAAATGGCTTTGCAGATCCTCGGCGCGTTTGTTGTCACGCTGGTTTTCATTGAAATTGCCCCTGATAACCTGCGCTACGGTCTGGCCATCCCGTCGATGAAGGACGTTGTTTTCAACCTCGGCCTGTTCTATGTCCCGTTTGCCATTTTCGTGATGGTGGGGGCATCAAACGCTGTCAACCTGACCGACGGGCTGGATGGGCTGGCGATTGTTCCGGTGATCATCACGGCGCTGTCATTCGGGCTGATCGCCTATCTCTGCGGCAATATCAATTTCGCCAATTACCTGCAAATTCACTATGTCCCCGGCACCGGTGAACTGGCGGTGATCTGTGGTGCGCTGATCGGGGCTGGTCTTGGCTTCCTCTGGTACAACGCCCCGCCAGCGCGGGTTTTCATGGGTGATACCGGCTCGCTGGCGCTCGGCGGCGGTCTCGGTGCCATATCGGTGGCAACACGCCATGAGCTGGTGCTGGCCATCATCGGCGGGATTTTCGTGCTGGAAACAGTGTCGGTGATCGTTCAGGTCGTTTCCTTCAAGCTGACGGGCAAGCG
>NTKX01000033.1 GCA_002457135.1 SAR116 cluster bacterium MED-G04
GCCAGCAGACGAGGCAGACGATCAGCCCGAAGAGATCACGCAAACCGCATCACTGCAGGCGGTGCCAACGATACCGAGCCTGCCCGATGTATCGAGGTCTTCGGACCCCCTCATGATCAAGCCTGTCTACCTGCAATCCCTGCCTGATATCACCAAGCTGTCAGCCAGCCAGCGCAAGAAGCAGTTCATTGCCTTCATGCTGCCGCTGATCCTGCGCGCCAATCAGGAGCTGGAAAGCCGTCATGCGCTGGTCATGAAAGCCGTTGAAAACAACGATCTGGCCAAGCTCCGTCAATGGGGTGAGCTGTATGGATACAGGCCAACCGACCCGACTGTTGACGATATGAAACAGGAGCTGGGCAGGCGTGTTGCGCCGATCCCGGTATCCATCGCGCTGGCCCAGGCGGCGGTCGAATCAGGCTGGGGAACATCACGCTTTGCTATTCAGGGCAATGCGCTCTTCGGGCAATGGGCCTGGAACACCGGTGCCGGGCTGCGCCCGAAAGAGGCCCGATTTGATAATGTTGTGGTCCGGTCCTTTGCCTCACTGTTTGATTCGGTGCGCGCCTATATGCACAACATCAACTCCCACAGTGCCTATGCTGATTTCAGGGATCAGCGTCAAAGGCTCGATGGCCCAACCGATGCCGAGGCGATCAGGCAACTGGTCAACCAGCTGGATCGCTATTCCGAAGAAGGCGAGAAATACATTGAAACCCTGGTCGATGTCATCAGGGTCAACAAGCTGATGATCTACGACAACGCCCAGTTGTCCACGGAATAGATCATCCCGCCAATCCCCCGATCACATTTGATTTCAGGGTTTTATATCAGGGTTTGATGAACTGGCGGCCGAGCCAGCGCCAGCGCCCGGTTTCACCACCATCAACAATATCAGGCATGGTGCAGTTGATGCGCCCGCGATTCCCCGCAAAGGCTTGCGGCAATCGAACCTCAATCCGGCGGCCGAGGGTGATGGTCTTCACCTTGCCCATCCCTGATGCAAAGCACGACAACCGGCTGAGGGGTTCAACCCCGGGCAAAACCGTGAACCCGGTCAGGGGCGGGTTTTCGGTCAGCACTCCGCTTTCAGGGGTAATATCGGTGACAGGGATCGGCAGGGAATTGATGGCCAGTTTCAGCCTGTCAACGGAACCGTAATTTTCATTAAAGGCAAAACGCGGGTATTCAAAGGCGTGGACCGTGTCATGAACAACACCCGAATTCTGGCCAAACGCCGCCATGAACCCCATTTCCTGCATCAGATCACGGATTTCGGGTGAATATTCACCATAAGGGTAGGCATGGAGGGGCGGGATCAGGCCCAGCTCCTCAAGGAAACGTTCATTTGAAATGCTGATCTCTTCCCGGGCCTCCTCCAGGGTGACGCGGTGCAGATGCGGATGGGTGTGGGTCTGGCTGCCGATATCAACGCCAGCCGCCTGCATTTCCCTGATCTGGTCCCAGCTGGCATAGCCATCAAGGCCCTGATCAATGGAACGGGTTGCCACAAACAGCGTGAAGGGAAAGCCGTATTCACGCAGCCTTGGCCAGGCCTTCTCATAGACCGAAATAAAGGCATCATCGACGGTGATCGCCACCGTCTTGTCGGGGAGCGGGGTCCCCTCGGCAATTTTTTCGGTGATCTCAATCAGGGGCAAAACAGTGTAATCACCGTTGGCCAGCTCCCTGAGGTGCGATTCGAACTGCGGCATCGTGGTGTTGGTGGAAGGATAGCGATCCTCACCAAACCGGTGATACATGATGACCACAGCGTGATCCGCTGCCCTGGCGACACCGGAAAACACGATCAGGAGGTTTACAATCAGTATAAGCCAGAAATTCTTTCCGCTCATGGTGACTTTCCTCGACAATACAATCCGATCCTCGTTATAACCAAGTCGTGATTATTGTTCAAAGGTTATGTCACCCGTGACAACTACCCCGACCATCCTGGCGCTTGAGGCGAGCGCGGCTGTTGCCAGCGCCGCCATCATGCACGGCACCACGGTGCTGGCTGAAACCCGCCATGATGCCCGCCATGGTCACGCCGCCTGGATGCTGACCCTTGCCCGTGACTGCCTCAATCAGGCCGGGCTTGGGGTTGAGGCGATCACGGCGGTGCTGGCGGGTCGCGGGCCGGGGTCGTTCACCGGTATCAGGGTTGCGCTGGCCGCCGCCAAGGGGTTTGCGATTTCCCGCGGCATCAGGGGCCATGGCCTTAATTCGCTGGATGCCATGGCGCATGCCGCGCTCAACAGCCAGCATCCGGTGGCGGCGCTGGCCGATACGCGGCGTGGCTCGCTCTTCGTTGCGCTCTATCATCCTGATGGCAGGCCCATGATGCCGGTGGCTGATCTGCCCGCTGAGGGGGTTGCCGCTGTGCTGGCGGATCATGGCCATGAATGGATTATCACCGGGCAAATCGGTGATGGTCTGGCTGGAACCCTCAAAAACCGTCCGATAGAGGCTGCGTTTCATCCGGCTCAGCCCCTTGCCAGTCATCTTTGCGGGCTTTATGCAACCTTTACTGATGCTGACCCGGCACCGCTAGACCCGATTTACCTTTCCGATCCACTGCTGGGGCCACGATGATCAAGGTCCGCCCCATCAACCGCAATGATCTGCCCCTGCTTGACAGTGTTGATGAAGATTGGCCCGAAGCCACCACAGTACAGTACTGGAGCCAGCCTGCCTTTGCCGGGATGGTGGCTGAGGATAAAGACGGCATCAAGGGCTTCATCCTGGGGCAGATTGTTTCGGGTGAAGCTGAAATTATCCAGATAACGGTGATCAACGAGGCGCGCAATCAGGGCATAGGCAGCGCATTGCTGGATGAATTTCTGAAAAACCACGCCACCCTCGGCTGTTATCTCGATGTTATGGAGGGCAATGAGGAGGCGATCAGGCTCTATCAGCGGGCCGGGTTCAGGGTTACGGGCCGCAGGCAGGGGTATTACCGGCTTGATGGCGAAAGACGCGATGCTCTCCTGATGCGACTTGACACCCGGGAAACCGGGGATTAGAGGGAGGATATGGCCAAAAACCTCTACATCAAAACCTATGGCTGTCAGATGAATGTCTATGATTCGGACAGAATGGCGGATGTGCTGGCCCCGCTGGGCTACACGCCATCGGGGAATGTCGATGATGCGGATATGGTGATCATCAACACCTGCCATATCAGGGAGAGGGCATCCGAGAAGGTATTCTCGGAACTGGGCCGGTTGCGCCGCTGGAAAGAACAGCAGCAGGGACTTGGCCGTGATGTCCGGATCGCCGTTGCAGGCTGTGTCGCCCAGGCCGAAGGTGAGGAAATCAGCCGCCGCGCCCCCTGGGTTGATGTGGTGGTTGGCCCGCAAGCCTATCATCGCCTGCCTGAGCTGGTCTCCCGCACGGACCCGGCATCACGCAATGCGGTGATCGACACCGATTTCCCGGTTGAAGACAAATTCGATTTTCTGCCCGAGGAACACACCCCGCGTGGCCCGGCTGCCTTTCTTTCGGTGCAGGAAGGGTGCGATAAATTCTGCACCTTCTGTGTTGTTCCCTATACAAGGGGGGCCGAATTTTCCCGCCCTGCCGCCAGCATCCTGACCGAGGCTTCACGCCTTGTTGCATCAGGGACGGTTGAGTTGACCCTGCTTGGCCAGAACGTCAATGCCTGGCGCGGTGAAGCGCCGGATGGCGGGCAGTGGAATTTCGCCCGGCTGCTCTCGGCACTGGCTGAAATCAGCGGGCTGGAGCGGATCCGCTACACCACCTCGCACCCCACCGATATGGATGATGACCTGATCATGGCCCATGCCGATATCCCGCAGCTGATGCCTTATCTGCATCTACCGGTGCAGTCAGGGTCTGACCGTATTCTGGAGGCGATGAACCGCCGCCATAGCCGTGATGATTACCGCCGTATCATTGACCGGTTGCGCAAGGCCCGCCCTGATATGGCATTGAGCGGTGATTTCATTGTCGGGTTCCCGGGTGAAACCGATCGTGATTTTGCCGATACCATCAACCTGATTGCCGAGATTGAATACGCCTCGGTCTATTCCTTCAAATACTCGCCGCGCCCGGGGACACCGGCGGCGGGCATTGATGATCAGGTTGATGATCAGGTTAAATCGGACCGTCTGGCCAGCCTGCAACAAGTCACGGATTCGCAACAATTCGCGTTTAACATGCAAAAGGTCGGATCGATTATGGACGTGCTGGTGGAAAGACCCGCCAACCGTGCCGGTCAGCGTGCCGGGCGCAGCCCGTGGATGCAGGCGGTGCATTTCCCTGAACAATCCGGCGAAATTGGTGCTATTATTCCTCTCAGGATAACAGCGGCCCATCAGAAAAGTCTTTCGGGTGAGCCGCTATGATGCCTGACGATATTTTTCTCTAGGGGAGATTGGACGAGCGTGAGTCAGAAAAAAGGCCACAGAATTAAAATCGAGTTTGAGGATAATGATTTCCTTCCCTATCTCTACGGGCATCACAACAGCAATCTGGTTCAGATCGAAAAAGCGCTTGATGTCTCGCTCGACACATTCGGCAACATTCTCCAGATCACCGGCACCAAGGACAACGCCGATACCGCCAAATCCACGATCGAAGCTCTTTATCAGCGCATCGCCAATGACAGTGGTGCGGAAAGCGATATCTCGTCCTCCATGGTCAAGGATGCGCTGCGCTGGGCCAATGGCACGAGGGAACAGGGCGGGACTGCCGATATGAAGAATTTCACCAATCCCGCCGGCACGATTGAAACCTGGCGGCGGTCGGTGCTGCCGAAATCTGCCGGCCAGCAGGATTACCTCAAGGCACTGGCTGTGCATGATGTGGTGTTCGGGGTCGGCCCGGCGGGTTCAGGCAAAACATACCTGGCCGTGGCCAAGGCTGTTGAGGCGCTCAAGAACCGGCAGGTCGAACGGATTGTGCTGTCACGCCCGGCGGTGGAGGCTGGCGAAAGGCTTGGCTTCCTTCCCGGTGACATGAAAGAGAAGGTCGATCCGTACCTGCGGCCGCTCTATGATGCGCTCTATGACATGATGCCGCCGGAAAAAGTGGAAAAGATGCTGGCCTCGGGCCAGATCGAGATTGCCCCGATTGCATTCATGCGTGGACGGACGCTCGCCCAGTCCTATGTCATTATTGATGAGGCCCAGAATACCACGCCGGTTCAGATGAAAATGGTGTTAACGAGGCTTGGTGATGATGCCCGCATGGTCATTACCGGTGACCTCTCCCAGGTTGATCTGCCAGTGGGGCAAAAATCGGGCCTTGCCGATGCTGTTGAAATACTTGATAATGTTGAAGGCGTTAAAATTATCAGATTGAAGGGCAGTGACGTGGTTCGTCACCCTGTGGTTGCCCGGATCCTGACCGCTTACGAAGAACACGACGAGCACTGATGGAAACAATAGATCAGATGACCGGTGATCAGGCCGATGATGATGACAGTCCGGTTGTCATTGTCGAAGATCATCATGGGCTTTTTGCCGAAATCGTGATTGCCGATCACCGCTGGCTTGATTTGCTTGATGGCGACTTCAGGGCGCGGCTTGCTGCCGCCTTTCGGGCCTGCCTCAACAAGGCCGGGATTGAGGCGGCTGAATGGACCATTCTCCTCTCCGATGATGCCAGCGTGGCTGAACTCAACATGGCCCATCGCGGCAAGAATGGTGCCACCAACGTGCTGTCCTTTCCTGATGATGATGACGATGATTTCCTTGGTGATATCGCCCTCGCCTGGGGGGTGATGGAGGGGGAGGCTGCCGGGCTTTCCATCAGCATGACGGATCATGCCCTGCATCTGATGGTGCATGGTGTTCTGCATCTGCTGGGCCATGACCATCAGGATGATGCCGAGGCCACCACCATGGAACAGCTGGAAATATCCATTCTGGGGTCAGTCGGGGTCGCTGATCCCTACGATGAGGCAAGGGAATAACGCGGGTGAGTACGTTCCAGAAATTCAGGAATGCCGTGATGCGGGCCTTACCGGGCCAGCGCGCACTGGCCCGTGAGGAGCTGACGGAGCTGCTCGAAGAATCGATCCGTGAGACCGTCAGTTTCGACAGCCATGAAAGCATGCTGCTGACCAATATTCTCGGGTTGAGGGATATCACCGCGATGGATGTCATGGTGCCGCGGGCGGATATCGTCTCGGTGGATATCACCGATGGCCATAAAACCATCTTCCGCACCATTATTGAGGCTAATCATTCGCGGGTTCCCGTGTGCAAGGTCAGCCTCGATGAAGTGCTGGGTTTTCTGCATATCAAGGATGTGGCGCGGACCATGCGCCAGGATACTGATAATAGTGATAAACCCGGGGATGATAACGCCCGGGATGATAACGCCGGGGATAACAACGCCGGGGATGAAAGCGATATTGAACCCGATCTGATGGCCATGCTGCGCCAGCCGATTTTCATTGCGCCGACAATGCGGGCGCTTGATCTGTTGCAGGAAATGCGGCTCAAGCGGCTTCATCTGGCGCTGGTGGTTGATGAATATGGCGGCATTGACGGGCTGATCACCATTGAGGACCTGGTTGAGGAAATCGTGGGTGAGATCAATGATGAACACGATGATGATGCCGAACCCCTGATGGTGACCAACACCGATGGAACCATCACGGTTGAGGCGAGGGTTGAGCTCGACCAGCTCTGGGATTTTGCCGGGATCCGCTTTGATGATGAGGAATTTGAGGAAATCGACACCGTTGGCGGGCTGGTGGCAACGCTGGCCGGGCGTGTCCCTGGCCGGGGTGAGATCATCCGTCATGCCAGCGGGCTTGAATTTGAAATCATTGAAAGCCACCCGCGTCATATCAGCGTGATCAAGATCGGCGGGCTGGAACGCATAACCACTCCCGGGATGCGGCCTGCCACCCCGTCAAAGAAATCAGCCGCCCGTTCAAAGAAATCAGCATGACATCGAGGATGCCGCAAGGCTGGTGGAAGCGGGCATTGGCGGCGCTTCTATCAGGCATTGTCGGCAGCATGGCCCTGCCCCCGGTCGGGTTTTTTCCGGGATTGCTGGCGCTGTCGGCCCCGCTGTTCTGGATGGCCCTGTCACGCCACAGGCTTGAAGGCTTTGTGCTGGGCTATGCAACGGGCTTTGGATGGTTTGTTGTTTCCATGGTCTGGATCAGCCAGGCGTTTGTCACGGCAGGTGGCGGGAATGTTTTCCTGATCCCCTTTGCGGCCCTGGGTCTGCCATTGCTGCTGGGGTTGTTCTGGGCGGTGGCCTTCATGATTGCTGCTGCTTTTATCCAAAACCCTGTGGCGCGGCTGCTGCTGGCGGTAATCACCCTTGCGCTGGCTGAATACGCCCGCGGCATTGTCCTGACGGGGTTTCCGTGGAATGCCCCCGGGATGGTTTTTGCCAATGCTGATATTACCCTCGGTGCGGCGGCGTGGCTCGGGCTTTGGGGGCTGTGCCTGATGGCGCTTGCCTTTGCCGTGATCCCCGCCCTCCTGATCCTGAAGGCGCGGCTGATCACGGGCGGGCTGATCACGATGTTGCTCGCGGTAATGATGGCGGGGTATCTGCATGCCGGCACGGGCGCGGTGACGACGGTTGCGTCCGGTATGACCGTGCGGCTGGTGCAGCCGAATATCCCGCAACGCGATAAATGGAACCGTGATCTGCGTCAGGGGCATTTCAGCCAGCTCATCACCCTGTCACGGCAGTCCTATAGTCATGAAAGTGTATCGCCCAGCCAGGGAATATCGTCTGGCCATCCGGACCTGATTGTCTGGCCGGAAACAGCCTTTGCCGGGGTGTTTGAACGCGAACGCGGGGTGCTGTCATCGGTGGCACAGGCGGCATCATCGGGGGTAACGCCCCTGATCACCGGGATGCTGAGGGTTGAGCCTGGCCCCCTCATCTACAATTCCATGGGCCTGATCGGGCCGGATGGCCGGATGCTGGATACCTATGACAAAACCCATCTTGTTCCCTTTGGTGAATACGCGCCACTGCGCCATTACCTGCCGTTTGTTGATGCTATCGCTGGTCCCTACGATTTCCAGCCGGGGGCGAAGCGTGATGTGTTTACCTTAAGTCTGCGTCATGGTCAGCAGGTGCGTATCCTGCCCCTGATCTGCTATGAGGTGATTTTCCCCCAGGCTGTCCGGCATGCGGTGACTGAAACCGGGGCTGATATGATTGTCACTGTCACCAATGATGCCTGGTTTGGTGACACAATCGGCCCGCGCCAGCATCTGGCCATAGCCCGGATGCGTTCGGCCGAGCTTGGCCTGCCGATCATTCGCGTGGCCAATACAGGCATCAGCGCGGTGATTGACAGTCATGGCCGCATCACCCACCGTATCCCCTATGATGAGACCGGGGTTATTGATGCGCCGGTCAGCGGCAGCATCAAAACGCCTTATGCACGGCATGGTGACCGGCTTTTCTGGCTGCTGCTGATATCCGGCATTGTGATGGTTTGCCTAATTGAGGGCTTGACCCGTCAAAAGCAGGCGCATTAAGTTGCAGGCTCCAATGATGACAGGGAAAACACTGATGTCTTATCTCTTTACGAGTGAGTCCGTTTCTGAAGGCCATCCGGATAAGGTATGCGACCGGATTTCCGATGAGATCGTTGATCTCTATCTCGGTAAATTTGGCGAAAGCCGCGTTGCCTGCGAAACCCTCACCACCACCAACCGCACTGTTCTGGCGGGTGAAGTGCGTTGCCCCCATCCGGTCAGCCAGGATGAGATTATTGAGGCGGCACGGCAGGCGGTCAAGTCAATCGGCTATGAACAGGATGGTTATCACTGGGCCAACATGACGGTGGAATGCCACCTGCATGATCAGTCCGCGGATATCGCCCAGGGTGTTGACAGCGGCGACAACAAGGATGAAGGCGCTGGCGATCAGGGCATCATGTTCGGTTTTGCCTGCCGTGAAACCGATGAACTCATGCCCGCGCCGATCCATTATTCACACCGGATTCTGAAATCGCTTGCTGATGCCCGCCACGCGGGGACAGCATCCATTCTCGGGCCGGACAGCAAATCCCAGATCACCTGCGTCTATGAAAACGGCCAGCCGGTGCGGGCCGAAAGTGTGGTGGTCTCAACCCAGCATGTTGAGGATGCCAGCGAACAGGATGTCCGTGATCTGGTCCGTGAACACGTCATGGCGGTGCTGCCGGAAGGCTGGATGTGCGCCGAGGACAAATTCTACGTCAACCCGACCGGGCGTTTCGTCATTGGCGGTCCTGACGGTGATGCCGGGCTGACCGGCCGCAAGATTATTGTTGATACTTACGGTGGTGCTGCCCCCCATGGCGGCGGTGCGTTCAGTGGCAAGGACCCGACAAAGGTTGATCGCTCGGCGGCCTATGCAGCGCGCTATCTGGCCAAGAATATCGTTGCCGCCAGTCTGGCGGAACGTTGCACCATCCAGCTGTCCTACGCGATCGGTGTTTCGTACCCGCTGTCGGTTTTCGTCAACACCAACCAGACCGGGGTGATTGAAGACACGCGGATCGCCGCGATTATTCCTGATGTGATGGACCTCCGTCCTCGCGGGATCAGGGAAACGCTGGGGCTGAATGCACCAATTTATGCATCGACAGCCGCCTATGGTCACTTCGGGCGCAAGGCGGGTGAGGCCGGGCCGGGGAGCTTCCCCTGGGAAGCGCTTGATCTGGTCGATACGCTCAAATCGGCTGCCGGAAAGTAATGACACCTGAAAGATCGGCATCAAACAGACCTGATCCGGGCACCCCGGTTTTTTATGGTCGCCGCCATGGCCGGAGGCTGAGGCGGCAACCCGCTGAAAACCTGGAATGGGGCCTTGATCATTACGGTATTGACGCAGATACGGTCGAATGCGCTGCCGCCCTGCCCCCACAGGCGTTGTTCAACGATGAGCCTGACAGGGAAGACAGGCCTGTGTTTCTTGAAATCGGCTTTGGCGGCGGTGAGCATCTGGCGGCCCGTGCCGAAGAAAGCCCCGGGGCGTGTTTCATCGGTGCCGAGCCGTTCATGAACGGGGTTGCGGGCCTGTGCGGCCATATCCGCCAGCGCGGGCTGACCAATATTCGCATCTGGCCTGAGGACGTGCGGCTGTTTCTGCCTCTATTGCCGGATGCCTGCCTTGATGGCGCTTTTATCCTTTTTCCCGACCCATGGCCCAAATTCCGTCATCGGGAGCGGCGTATCCTGCAACCGGTGATGATCGATCAGCTGGCGCGGCTGATTCGCCCCGGGGGTGAATTGCTGCTGGCCAGTGATGATGCAACCGCGAAAACCTGGCTGCTCCAGTCAATGCTCGGCACGGATGATTTTGCCTGGCAGGCCCGCCGCCCCGCTGATTGGCGGCAGCCGCCTCCAGGCTGGCCAGGCACACGCTACATGGCCAAAGCCGAGAAAGCCGGTCGCCGGTCAGCGTGGTTTCTCTATCGCCGTCAAGATCGCCAGAACCCCTAAAGACTTGCAACAAGAACGGTTTTTGTTTATAGAAGATGAAAATGCTGTCAATTCGGACGGTGGGCCAAAAGCCCGCCTTTTTTATTGGTCAAACCATGGCACTCGAAGAAAAAATTGCTGCACTGATTGAACCCGTGGTGGAATCGCTTGAATTCACGCTGGTGCGGGTCAACTTTGGCAATGGCACGCTCCAGATCATGGCCGAGCCACAGGACGTGGATCGTGAAATGACGGTTGAGGACTGCGCCAAGATTTCACGCAGTATCTCCGCTGTGCTTGATGTGGAAGACCCGATAGCATCCGCCTTTACGCTCGAGGTATCATCCCCCGGCCTGTCCCGGCCGCTGGTGCGCCCGATAGACTATGAGCGGTTCAAAGGCGAATTGGTAAAAATTACGGTCAAAGAGCTGATAGATGGCCGTCGTCGTTTCAATGGTCGGCTTCAGGGCATGACCGGGGATGGCGATGTGCTGATTGATACGGCATTTGGCTCACAGACCATTCCCTATGACGGGATTGAAAGCGCCAAGCTTGATCCGTCGGAATGGTTTCTGAAACCCCTTGCTTCCAGAAAGAAAGGTTGAAGTCATGGATACCTCATCAATTCCCGGTGCTGAACTTATTCAGGTCGCGGAAATCGTTGCCCGCGACAAGTCCATTGAACGGGAAGAAGTGATTATCGCCATGGAACAGGCGATCCAGAAAGCGGGGCGTTCCCGCTATGGTCAGGATCGCGATATCCGCGCCCAGATTGATCGCAAATCCGGCAGCATTACCCTTGAAAAGGTAATCGAGGTGGTCGAAGAGGTTGAAGATGAGGTCAACCAGCTGACGCTGGAACAGGCCCATCAGATCAACCCTGAACTCGCCATCGGTGATTTTATCCGTGAAGAACTGCCGCCGCTTGAATTTGGCCGTATCGCCGCCCAGACCGCCAAGCAGGTGATCTCCCAGCGGGTCCGTGATGCTGAACGGGCGCGCCAGTTCGATGAATACAAGCATCGCATCGGCGAAATTGTTGTCGGCACCATCAAGCGTGCCGAAAGCTATTCGATCACCGTTGATCTGGGCCGTGCCGAAGGCGTGATCCGCCGGGAAGAAATGATCCCCCGCGAAATCCTCCGCCAGGGCGACCGTGTCCGCGCCTTTATCAAGGATGTCCGGGAGGAAGTCCGGGGCCCGCAGATTTTCCTGTCGCGTGCTGACAATCAGTTCATGGCCCAGCTCTTCACCCAGGAAGTGCCGGAAATCTATGACGGTATTATTGAGATCAAGAACGTTGTCCGTGAACCGGGCAGCCGCGCCAAGATTGCTGTTGTTTCCAATGATAGCAGCATTGACCCTGTCGGGGCCTGTGTCGGTATGCGCGGCAGCCGTGTTCAGGCGGTCGTCAATGAATTGCAGGGTGAGAAAATTGAAATTATCCCCTGGTCCGATGATACGGTGACTTTTGCGGTCAACGCACTGGCACCGGCGCTGGTTTCCAAGGTCGTGATGGATGAGGATGCAGGCCGCATGGAAGTCATCGTTCCTGATGACCAGCTCAGCCTTGCCATCGGCCGGCGTGGCCAGAACGTCCGTCTCGCCTCCCAGTTGACGGGCTGGTACATCGATATCCTGACCGAAACCCAGGAAAGCGAGCGCCGTCAGGAAGAAACCCGGACCCGGTCTGCCCGCTTCATGGAAAGCCTCGATATCGATGACGTTATCGCCCACCTCCTGATCGCTGAAGGTTTTGTGATGGTGGAGGATATTGCCGAAACCCCCATTGAGGAAATCATGAGCATTCAGGGTTTTGATGAGGATATCGCCGGTGAGCTGTCACGCCGTGCCAATGAATTTGTTGAACGCGAAGCCACCCGCATCGCTGGTGAGCTTGAAAAGCTTGAGGTTGCCGATGATCTGCGTGATTTCGATATGCTTGCCCCGGCGGCTATCCTGACCCTGGCTGAGGCGGGGATCAAAACCCTTGATGATCTGGCCGATCTCGATACCGAAGAGCTGATGGGCTACCTCGGTGATCAGGGCCTCAACAGCGCTGATGATGCCGGTGCCGTGATCATGGCGGCCCGCGCCCACTGGTTTGAAGATGAAGACGAGGCTGCCGAAGAGGCGGCTGAAAATACAGGTGAAGAAGCAGGCGATGATGTCGCCGAAGCCGGAACCGGTGACGAATAAAGGGCTGATCCTTGCGGGGAAGGGAGGTCCGGCGTGACGACTGATATCGACAGCGCTGCATCGGATGACGAAGCCGGCACAGGCCGTGAGCGGCTCTGTGTTGTGACGCGGGAACACCATGACCCGTCGCTGTTGATCCGGTTTGTTGCCTCCCCTGACGGCATGATCGTGCCTGATGTGGCTGGCAAACTGCCGGGTCGGGGGGCCTGGGTCAGGGCGCTGCCATCGCTGGTCAGCCAGGCCCTTGAAAAAGGCAAGCTGGCTCGTGCGCTGGGGCTTCAGA
Source organism: SAR116 cluster bacterium MED-G04 (assembly GCA_002457135.1). Lineage (GTDB taxonomy): Bacteria > Pseudomonadota > Alphaproteobacteria > Puniceispirillales > UBA1172 > UBA1172. The sequence continues at coordinate 12,910 of NTKX01000033.1, forward strand.
GGGCTGATGCCATGGCGGTGGACCAGCTGGATGCGCTGCTGTTACGGCGTTGCCAGGACATCCTTTCCATCGGCCGGCGCAACGGCATGGTTCTGGGGGGTGGCGGCAAGATCAGGGCGGCAGGACGCATCGCCGGGTTGATGGTGGCAACAGACGCCTCACCCCGGGAGGCACGGGCGCTGGCCGGGGACGTTGATCATGACTGGTCAACAACCCTCATGACCGGGGAGGAGATCGGCTCCGTGTTCGGGCGCGCCTCTATTGCGTTTGCCGCGGTGCTGGATACGATCCCTCGCCAGGCAGACCGGATCAGGGATGAGATCTTTCGCCTCAGGCAGTGGCGCGGGGTCGACGAGGAATAGGGGATTGCACCAGCAAGGCTTGCATTTCACTGCAAGGCCATTGTAAACCATGTCTACCGGAACCTGATGGTAAACCGGTGGCTTGAAAGGGTTATTGATGAGTAACGAAGCGGACAAGAAAAAGACCTTGAGTCTTGGTAGCGGTAAACTCACGCTTGGCGGGGTTACTGATACCGGAACCGCCACGGCCCCCGCGCCGCCGCGCGGCGCCCCTCCTGCCCGGACCAAAACACGGGGCGTACAGGTTGAAGTCGTTCGCAAGCGCCAGACCGGCGGTATCCGCAAGCCCGCCACCCAGCAGCCTGCCCCGGCCAAGGCCGACCCCGCACCAGCAGCGGCTGATCTCGATGAGACCAAGGCAGGCGATAACCTGACTGATGCTGAACGCGCGGCCCGAAATCGCGCTTTGCAGGAAGGCCTGAAGCGTCAATCCGAAAAACCCGAAGCAACCCCCGAAGCCCCGAAAGCCGATGCCCCTGCCGGTACTGATGTGGCTGATGAGGCAAAACCCGTTGAAGCCAAATCCCGGCGTGAGCGCGAACTCGAAGAAATGCGCAAGATCGCCGAAGAGGAAGTAACCAAGCGTGAGGCTGATACCCGCCGCCACGCCGAACAGGTCGCCAAGCGGACCAGCACCGAGGAACGCGCTCCCCAGGCTGATGCCACCCCTGATGCCGGCGCTGCTGCACGGACGGTATCAAAACGCCGTGAAGTGCCTGAACAGCCCCGCAAGCAACCGGCTCGCCGGGGTGAACAGGAACAGCGTCGCCGTGGTAAAATCACCATTACCGAGGCCCTTGATGGCGGTGAAAGTGTTCGCCAGCGTTCGCTGGCATCGGTTCGCCGCGCCCGTGAACGTGAAAAGGCACGGATGCGCGGTGCCGAGGCGCAGCCCAAGGTCAAGCAGGTTCGCGATGTCACCATTCCTGAAGTGATCACGGTGCAGGAGCTGTCCAACCGGATGGCTGAACGTGCCGCTGATGTCATCAAGGAGCTGATGAAGCTCGGCATCATGGCCACGGTGACCCAGACCATTGATGCTGAAACAGCCGAGTTGATCACCATTGAACTCGGCCACAAACCGAACCGGGTATCGGAAGCTGATGTTGATATCATCACGACCGAACCAACCGATGATCCTGCCGCGCTCAAGCCGCGCCCGCCTGTGGTCACGGTGATGGGGCATGTCGATCACGGCAAAACCTCTATCCTTGATGCCATCCGCAAGGCTGATGTTGCCGCTGGTGAAAGCGGCGGGATTACCCAGCATATCGGGGCCTATCAGGTCACCAGCGCGGCCGGGAACACCATCACCTTTATTGATACCCCGGGCCACGAGGCCTTCACCGAAATGCGCATGCGCGGGGCCAATATCACCGATATCGTGATCCTCGTCGTGGCGGCTGATGATGGTGTCATGCAGCAGACGATTGAGGCGATCAATCACGCCCGTGCTGCGGCATGCCCCGTTATCATCGCTATCAACAAATGCGACAAGCCCGAGGCTGACCCACAGCGTGTCCGTAATGAGCTGCTCAGCCATGAGATTGTTACCGAGGATTTCGGTGGTGATGTGCTGGCGGTGGATGTTTCCGCGCATAGCGGCATGGGGCTGGACAGGCTGGAAGAGGCCGTCATGCTCCAGGCCGAACTCATGGAGTTGAAGGCCAACCCTGATGCCGAGGCCGAAGGCGCGGTTATCGAGGCCAAGGTTGAACGCGGTCGTGGCTCGGTCGCCTCACTGCTGGTGACCCGCGGTACGCTCGATGTCGGCGATGTGTTCGTTGTCGGTGCTGAAACCGGCCGGGTTCGGGCCATGTATGATGATCGCGGCCGTGCCGTCAAAACGGCGAAACCGGGTGACGCGATTGAGGTTTTGGGGCTTAACGGAACACCGATGGCGGGTGATCGCCTGACCGTGGTCGAAAATGAGGCCCGCGCCCGTGAGGTTTCTGAATACAGGCAACGCAGCCAGCGCACCAAGGATACCTCGGTGGCCGGTCGTGGTTCGGTTGAACAGATGCTTTCCGCCATCGCCGCCGGTGAGGCCGAAGAGCTGCCGGTGGTGCTGAAAACCGATGTCCACGGCTCGCTTGAGGCTATTCGGACAGCGATTGACAAGCTCGGCACCGATCAGGTCAAGGTTCGCATCCTGTCATCGGGTGTCGGGGCGATCAACGAAAGTGATATCAGCCTGGCGGCGGCATCAACGGGCCTTGTCATTGCGTTCAACGTCCGCGCCAACCCGCAGGCCCGTGATCAGGCCCGCCGTGACAGCATCGAAATTCGCTATCATTCGATCATCTACGAGCTGATTGATGAAGTGAAAGCCGCCATGTCCGGCCTGTTGTCACCGGATCGCAAGGAAGAATTTATCGGCTACGCTGAAATCCGTGAAGTCTTCAACATCACCAAGGTCGGCAAGATCGCGGGTTGTTATGTCACCGAAGGCGTTATCAAGCGAGGCTGTAATGTCCGCCTCTTGCGCGACAACGTGGTGGTTCATGAAGGCTCCCTTAAAACGCTCAAGCGGTTCAAGGATGAGGTCAAGGATGTCCGCGAAGGCCAGGAATGCGGCATGGCCTTTGAAAACTACAGCGATATTCTGGCGGGCGACCTGATCGAGTGCTTCGAGGTTCAGGAAATTGCCCGGACCATTGACTGATTGCTTCGTGGTGGATCAGGCACATGGAAAGGCGTCGCAAGGACAACAAATCAGGTGAGAAATCCCAGCGTCAGCTGAAAGTGGGGGAAGAGGTTCGTCATATCCTCTCCACCATCCTGCTGCGCGACACGTTTTATGAACCTGAACTGGATGGCGTTTCGGTCACGATTTCCGAAGTTTCGATCAGCCCCGATTTCACCAACGCGGCGGTGTTTATCGTCCCGCTTGGCGGCGGTGCTGCCGATGGTGACGGCAGTGACGTGAAGGGCATTATCGATGCCCTGCGCCGGGTCGCCCCGATGATCCAGCAACAACTGGCCAGCCAGTTGACCATCCGCCGGACCCCGAGGCTGAAATTCATGCTCGACAGCAGTTTTGAAAGAGCAAGCCGGATTTCCAGCATCATCAGCAGCAACAGCCGGGAAGGGGAGGCGGATTGACCGATCAGCCCAGCCCCCAACCAAAGGCCAGCAAGCAACAGCATCGAAGGCCCCGCCGCAAGATCAATGGCTGGGTCATTCTCGACAAACCCGTCGGGGTTACCTCCACCAGTGCCGTCAACCGTGTCCGCCGCGCCTTTGAGGCCAGCAAGGCAGGCCATGCCGGAACGCTTGATCCGCTCGCCAGTGGTATCCTGCCGATTGCGCTGGGCGAGGCGACCAAGACGATCCCCTTTGTCATGGATGCCACCAAGGATTATGAATTCACGCTCAAATGGGGTGAGGAAACCGAAACCGATGATCAGGAAGGCAGCGTCACACGGACCAGTGATCACCGCCCGGACAAGGCCGAGGTTGAGGCTGTCCTGCCCGCACTGACAGGGCGCATCATGCAGGTGCCGCCAGCCTATTCGGCGATCAAGACCGATGGCCGCAGGGCCTATGATCGCGCCCGCAACAATGAGGTCGTGGAACTCGCGCCCCGGCCGGTGGATATCCACCAGCTTGAGCTGATTGACCATGATGAGGCTGAAGCCCGGCTCCGCGCCACCACGGGCAAGGGGGCCTATATCCGGTCATTGGCGCGTGATATCGGCCGTGCTGTCGGCGGTGCCGCCCATGTTGTGCATCTGCGGCGGCTGCGTGTCGGGCCTTTTTGGGAAGAGAAGTCGATTTCACTGGATTTTTTCGATGATATCGACAATAGTGCCGAGGCTTTTGAAGCATTGCATCCGGTTTCGACCGCGCTGGACGACATCCCGGCGGTGGCCATTACCGATCATGATGCAGAACGGCTGCGTTGCGGCCAGAAGATTGCGGTCTCCGCAAGGGACGATGTCGTTGCCATTGGCGTCAATGATGGCCAGCTGGTTGCTATCCTCAGGATTGAGGATGGTATCGCATCGCCCCAACGGGTCTTCAATCTTCATGAACCAACCTGATAGAGGAGAAAGCGATGTCGATTACCAATCCCCGCAAGGCGGAACTGATTGCTGAATATGGCAAGGATGGACAGGATAGCGGCAGCGCTGCTGTTCAGGTCGCCATTCTGACCGAACGGATCATCAACCTGACCGAACACATGAAAACCCATAAAAAGGATTTCGGCTCGCGCCGTGGCCTTCTGACCATGGTTGGCCGTCGCCGTCACCTGCTTGACTATATCCGTCGGCGTGATGAGCAGTCCTACAAGGACCTGATTGCCAAGCTCGGCCTGCGCCGCTGATCCTGAATATCCTGATGTTTTCAAAGGGCCAGCCTGCCCGGGCTGGCCTTTTGCTGTCTTGACAGAAGCCGCCTTTCCCCCTACACCTCTGGGCATATCTTTAGGGGAAGAACGAAAAGGGTGCTGGAAAACGCCAGCACCGACCAGAGAAAGGCTCTGGGAGTTTGCATCCATCCGGTTTTCACCGGTGCATTTTCTCCAAAAAGATGAATGTCATGGCCCGATCAGTTTCGGGCAACCGCTGATGGCAATGGTGCCTTGCGGTTCTATGGAGAAATGAAAAAACATGTTCCAAGTGTTCAAAAAGGAAATTGACTGGTGTGGCAAGCAGCTCACACTGGAAACTGGCCGTATGGCGCGCCAGGCTGATGGTGCCGTTCTCGCCACCATGGGTGAGACCACCGTGCTCTGCACCGCCGTTGCGGCAACCTCGGCCAAGCCTGGCCAGGATTTCTTTCCGCTGACGGTCAACTATCAGGAAAAGACGTTTGCTGCTGGCAAGATCCCGGGCGGGTTCTTCAAGCGCGAAGGCCGTCCAAGTGAAAGCGAAACCCTCATCTGCCGTCTGATTGACCGGCCGATCCGCCCGCTGTTCCCGAAAGAGTTCAAATGCGAAACCCAGGTCATCACCACCGTGCTGTCGCACGATATGGAAAATGATCCGGCGATTGTCGCCATGCTTGGTGCCTCGGCGGCACTGACGATTTCAGGGATCCCCTTCTTCGGCCCGATCGGCGCTGCCCGTGTCGGCATGATCAACGGTGAATACATCTTGAACCCGACTTTCGCCGAGATGGAAGAAAGCACCCTTGATCTGATCCTAGCCGGTACCCGTGAAGGCGTGCTGATGGTTGAAAGTGAAGCCTCCGAGCTGTCCGAAGAGGACATGCTGGGTGCCGTTACCTTCGGCCATGACAAGATGCAGGAAGTCATTGGTGCCATTATCGAGCTGGCTGAAGTCGCCGCTCGTGACCCGCGCCCCCTGCCCGAAACCCCGGCCGAAGCCGAAGGCATTTCCAAGACCCTTTCCGGGTTCAGTGATGATCTGGTCAAGGCCTATGGTATTGCCGAGAAAACCAGCCGTCAGGCCGCTGTTGGCGAAGTCAAGAAAGCCGCCATGGAAGCCCTCGGTGAAGAGGTTGATGGTGTCCTTGCCGGCGGTCTCTTTAAATCGCTTGAGGCTGATATTGTTCGCGGCAGCATCCTTAAGACCGGCACCCGTATCGATGGCCGTGACACCAGCACGGTTCGCCCGATTGTGGCCGAGGTTGGTGTTCTGCCCCGGACCCATGGTTCCGCCCTCTTTACACGTGGTGAAACACAGGCGCTGGTGGTGGCAACCCTTGGTACCGGCCAGGATGAGCAGATCATTGATGCGCTCGAAGGCGAGTATCGCAACAACTTCATGCTGCATTACAACTTCCCGCCCTATTCGGTGGGTGAGGCCGGGCGCGTAGGCTCCCCGGGGCGGCGTGAAATCGGCCATGGCAAGCTGGCATGGCGTGCCATCAACCCGATCCGTCCATCGAGTGAAGAGTTCCCCTATACCGTCCGCGTGGTATCGGAAGTGACCGAATCAAACGGTTCTTCCTCCATGGCAACGGTCTGCGGTACCTCGCTTGCGATGATGGATGCCGGTGTTCCCCTGCCGCGCCCTGTGGCGGGTATCGCCATGGGCCTGATCAAGGAAGGCGATGATTTCGCCGTTCTTTCGGATATCCTGGGTGATGAGGATCACCTCGGCGACATGGATTTCAAGGTTGCCGGAACCGAAGCCGGGATCACCTCCCTGCAAATGGATATCAAGATCACGTCCATTACCCGTGACATCATGGATAAGGCCCTGGCCCAGGCCAAGGATGGCCGTCTGCACATTCTGGGCGAGATGGCCAAGGCTATCGGTACAGCCCGTGAAGTGCTGGCCGACACCGCGCCGAAGATCACCACCATGTCCATTCCGGTGGACAAGATCCGTGACATCATCGGCCC
>NTKX01000034.1 GCA_002457135.1 SAR116 cluster bacterium MED-G04
AAGATGGTGCGGCTGAGAAGACTCGAACTTCCACGGGGTATTAGCCCCACAGCGACCTCAACGCTGCGCGTCTACCAGTTCCGCCACAGCCGCACCGGGGTGACGGCACGCGCCACCGGTATATCGTCTCAATACCCAATACCGGGCGGGAAAGCAAGCCTCAACTTGGGGGTTGCCGCTGGCCTGAGGGGCTGATGCCGGCACGGGCTTGGCCTCCCCCGGCGCGGGCTGGTTATCCTCCCCTTCCCCCGCTGATTTATCGGCTGGCTCATCGACTGGTTCATCGGCAAGCTAGTCGACGGGCTCATCTTTCCTGACGGGCTGAAATCCCCTAGACTGATGCCATGCCCGCAGATAACCCTGACACCTCGCCCGGCATGGGCCTGAACACGCCGCTCCCGACCCCGCTTGAATGGCGGGTTGATGACGGGCTGACCGGGTATGACCATGCCCTCACCGAGATGGAGGCCCGCGCCCGTGCCATCCGTGATGGCAGTGCCGGGGAGCAGGTCTGGCTGGTCCAGCATCCGCCTGTTTACACCGCGGGCAGTTCGGCCAAGCCTGGTGATCTGCTCAACCCCGGTGATGCGCTGGTGCGGGAAACCGGCCGGGGGGGCGAGTGGACCTGGCATGGCCCGGGCCAGCGTGTCGGTTACACCATGCTGGATGTTGAGGCACGCGGGCGTGATATCCGCCGCTTTGTCCGCCAGGTCGAAGAATGGGTGATCCTGACCCTGGGGCAGTTCGGGCTGGAGGCAATGCGCCGTGACGGCCTGCCCGGGGTCTGGCTGATGCGGGATGGCGCGCCCCCTGACAAGATCGCCGCTATCGGTATCCGGATGACGCGCTGGGTCAGCTGGCACGGCATGGCGATCAACCTTGACCCTGACCTGACCGCCTTTGAGGGGATTGTTCCCTGCGGGGTGGATGATGGCGGCGTGACCTCCCTTCATCGTGAGGGGGTGGCGATCACCATGGATACACTGGATGAGGCGTTGAGGCAGCAGTTCAACAAGGCGTTTGAATTCTAGCCCCGCCTATCCTGCCTCTCCCGCCTCTCCTATACTGCCTCTCCTGGCCTGCTAATCCCTGTTCAGCTCTTCGAGGGCATTGGCCAGCACGGTGAGCGCACGGCCCGCATCATGGCGCAAGGCACCGCCGCCCTCCCCCATCAGCCCGCCACGACCACCTTCATAATGGACGATACCGTTGCGGCGTTCCCTCAACCAGAACGCTTCCCTGCTGTCACGGGCAGCGGCAATCGTGGGGCCATCGGCACCGGCATGGAACCCTGCCGGCTCCCGCAAGGCGACATCCAGCACCGCGGCGGAAAGGATAATGACCGATGCATGCTGGCCCGAACGCGATGCGGCCAATGCCTCGGCAAGCAGCAACGCGGCATGGGGGCCGAGGTCAGCGCACTGGCGTTCCAGCCGCCTTTCCGCTTCACCGGCCATGGCTATTGGCCTGTGGAGAAACGCACGATCGGCTGATCAACGGCGAGGCTGTCCCCCTCCGCTGCCAGCACTTCGGCGACTGTCCCGCCCGCTTCGGCCTTGAGCAGGTTTTCCATTTTCATGGCCTCAATCACGGCGATATCATCCCCCGGCAAAACCTCATCACCGACCGCAACCAGCATCCGGGTCAGCAGCCCGGGCATCGGGGCCAGCACCGCCGCCGCCCCGGCACCGTCAGAGGCCTCAGGCATCAGGGCCTGGGCCGCCGCCGCACGGGCAGGCAGCACCATTACCTTGAGCCGCATGGACCCCATCATCAGCGTGACGTGATGGTCAGCCCGGCGAAACTGGATCGCCGCCTCAGCCCCGTTGACAAACCCGGTATAGAGCCGCGCTGACTGATCAGGAAGGGAGCCGAACTCAACCGCCTGGTCCTCCGCCTGGTCCTCAAGCGTCACTGATGCTCCCGCCCCGTCAAAGGTGATATCGGCCGCGACCTCACCCGCATCGTCATAGAGCATATAGGCGGTTTCGGCCTTGCCGCCGCCAAGCGCCATCATGCGCCGCATCCGTTCCGCCACCAGCAACGTGGCCAGCCCGCGCATGGCGGTTAGCTGATCACCTTCAGGCAGGCTTGGGGTATAGCCCCTCGGGTATTCTTCCGCGATGAAGGCGGTGGTTATGTCGCCTTCACGAAAACGCGGATGGTCACAGACATCACGCAGGAACTGGCGGTTATGGCCGGGGCCGTCAATGACGTAATGGTCCAGCGCGTCAGCCAGCCGGTCAATCGCTTCACCCCGTGTCTTGCCATAACCGATCAGCTTGGCGATCATCGGGTCGTAGAACATGGAAATCTCGCCACCCTCGGCAATCCCGCTGTCAACGCGAACCCCCTCACCCGACGGTTCCTGATAGCGCTCGAGGCGACCGATGGAGGGCAGGAAATTCCGTGACGGGTCCTCAGCGTAGACGCGCGCTTCCATGGCCCAGCCCTTGGGCTTGATATCCGCCTGCTTGAGGCTGAGTTTCTCCCCCCCGGCGATGCGGATCATCCATTCCACCAGATCGAGGCCATAGACCATTTCGGTGACCGGGTGTTCAACCTGGAGCCTTGTGTTCATCTCAAGGAAATAGAAATCCTGATCAGCACCGACGATAAACTCCACCGTTCCCGCCGAACGATAGCCAACGGCCTGGGCCAGTTCCACCGCCTGCTTGCCCATGGCGGCACGGGTTTCATCGCTGATAAAGGGGCTTGGTGCCTCCTCAAAAACCTTCTGGTGCCGCCGTTGCACGGAACATTCACGTTCACCGACATAGATGACGTGACCATGGGCATCAGCCAGAACCTGAATTTCGATATGGCGCGGGCTGGTGACAAATTTTTCCACGAAAACGCGGCTGTCACCAAATGATGACGCTGCCTCATTCTGGGCCTGGGGCATGCTGACCCGCAATTCAGCCTCATCATGGGCAATCCGCATTCCCTTGCCGCCACCACCGGCAGAGGCCTTGATCATCACGGGATAGCCGATTCCTTCAGCCATGCGGGCGGCTTCGTTGACATCCTCAACCGCATCAGGCGTGCCGGGAACCGTGGATACCCCGGCCTTCTCAGCGATATTTTTTGAGGTGATCTTGTCCCCCATGGAGGCAATGGCATCAGCCCCCGGGCCGATAAAGACCAGGCCTGCATCCTCAACCGCCTTAACAAAACCGGCATTTTCAGACAGGAAGCCGAAACCGGGGTGAATAGCCTCAGCCCCCGTGGCCTTGGCGGCCTCGATGATCACGTCACCTTTAAGGTAGCTTTCGGTTGATGCCGCAGGGCCGATCCGCACCGCTTCATCCGCCATGGCGACATGGTCACCATTGGCATCAGCATCCGAATAGACGGCAACCGTGCTGATCCCCATGGATCTGGCCGTGCGCATGACGCGGCAGGCGATTTCACCACGGTTGGCAATCAGTATTTTATTGAACATTGTCGTCACCATCAGAGCGGCAGGTTATCGTGTTTGCGCCATGGGTTTTCCAGCTCCTTGCCCTCAAGCAGGGTAAAGGCACGGGCCACCCGGCGGCGGGTATTCTGGGGCATGATCACATCATCAATGAAACCGCGAGATGCCGCCACAAACGGGTTGGCGAATTTCTGGCGGTATTCCTCGGTCCTCTGGGCGAGGGCTTCGGGGTCATCGGCATCGGAACGGAAAATTATCCGCGCCGCGCCCTCCGGCCCCATGACGGCGATCTCAGCGCTTGGCCAGGCGTAGTTGACATCACCCCGCAGGTGCTTGGATGCCATCACATCATAGGCCCCGCCGTAAGCCTTGCGTACAATGACGGTGACTTTCGGCACCGTGGCCTCGGAATAGGCATACAGCAGCTTTGCACCATGGCTGATAATGCCGCCGTTTTCCTGGGCTGTTCCGGGCATGAAACCGGGAACATCCACCAGCGTCAGGATGGGAATGTTGAAAGCATCGGCAAAGCGCACAAAACGGGCTGCCTTGCGTGATGAATTGATATCGAGGCACCCCGCCAGCACCATCGGCTGATTGGCGATCACCGCCACCGGGCGGCCATCAATATGGGCAAAGCCGGTGATGATATTGGCGGCATAATCAGGATGGATTTCAAAGAAACTGTCCTCATCAATGATATGCCCGATGATTTCCTTCATGTCGTAGGGCGCGTTCGGGTTGGCCGGGATGATCCGCCCCAGGGCCGGGGCCGGGCGATCCACCGGGTCGCTGGTTTCCAGCCTTGGCGGCTCCTCCCTGTTGGATTGCGGCAGATAGGCCATGAGGGCGCGAACCCCCATCAGGGCCGACACATCATCGCTGTAGGATTTATGGGCAACACCCGACTGGCGCGTATGGGTGCTGGCCCCGCCCAGTTCTTCATGGGTGACGGTTTCATGGGTCACGGTCTTGACCACATCAGGGCCGGTCACGAACATGTAGGATGACCCTTCCACCATAAAGATGAAATCGGTGATCGCAGGCGAATACACCGCCCCGCCCGCGCAAGGCCCCATGATGAGGGATATCTGCGGCACCACACCCGATGCCATGGCGTTGCGCTGAAACACCTCAGCATAACCGCCGAGGGAGGCCACGCCTTCCTGAATGCGGGCACCGCCACTGTCGTTGATGCCGATGATCGGCACACCGTTGCGCATCGCCTGATCCATCACCTTGCAGATTTTCTCGGCGTGGGTTTCAGAAAGCGAGCCGCCAAGCACCGTGAAATCCTGGCTGAAGACAAAGACAGGGCGGCCATGGATACGGCCATAGCCGATGACCACACCATCACCCGGAATGATATTGTCCTGCATCCCGAAATCATGGCAACGGTGTTCCTTGAACATGTCCCATTCTTCGAAACTGCCGTCATCGAGCAGCAGGTTGATCCGTTCACGCGCGGTCAGCTTGCCTTTTGCGTGCTGGGCATCAATGCGTTTCTGGCCACCGCCCATGCGGGCGCGCTCACGGCTGTCTTCCAGTTGTTCAATGATTCCGGTCATTATCCTTCCCCCGGTTGATGTGCTAGCAGATCCATGTATTGCCGGGCTTCGATCAACGCCTTGGCAAGCGACTTTATCCGCTTGTCGGCATCCTCATCATAACCCCATTTTTCCTGTTGCCACAATTCATCTAATAGCGCGGCCCTGCCGCCGTCTTCGGCGCTGGCGTGACCATCCGCCATGGCCAGCCCCAGCACCAGCGAGCCGCTGATGGTCACAAGGCTATGCAGCCCGGCCAGATTATAATCATCGAAATGGGCGACAGCCCCGCGCAGCACGGCCAGCGCCTCATCACGCTGGGGTTGCGGCATGATGCCCGAGACCACCACAAGCTCGGCCCCATGCCTGCCCGCAAGCCAGTTCAGGTAAGGTTGCCAGATTTCATCCTGACGCGCCTTGAGCCGCTCATCACGGTCTTCGCGATAGCACAGCAGGTCACTGCCGCCGAACTGGCTGATCTCATCAATAATGGCATCACGCCGGGGGGTGATGCGATCAATCGCGGTGACGGTGAACTGGAACATCGGCATGGTTTCGGGGCTGATCTCATCCCCCTGACTGTCCCATTCATTGCGGATAACCTCAGCCAGTGCCATGGTCGGGGCCAGGAACCCGCCACCCGACGGGGTCCGCAGACCGCGCCCATCAAGGCTGATGGAATAGCCGCCATCGGCGGGCGTAATCGCGGTTTCCTTCCAGAAGCGGCGGGCCGGTTTCATGCTCCCCCTCCAAACAGCCGGGGCTGGCTGGTACGGCGAATGGCACCGGCCGCATCAACCCCGAAAAACCCCATGATCTTTGCCAGATCAGGCGGGCAAGGCGCGGTGATCGCCTCACCCCCCTCAAGCACCAGATGCGCGGCGTGCAGGCATAGCCTGGTGACACAATCATGGGGGAAGGCTTCACTGCCGCCGTATTTTCCATCACCCAGAATAGGGCAGCCGAGGGTCGCCATATGCGCCCTCAACTGATGGGTCCGGCCTGTCAGCGGGCTGAGGGCAACGAGGCTGACAGAACGCCCCATCGCCTCAAGCACGGTAAAGTCGGTGCGGGCTGTCTGGCCAATATCGTAATCCACCACCATTTTTTCCTGCCCCTTGCCACCAGCCTTGATCAGCGGGGCATCAATCGTGCCTTGCTGGGGCCTCGGAACCCCCAGCACCAGCGCAAGGTAGGTTTTCTGGTGACCATGCCCCTGAAACCCCCGGGCAAGCTCCCTTGAGGCGGCAAGGCTGGTGGCCACCACCATGATCCCCGAGGTATCACGATCCAGCCGATGCACCAGCCGTGGCGGTTCTTCCCCGGGGAAAGCCTCAGCCAGCGCGCCATCGACATGCTGCACGGTCCCGGCACCGCCCTGACTGGCCAGCCCCGATGGCTTGTTGATCGCAATCCAGCCCTTGCCCCGGGCGATAACAGCATCACGCAACGCGCTCACCACTGCAGGATCAGGCCGGTGTTCTGTGCGGGGGCGCGGGGTGCCGACGGCAAGGGCTGCGGGCATCGTGACCAGCTGACCCTGATTGAGGCGGGTGGAGGATTTCGCCTTTGACCCGTCAACCCGGATCGACCCCGAGCGCAGCAGTTTTTCAATCTTGCCCTGATTGATCCCGTCATGATGGCGGCGAATGAACCGGTCCAGCCGGGTGCCATCCTCATCCGGTGAGACGGGGTAATCACGGCGTTCCATATCAGTTGCCCCCCAGCATCAGGCGGATCAGGCTGGCCCCGGCAAAAAAGGCAGCCAGCGACAGGATGACAGACCCCGCAACATAGATGAAGGCAAGGCCATAACCGCCCTGTTCCATGAGCCGAAACGCATCAAGCGAAAACGACGAAAACGTGGTCAGCGCACCGAGGAAACCGATCAGGAGGAACCCGCGTCCGGCATCACCGAGATGAAAGGCACCCGCCAGCATCAACCCGAAACAGACCCCCATGATCCCGCAACCGATCACATTGACCGCCAGCGTCGCCACAGGCTGCATCGAGGCATGAACAAGGTCGGTGAACAGCCTGCTCACCCCATAACGCCCCAGCGCACCCGCAGCCCCGCCAAGGGCAATGGCAAGAATGGTATTCATGGCTATTATCTAGCCCAGCCTGCCCCGAATATCCAGCCCTCTTGGGCGGCAAGGGCATGCTGGTCATCACCCGCCAAAGAGTCCCCGAGGGACCAAAGTGAACCAGACCGGCGAGCCTTGGTGAGGGAGCGCAGGGCAGCCACGGAAATGAGCGCATCAATATCATCCTGATCAGGCAGGCCGCCCGCAACCGACCCCTGCCCCATCGCCCCGAAATGGGCAAGCCCCTGATTGAGCGCGGCAAGGGGATCTGCCTTTTTGGCGGCATCCCTGACCCCGGCCATGGTGAAATAGAGCGCGGGGAAAATTTCAACCAGCACCAGCCGGTCTGATGCACCGGGCATGGCAAAGGGCCAGATCACGGCACTGCCCTGCATCCTGTGCAAAAGCCGCATCCCGGCCAGTGACCCTGTCCCGACCCCGGCTGGCCCGACGCAGTTGAACGTTGGTGACGGGTGGCGGCCATTGAGGCTGGCGGCAACCTGTTCGGTCTGGCGGCGGCGTGATTGAAACCGCGCCCCCCTGCCGCCCTTGATCGGGGCATTGTAATAGGCCCCGAATTGAGGATGCAGCCACATTGCACCGCCATAGAGATGCGGGGCATCAGCGCAGGTTTGATCGACCATCTGCCAGAGCGGCTGCGCGGCTGTGGGGGAGGAAGCCTCACCTTCATAATAGTGTCCATCCTCACCAATCGGGTGGGCGAAGGCGAAATCAATCCCGGCCAGTACCCGGGCCTCGGTTGACCGGGCCATGAGGTAATCCGCCACCGCCTGACGGCTCCACCCACGGGGATGGGGCGGGGTGATCAGCCTGACAGCCTCCTCCCCGGCCCAGGCCTCAGCCAGCTGGATGCCGCGATGAAATTCACCCCTGGCCCCCGACCAGTCGACCCCGATAAACAGCTCAGGGATCATGCCTTTGATCGGCCCGCCGCGTCACGGCGTTTCTGCCACCATTCGAGCCGCTTGATGATCTCCCGCTCAAAGCCGCGTTCCACCGGCTGATAGAATGATCGCCTTGGCAGGTCATCAGGGAAGCAGTTCTGGCCGGAAAACCCGTCCTCGGCATCATGGTCATAGACATAGCCATCACCGTAGCCGAGGTCTTTCATCAGCCCTGTTGGTGCGTTCAGGATATGTTTTGGCGGCATCAGTGACCCGCTGTCCCTGGCCTCGGCCATGGCGGCCTTGAAGGCGGTGTAGACAGCGTTGGATTTGGGCGCGGTGGCGAGGTAGAGCACCAGTGCCGCAATCGCCAGTTCGCCTTCGGGGGTGCCAAGCCGCTCATACGAATGCCAGGCCGCGATCGACCGGGTCAGGGCATCGGGTTCAGCCAGGCCGATATCTTCTGAGGCAAAACGGGCCAGCCGCCGCAGGATATAGCGCGGGTCCTCCCCACCCTGAAGCATCCGGGCAAGCCAGTAGAGCGCGGCATCAGCATCCGATGAGCGCAGCGATTTATGCAGGGCGGACATCAGGTTGTAATGCTGCTCCCCCGCCCGGTCAAAGGCAGCCGCCCGCATGGAGAGAACCTTGCTCAACGCTTCGGGGGTCAGGGAGTCGCCGTCATCCTTTTGCTGGGACAGCACCGTTTCAACCATGTTGAGCAGATAGCGGCCATCACCATCGGCCATGGCCTTGAGCGCGGCCCTCGCCTCATCCGTCATGGACATCGTCATGCCGATCACCGCCTCAGCCCGGCGGATCAGCTTTTCCAGCGCGGCCTCATCCAGCCGGTTCAGGACCAGCACCTGACAGCGCGACAGCAACGCGCCATTGAGCGCAAAACTGGGGTTTTCGGTGGTCGCCCCCACCAGCGTCACCCGCCCATCCTCAACATGAGGCAAGAGGCCATCCTGCTGGGCCTTGTTAAAGCGGTGGACTTCATCAACAAACAGCAGCGTCCGCTCACCCATGCGGCGGCGTTCATCAGCGCGGGTGAAAACCCGGCGCAATTCAGCCACCCCGTCAAAGACAGCCGATACCGGTTCAAACGCCAGCCCTACCCTGGCGGCGAGCAGGCGGGCGATGGTGGTCTTGCCGGTTCCGGGCGGTCCCCAGAGAATGAGCGAGGGCAATGACCCCGACCCGTCGGCGGCATCCAGCATCCTGTTGAGCCGGCCATCAGGCCCCAGCAGATGATCCTGCCCCGCGACATCATCCAGCCGCATGGGGCGCATCCGCTCCGCCAGGGGTTTGGCGGACTTATCCTCAAAAAGCGATGGTGTCAGTGCCTCAGCCATGGGGTCATTATCCCATGATTTGGGCGGGAAAACACCCATCAATTGCCCACCAAAAAAGGCCGGGGAAACCGGCCTTTGATGACGTTTTACATGATCGTGGAGTGCAGCTTACGCCACAGCCTCACCCGCCGGGGCATCATCGGCCTGATCCATGACCGGGCCTGAATCAAGCCCGCGGGCATCCTCATCACGGTCAACAAATTCGATCACGGCCATGGCGGCGGCATCACCATAACGGTGGCCTGCCTTGATGACACGGCAATAGCCGCCCTTGCGCTCGGCGTAGCGTGGGCCAAGCACGTCAAACAGCTTGGTCACCGCCTCATCACTGCGCAGACGGGCAAAGGCAAGGCGGCGGGCGTGAAGATCACCGCGCTTGGCAAGAGTGATCAGGCGTTCCACCACCGGGCGAAGGTCTTTCGCCTTGGGCAGGGTCGTGACGATCTGCTCATGCTTGATGAGGGCCTGGGAAAGATTGCGGAACAGCATCTGGCGGTGCTGTGAGGTCCGGTTCAGTTTGCGGCCTGACATACGATGTCGCATTGTTACTCTCCTTTAAGCGCGCCGCGCCCTAGAAATTGTCGTCGAGGCGCTTGGCCATTTCCTCGATATTCTCGGGTGGCCAGTTGGGTACATCCATGCCGAGCTCGAGACTCATCCCCCTCAGCACTTCCTTGATTTCATTCAGCGACTTGCGCCCGAAATTCGGGGTCCGCAGCATTTCAGGCTCGGTCTTCTGAACCAGATCGCCGATATAGACGATGTTGTCGTTCTTGAGGCAGTTGGCCGAACGCACGGACAATTCCAGCTCATCCACTTTCTTGAGCAGATTACGGTTGAACGGAATATCGTCAGCGTCTTCCTGAACCGCGGTTGAGGATGGCTCCTCAAAATTGATCATGGGCTGGAGCTGGTCCTGCATGATCCGGGCGGCGTAGGCGACAGCATCTTCCGGCATCACCGAACCATCGGTTTCAAGCGACAGGATCAGTTTGTCGTAATCGGTACGCTGGCCGACACGGGTGTTTTCAACCTTATAGGCGACCTGACGCATGGGTGAGAAAATCGCATCAACCGGGATCAGGCCGATGGGCGAATCTTCACTGCGGCTTGCGCTGGCCGGAACATAGCCAGAACCGGTTTCAACGGTCAGCTCGGCATTCAGGGCAGCGCCCTGATCAAGGGTGCATATAATATGGTCAGGGTTCATGACCTGAACCCCGTTGGTCAGGCTGATCATCCCGGCTGTCACCGTGCATGGGCCTTCTGCGGCGAGACGCAGGCGCTTGGGGCCTTCGACATCCATCTTGACGGCAACGCCCTTGATGTTCAGCACCAGATCCGTCACATCCTCACGAACACCGGGGATGGAGGAAAATTCATGCAGAACACCCTGCACCTGGATTGAGGTAATAGCTGAACCCTGAAGCGAGGACAGCAGCACGCGTCGCAGGGCATTACCAACGGTTACGCCAAAACCACGTTCAAACGGCTCAACCGTGATGGTGGCCTTGTTGGGGTTGCCTTCATCGGTCTTAACGTTGCGGTTTTCAGGCTTTTTGAGCTCAAGCCAGTTCTTTTCAATCATCGCGTTCTATCCTCTTTAATGCTATTCCGGCGCGGGTGTGCGGATCTTGTTTTCCCTGAGGGTCAGGGATTAAACGCGACGACGTTTGCGCGGGCGGCAGCCGTTATGCGGGATCGGGGTAACATCACGAATGGATGAGATGTTGAAACCAACCGCCTGAAGCGCACGCAAGGCGCTTTCACGGCCGGTACCCGGGCCACGGACCTGCACATCAATGGTCTTCATGCCGTGTTCAATGGCTTTCTTGCCAGCATCTTCTGCTGCAAGCTGGGCAGCATAAGGAGTGGATTTACGCGATCCCTTGAACCCCATGCCACCAGCGGATGACCAGGAAATCGTATTGCCCTGAACGTCGGTGATGGTGACCTTGGTGTTGTTGAAAGACGCGTTGACATGAGCAATACCATTGCTGATGTTTTTCTTTTCGCGGCGACGAACCCGGGCTTGTGAAGGCTGTTTTGCCATCCTGAACTCTCCTGACCTTATTTCTTCTTACCGGCAATCGGCTTGGCAGGGCCTTTGCGGGTACGCGCGTTGGTGTGGGTACGCTGACCACGGACCGGCAGGTTGCGACGATGGCGCAGCCCGCGGAGGCAACCGAGATCAAGGTAGCGTTTGATCGACATGGATGTCTGGCGGCGAAGATCGCCCTCAACCAGGAAATCACCGTCGATAATATCGCGGATACGGGTCAGTTCGTCCTCGGTGAGGTCGTTGACGCGGCGTTCCTCAGTCAGACCGGCACGTTCGCAGATCTTGTTAGCCGAGGTCTGGCCAATCCCGTGAATATAAGTCAGGGCAATCTTGACCCTTTTCTTCGTTGGTATGTTGACACCAGCAATACGAGCCACTGTCTTCTCCTCTGTCTAAAATGGACTGATCCGAACGCCTTAAATCACGCTTCACCCCGGCCTCTCAGCTTGCGGCCATCTTACGGAAGGGCGAATTATAATGTCATGCGTCAGACAGTCAACCTGTCAGTTAATCTGACCCCCCAGTATTTCATCAATCCGGCTGGCAACCGTTTCAATCGGCTGCATGCCATCGACAACCTGAACCATGCCGCGATCACCATAATAGGGCAGGATCGGCGCCGTCAGTTCGTGATAGACCGCGAGGCGTTTTTTCAACACCTCGGCTTTATCATCAGCACGCGCCCCGCCTGTTTCGCGGGCGCGGTTTTCAATCCGGTCAATCAGGGCAGCTTCATCGACTTGCAACTCAATGACAGCGTCAATCCGCTGATCCAGTTCAGCCAGCATGATATCAAGCGCTTCGGCCTGGGCGACCGTGCGGGGGAAACCGTCAAGGATCACCCCAGCAGCGCATTCGGGTGAGACCAGTTTTTCACGGATCATGCCGAGGATGATATCATCGGCCACCAGATCACCGCGGTCCATGATCGCCTTTGCCTTCAGCCCCAGTTCGGTACCATTGGCAATCGCCTCACGCAGCATATCGCCGGTGGAAAGCTGAACCATGCCGCGATCGGAAACGATCCGCTGGGCCTGGGTCCCTTTACCTGCGCCTGGAGGGCCGAGAAGAATGATATTCATCGTTTCTTGCCCCTCAGGTTGGATTTCTTGATCAGCCCTTCGTATTGATGGGCCATCAGGTGAGACTGAACCTGCGTTACCGTATCCAGCGTCACCGTCACCACGATCAGGAGGCTGGTGCCACCAAAATAGAACGGCACGCTGTACTGGCTGATCAGCAATTCGGGCAGGATACACACCGCCGACAGATACGCCGCACCAAGCACGGTCAGGCGGGTCAGCACGAAATCGAGGTAATCCGCTGTTGGCTGGCCGGGGCGAATACCCGGCACATAACCGCCATAGCGGCGCAGATTGTCAGCCGTATCCTGGGGATTGAAGACAATCGCGGTATAGAAAAACGCGAAAAACACGATCAGGCCGATATAGACCGCAAGATAGAGCGGCTGGCCACGGCCAAGCAGCGCGTTCAGTGTAATCAGCCATGATGCCCCGCCATCAGAGGTCGAGGTCAGGTTGATGATCGACACCGGCATCAGCAGAAGCGATGAGGCGAAAATCGGCGGGATAACGCCGGGAACGTTGATCTTGAGCGGCAGGTGCGATGACTCGCCGCCAAAGGTCTTGTTGCCCATCTGGCGTTTCGGGTATTGCACCATGATGCGGCGTTGCGATCGTTCGATAAAGACGATCAGCGCGATCACCGCAATGGCCATGACCATGAAGAAGAAAATAATGATCGGGGACAGCGCACCGGTCCGGCCCAGCTCAAACGTACCGGCGATGGCAACCGGCAGATTGGCGACAATACCGGCAAAGATCAGCAGCGAAATCCCGTTGCCGACACCGCGTGCCGTGATCTGTTCGCCCAGCCACATCAAAAACAGTGTTCCGCCCAGCAGTGTCACAACCGTGGTGATACGGAAGAACATGCCCGGGTCAATGACAACACCGGTGGCGGATTCAAGCCCGACCGAGATACCATAGCCCTGAACCGTGGCCAGCAGCACCGTCAGGTAACGGGTATACTGGTTGATGGTCTTGCGCCCGGCCTCCCCCTCTTTCTTGAGGGTTTCGAGGCTGGGGACGATGGCCGTCATCAGCTGCATGATGATCGATGCCGTGATATACGGCATGATCGTCAGGGCAAAAATCGTCATCCGGCCGAGCGATCCCCCCGAGAACATGTCAAACATGCCGAGGATACCGCCCGCGTTGCGGGTGAAGATTTCGGAAAGCGCCTGGGGGTCAATCCCCGGAACCGGAATATACGTCCCCAGCCGGTACACAACCAGCGCACCAAGGGTGAAAAGAAGCCGCTGTTTGAGGTCAGTAGCCTTGCTGAAGGCTTCAAGCCCCATTCCTCCAGCCATTCTTTCCGGGGACCGTGCCATTACAATTCAGCACCCTCTGCTGATTTGGTGTCAGCATCACTGTCATTGGCGGGGGCCAGCATCGTGACTGAACCGCCAGCCTTTTCGACGGCGGCAACTGCACTGGCCGATGCGCCCGTGACTTCGATTGTAACCTTGCTGGTAATCTCGCCATGACCGAGCAGGCGGACACCATCCTTGGGCTTGCCGATCAGGCCAGCGGACTGGAGCGCGGCGGCATCAATCGTCTTTTTGGCGTTGATACGGCCATCCTCAATCGCGCCCTGGATCAGGCCGATGTTGATGATTTCGAACTTCTTGCGGAAGATGTTCTTGAACCCGCGCTTTGGCAGACGGCGGTGAATGGGCATCTGGCCGCCTTCAAAACCGTTGATCGAGACACCGGAACGGGCCTTCTGGCCCTTGTGACCTGAACCCGAGGTTTTGCCTGTACCGGAACCGATACCGCGGCCAACCCGTTTGCGATTGCGGCGAGCGCCACTGTTATCACTGATTTCGTTGAGTTTCATTGCTCTCTCCCGGGTCCTACTGGTTATCGTCGATGCGAACCAGGTGCTTTACCTTGTCGATCATGCCACGCACGGATGGAGTGTCTTCGAGTTCCCGGGTCCGGCCGATCTTGTTCAGACCAAGGCCGATCAGGGTTGCCCTCTGGTCAGCCTTGCGGCCGATCGGGCTACCGGTCTGGGTCACTCGCACTGTTGCTTTCGCTGCCATACCTAATCCCTCTAGTTAGCGGCTTCCTGAGCCGTGTTCTCTTCTGTCTCAGCTTCAGCTTCAGCCGAACGGCGGTTGCTGCTGCCGAGAATATCACCGACACGCTTGCCACGCTTGGCGGCCACCGAACGTGGGGCCTGAATGCGTTGCAGGGCGGCAAAGGTTGCCTTGATCATGTTATGCGGGTTGGAGCTGCCGATGGATTTGGCCACAACATCCTGCACACCAAGGGTTTCAAAAACCGCACGCATCGGGCCACCGGCAATGATACCGGTACCGGCAGGCGCCGTCCGCAGAACGACATGACCGGCACCATAATGGCCCTCAATATCGTGATGCAGGGTGCGGCCGTCACGCAGGGGTACGCGGATCATGTTGCGCTTGGCGCTTTCGGTTGCCTTGCGGATGGCCTCCGGCACTTCGCGGGCCTTGCCTGAACCAAAGCCGACACGGCCACGGGCATCACCCACAACCACGAGGGCGGCGAAACCGAAGCGGCGACCACCCTTGACCACCTTGGCGACACGGTTGATACCAACCAGCTTATCGACCAGGCCATCCTGTTCGTCACGCTGGTTATCGCGATTTTGTCTATTCTGACGAGCCATGAAGACCTCCTAGAACTCAAGCCCGGCTTCGCGCGCAGCATCTGCAAGCGCACGAACACGGCCGTGATAGATGAACCCGCCGCGATCAAACACGACGTTGGTAATGCCTTGCTGCTTGGCCCGTTCGGCAACAGTCTTGCCGATGGTGGCTGCAGCTTCGATATTGGCACCCGTCTTGATGGAGGTGCGAATATCCTTGTCCAGGGTCGAGGCTGACACGAGCGTAACACCGCTGGTATCATCAATGACCTGGGCATAGATGTTCTTGCCCGAACGATGGACACAGAGCCGGGGCCGACCTTTGGTCGATTTTGCCAGCTTTGCCCTGTTACGGTTACGCCGACGGATGAAGAGTTCGCGAGATGAAATCATAACTGCCTCTACTTCTTCTTGCCTTCTTTACGCAGAATCTGCTCGCCCTCATAACGAACACCTTTACCCTTGTAGGGTTCTGGCGGCCGCTTGGCGCGAACTTCGGAGGCAAACTGGCCAAGCAACTGCTTGTCATGGCTAGAAAGATTCACCTGCGTGTTGTTTTCAACAGAACATTTGACGCCCTGCGGGACTTCCATTTCAACGGGGTGGCTGTAGCCGAGCGACAGCACCAGCCTGGTGCCTTGCATCTGGGCCCTGTAACCGACACCGTGGATGGTCAGGTTCTTGGTAAAGCCGGTGGAAACACCGGTTACCATGTTGTTGACCAGCGACCGGGCTGTACCCCAGAGGGCGCGGCCCTTCTGGTTGGTCTGAAGCGGTGTAACCGTGGCAACGCCATCATCAATGGACACTTTGACCATTGGCGGCACTGGCATGGAAATTTCACCGTTCTTGCCCTTGGCCGAAATAATGCCATCAGCCAAGTCGATGGTTACGCCATCTGGAATGTTAATCGGGCTTCCGCCTACGCGTGACATATCACCCTCTCCTTAGAATACGTGGCAGAGGATTTCTCCGCCAACCTTTGCCTCACGGGCTTCCAGGTCAGACATAACCCCGCGCGGTGTTGAAAGTATGGCAATGCCAAGACCGTTGTATACCCGGGTCAGGTCCTTGATCTTGGAATAGACGCGGCGGCCCGGGCGGGACACACGCTGAATTTCCGAGATTACGGGCAGACCGTCATGGTATTTCAGCTCGATCTTGAGCTCATGCACGCCGGGGCGAAGTTCTACGCGGCTGTAGTCGCGGATATAACCTTCACGCTTCAGCACGTCGAGAACGTTCAGGCGGAACCGGGAAGCCGGGCTGATAACCGTATCCTTGCGGGCGCTTTGGCCGTTACGGATGCGAGTCAGCATATCACCAAGTGGATCACTCATTGTCATGGTTCATACTCCTCCCTTCTACCAGCTGGACTTTACAACGCCTGGAACCTGACCAAACGAGGCCAGATCACGAAGGGCAATACGGGACATCCCAAGTTTACGATAATAACCGCGCGGACGACCGGTAACCTCACAACGGTTACGCAGGCGGATCTTGGCGCCGTTACGTGGCATCTGAGCCAGTTTCATGTTCGCATCGAAGCGTTCCTCAATCGGCAGGGAACGATCCATGACGATCGCCTTGAGACGGGCACGACGAGCAGCGTTGCTCTGAACCTTCTTCTGGCGCTTCAGATTTTTGTCGATAGCACTTTTCTTAGCCATAATCCTGACCTCGCCTTAACTGGTAAATGGGAACTGGAGGTTGCGGAGCAATTCGCGGGCCTCATCATCGGTCTTGGCCGAGGTGACCACGATGATGTCCATGCCGCGGACGCTTTCCACCTTGTCGTAATCGACTTCCTGGAAAACGATCTGCTCTTTAAGGCCCATGGAATAGTTTCCACGGCCGTCGAAGCTCTTGGGGTTCAAACCACGGAAATCCCGGACGCGCGGCAGTGCGACATTGACCAGACGGTCAAGGAATTCGTACATGCGGTCGCGGCGCAGGGTGACCTTACAGCCCACCGGCATGCCTTCGCGCAGTTTGAACGAAGCCACGGATTTCTTGGCAATGGTAACAACGGCTTTCTGGCCTGTGATCGCGGTCAGTTCCTGGGCAGCGTGGTCAACTTTCTTGGAGTCGCGAACAGCGTCGCCAACACCCATGTTGATCACGATCTTTTCCAGTTTCGGCACCTGCATGATATTCTTGTAGCCGAACTTCTCGATCATAGCCGGTCGAACAGCCGTCGAATAATAATCTTCAAGACGCGTTTTCATCTCAGCTTTCCTTACCTACCTAACCGATTGCCTTGCCGGAAGCGCGGGCAACCCGGGTTTTGACACCATCCTTGATCTCATATCCGATGCGGGTAGGTTTGCCGCTTTCGGGATCAACATGGGCCACATTGGAAATATGCAGCGGGGCTTCACGCTTTTCGATGCCGCCAGGGCCAGCCTGGGAGGCACGAACGTGCTTGGTCACCATGTTGACACCCTGGACGAGAACCCGCTCATCCTTGCGCATCACATTGATGACATCACCGGTTTTGCCCTTTTCGCGGCCGGTGGTGACAATCACACGGTCACCTTTTTTGATCTTGAGCTTCTGGGCCATTACAACACCTCCGGAGCCAGCGAAATAATCTTCATGAAACGGCGAGCGCGAAGCTCACGCGTGACAGGGCCGAAAATACGGGTGCCGATCGGCTCGTTCGTGTTGTTGATCAGCACAGCAGCGTTTCGGTCAAAGCGAATGACGGAACCGTCAGGACGCTTGATCTCACTGGCGGTGCGAACAATCACAGCACGATGAACATCACCCTTCTTGACGCGGCCACGCGGAATGGCCTCCTTGATCGAAACAACGATCACATCGCCGACGGAAGCGACTTTACGTCCGCTGCCACCCAGCACCTTGATGCACTGAACCCGACGGGCGCCGGAGTTATCCGCAACATCAAGATTTGTTTGCATCTGAATCATGACAGAAACTCCCGTTACGTTGCGGCGACTTCGGCGTCGTCGTAAATCACCGTGTAAGACTTTGATTTCGAAATAGGCGGGCATTCCTGAATACGGACCTTGTCGCCAACCTTGCAGCGATTTTCCGCATCATGCGCCGAGAACTTTTTCGACTTCGAGATAAACTTTTTATACAGAGGGTGCATCAGGCGGCGTTCAACACGGACAACAACCGTCTTGTCTGCCTTATCACTGACAACCACACCCTTTAGAATACGCTTTGGCATCGCAGATTACTCCTTACGCACCGGTCGCAGTGTTCTTTTCAGCAAGAACAGTTTTAATCCGTGCAATCTCACGGCGCACCAGACGCATCCGGGCCGGGCTTTCCAGCTGACCGGTTGCACCCTGAAAACGCAGGTTGTACGCCTCTTTCTTGAGGTCGACGAGCTGTGTTTGCAGCTCATCAGGCGTCTTGGCCCGCAAATCAGTCGCTTTTACCTGTGCCATTACACTCTCTCCTATTCACCCAGACGCTTGACGACGCGGGTGTCGAGCGGCAGCTTGGCCGAAGCCAGTTTCAGCGCTTCGCTCGCCAGTTCTTCGGCCACACCGTCAATTTCAAACATGATGCGGCCAGGCTTGACCCGGGCGACCCAGAATTCAGGGTTACCCTTACCTTTACCCATCCGGACTTCGGCAGGTTTGGTTGAGACCGGCACATCAGGGAATATCCTGATCCAGACCCGGCCCGAACGACGCAGGTGACGGGTGATCGCACGACGCGCCGCTTCGATCTGGCGTGCCGTTACCCGTGCCGGTGTCGTCGCCTTGAGGCCGAATGCACCGAAATTCAACTGAGTTCCACCCTTGGCATTGCCATGGATACGGCCCTTATGGGCCTTACGGAACTTGGTGCGCTTTGGTTGCAGCATTATTCCGACTCCCTAATCAAGCGTTTCTTGGCGCTGGCTGAGACTGCTGCTCTACCATGCGCTTGTCTTGAGCCATCGGGTCATGGGCAAGGACTTCACCCTTGAACACCCAGACCTTGACGCCGCAGGCACCATAA
>NTKX01000035.1 GCA_002457135.1 SAR116 cluster bacterium MED-G04
GGCGGGATGGTGATGGAGGGATGGGATTTTGCTGGCATCGGAACAACTCGTGCTTGATTATATTGGCACTTTGCCAGCATACTCATAATCGAACACAAAGGACAGGCCATGAATATTGCCAGTTATTTCCGTGGCTACGCGGATAAAAGAATGCTGCGGATATTTCTTATCGGGATGATCAGCGGCTTTCCCTGGGTGCTGATCGGCAGCGCCCTCAGTCTCTGGCTCAAGGAAACCGGCCTCGATCGCAGTACTGTCGGGTTTGCCGGGCTGATCTTTGGGGTTTACGTCATCAACTTTCTCTGGGCGCCGCTGATTGACCGGCTCCCGGTGCCGTATCTCAGCAACCGCATCGGTGCGCGCAAGGCATGGATTGTCCTGTGCCAGCTGGTGATCATTGCCTGCCTGTTTGGCTGGAGCATGCTGAACCCCTCGGCCAACCTCGCCCTTGTGGTGGGGATAGGGCTGGTGATTGCCATTGCCTCCGCCACCCAGGATATCACCATTGATGCGTTCCGGATCGAACAGGTCAACACCGATGAAAATGAGGCCATGGCAGCAGGGGCCGCCATGGCGGTGATCGGCTGGTGGACCGGGTTCAAGCTTGGCGGGCTGTTGATGCTCAGCATTGCCGATAAGCTGGAAAAGGCAGGCTTTGCCAATTACTGGCCGCTGTCCTTTATCGCGGTGGCCGGGCTGGTGGTGTTGATGCTGCTGGCCCTCCTCCTGATCCCTGAGCCGCGCCGCGCCGCTATCCCGCAGGAAGGCAGCAATCTCACCCTCGCCAGCATGATCATCTGGATCAAGGAAACCGCGGTTGAACCGCTCGGTGATTTCTTCCGGCGCAACGGGCTGAAACTTGCGCTTGCCCTGCTCGGGTTCATTTTCCTCTTCAAGATCGGTGAGGCCTTCATGGGTAGGATGTCGATCATCTTCTATCGTGAAATCGGCTTCAGCAAGACGGATATCGGGCTTTATTCGAAAGGTCTTGGCTGGGTGGTGACGGTTGTCTTCACGCTCATCGGGGGCTGGTTTTCCATGCGGTCGGGGACGGTGCGGGCGCTGTTTCTGGCGGGGATTGTCATGGCATCGACCAATATCCTCTTCAGCGTTCTGGCCTGGACCGGCAAATCCGAATGGCTCTTTGCCGTGGCGGTGGTGCTGGATGATCTGGCCGCTGCCTATGCCACGGTGGCGTTTGTTGCCTTTATCTCGCTGCTGGTCAATCGCCGCTATACCGCAACGCAATACGCGCTCTTGGCCTCCATCGGCACCGCCGGGCGAACCATCATGGCATCATCATCGGGTGTGCTGGTGAACTGGCTGGATGGGGACTGGGGGGTGTTTTTCATCATCACCGCCCTGATGGTCATCCCGTCCCTGGTCCTGTTGTGGTGGATTGCGCCCAAGATTATCAGCGCAACCGTCAGGGCCGGGCAAAGCGCGTAGCCGGAAGCCCCAATCCCTCAAGCCGGACAAGGGCCTGCTTGAGCGGCTCGGTAGCCGTCATGGCATGGTGCATATTGGCGTGGAGGAGGGTTTCAGCATCCGTCATGATCCCGACATGCCCTTTCCAGAACACCAGATCACCGCGCTCAAGGCCATCATCAGGGCTGATCGTCTTCCCGATGGTTTTTTCCTGATCCGATGAATTGCGCATCACCGGCCTGCCTGCGGCGGCGAGGGCCAGTTGCACCAGGGCAGAACAGTCAATCCCGATACTATCCCGGCCGCCCCAGCGATACGGCACCCCGATCAGGCTTTCGGCAATCGCCACCCAGTCATCAACCGAACCATCAAGCGGCATCAGGTGACGGGAGGGCAGATAGCCGATCCGGCCAGCCTCCCCCTCAATCGCCATCATCCCGTCAGCAGTGATACCGTTACTGGCGGCGTGAACCTGCGCGGCCATGGGCAGCCATGACGGGGTTGATGCCGCCGGTGTCTTGATATCCTCGCCTGTGGTGAGCAGCGATCTTGGCGCGATGATGCGGTGGGTTGCAGGCGGCAGCGTGCCAATCGCGGAGGCATGCAGCCAGCCCCGGTAATGATCGGTTTCAAGCGTGATATCGCACCAGTCGCCATCCCTTGCATGGATGGTCACGCTCTCTCCATAGAGGCAATCGGTTTCGCGGCCGCTCCCGGGGTCAGGCGCGTTCATCAGCGGGGCAGAGGCAACAATGATGGAAGCCATCAGATGATCCCTTTTGATGCAGCCCATGCCGAGGCATCAAAATTGGGGCAGGTTTTTTCCGTGGACGGAAAATCACAATGCCCGCAGACCCCTGCATCGGGATAGCGTTGCCGCCATTCCACCAGCAGCTGTTCCAGCGCATTCATCTGGGCATCGGTGAAATGATTGCGCCCGATCAGGCAGACCCCCAGGCTTTCGGTGTTGTGACCGTAAACATGCGCCCCGACCCAGAATTCAGGGCGGCAGCGTTCAATCACCCCGTCACGGGTGATGACAGCATGATAGCCAACCCCGTCCCAGCCAAAGCCCAGATGCATGGCGTGAATATCGCTGGCATTCATCGGCTCATCATCCGGGGTGTCAGAGCAATGCACCACCAGATAGCGGATCATCTCAGGGCTAAGCG
This sequence comes from SAR116 cluster bacterium MED-G04, assembly GCA_002457135.1. Classification (GTDB taxonomy): domain Bacteria; phylum Pseudomonadota; class Alphaproteobacteria; order Puniceispirillales; family UBA1172; genus UBA1172. The sequence goes on from NTKX01000035.1 coordinate 2,601, forward strand.
GTTGCGGGGTTGCAGGCATGGGCGCATCCATCAGAAGAATTCATCAGGCCAAGGGATGAAATGGGCGTTGACCTGTTCTATGATCATGCCACGAGACCGAACCACCTGCAATTCCCGAGACAGTCATGGCATCATCCCCCCCGCTCCCGGCCGCCGTCCTCTCTGACATGGACGGGCTTCTGCTCGATACCGAAACAGTATCGAAAAGGGCCTTTGATGTGATGACCGCGCGTCACGGGTTTAAGGATGATGGCCATATTTTCATGCAACTGATTGGCCGCAACAAGGCAGCGCATCAGGCTATTTTTGCGGAAACCCTGCCAGCATCGGTCAATCCTGTCAGCTTTGATGATGACTGGAAGGCACTGTACCTGTCGATGCTCGAAGACAGCGTTCCGGTCAAGCCCGGGGCGCGGGAGTTGCTCGAATGGCTCAACCGGAACGGGGTTCCGGTCGCCCTTGTGACCTCATCGGCACGCGCCAAGGCGGTGATGCTGATGCAGCGTGCCGGGCTGTTTGATCTCCTTGATGATGCGGTCTGCGGTGATGACGTCAGCCACGGCAAGCCTGCCCCTGATATCTACCTCAAGGCCGCTGCAAGACTGGATCAACCCATCACGGATTGCCTGGCGCTGGAGGATTCGGCCAATGGCGTTCGCGCTGCCCATGCTTCAGGTGCCAGGGTGGTGCAGGTGGTTGATATGGTCCCGCCTGATGAAAACCTGCTCGCCCTGGGGCATGAAGTGGTGGGATCGCTTGCCGAGCTATCGCGACATTTTGGCTGGGGCTTCACTGATTGAAGCCAGCCCGGCACCCCCTATATAAATGGCATGAAACGTTACCTTGCCATTTTTTCAGTTTTTTTTGTGATCGTTGCTGCCATGATTTATTCCGCGCCAAACACGGCCCTGGCCTCCACTGCCGTCACCGCCCATGACTTTTCGTTTGTCTCAATAGACGGCGATGACCTGCCGCTCAGCCAGTTTGCCGGTAAGGTCGTGCTGGTGGTCAACACAGCCTCGCAATGCGGGTTCACCCCGCAATACGACGGGTTGCAACAGCTTTATGAGGATTATCAGGATCAGGGGCTGGTGGTGCTTGGGGTTCCCAGCAATGATTTCGGCCGTCAGGAAAAAGGCACGGCAAAACAGATCAAGGAATTCTGCCGCGTCAATTTCGATATCAGCTTTCCGATGACCGACAAGACAATCGTCAAGGGCGCAGGCGCGCACCCGTTTTATCAATGGCTCGGGGAAGAGCTGGGGATGTTTGCCCAGCCACGCTGGAATTTCCACAAATACCTGATCAGCCGTGATGGCCGTGCTGTGAACTGGTTTGCCTCAACAACCCGCCCGCAAAGCCCGAAACTGCTGGCCGCGGTCAAAGATGCACTGAAGGATCAGGTGGTCGGCACCGGCAAGAACAGCTGACTATTGCCGGAACGGCGGTGAGCCCAGGATAGCGTGCAGCACGGTTTCCGCTGATGAACGCTGGGTTAACAGCAGGTAGCGTTTGCCCTCAACGGGTTTGTGCTTTTCCCTCACGATAATGACCCCGCAATGCTCCATCACCGTGCGCGCCGCGCTGCCGACAGGGAAAGCCTGATCCGAGCAGTCAATCATGGCGAGGCGTTCGAGAACATCGCCAGCCCGTATTCCCGTGAGCGCCAGTTGCACCCAGCCATCGCTCTGGTCGGTGACGGTGGCGGACTGGCTGAAATCCTTTTCCAGTTGGGCCATCAGCCCTGCGGGTTCACCCTTTCGCCGGATAAAGACCTGATCAAGGGCAGAGGCAATGATGGTCTGCCGCCGGACGGTCACGGCCGAGCGCGGATCAGGGGGCGGGCAGTCATAGCGTTTGCTGAAGGCATTGGCAAAGGCCCTCGCCTTGCCGGTTCGGATAGTCACTGCCGCCAGTGCGATGCCGGTTTCCTCCATCAGCATGCCACCCTCGGTTTCAATGAGGGTGTTGCCCAGCGCGGCTGTTTCACGCAGTTGATACTCAGTCATGCAGCCGTCTCCCCTCAGGATCAATGAAATGGGGGCTTGTGATCTCCACCTCGATATCGGTCCCGCGCATGAAATCCACGGCCCGGACGGTGGAGTTCATGCGCTCATACCCGTTCTTCACAAAACCAAGACCGATGGATGAATTGAGGATCGGGGAATACGCCACCGAAGACATCCAGCCCAGATCATGACTGGCACGGGATGGTGCATCAGCCTCAAGGAAATGCGCTCCGGCGGAGAGCATTTTGGCAGGATCAACGGGTTTCAGCCCCACCAGGCGTATCCCGTCCCCGCGTGTCAGCTCAGGCCGGTGCGCCATGATGCGGCCGATGAAATCCTTGTTCGGTGACAGCATCCGCCCCATGCCGAGATGATGGGCCGAGGTCTGGCCGTTCAATTCATTGGCGGTGGCATGGCCCTTTTCGATCCGCATGACGTTGAGCGCCTCAGTACCATAAGGCGTTACACCGAATTCCTCACCGGCCTGCATCAGCACCCGGGCTAGGGCATCACCAAAGCGGGCAGGGACAGCCAGCTCATAGGCCAGCTCCCCCGAAAAGGAAATCCGGAACAGCCTTGCCTCAACCCCGCCGCAGATCGTGATCGCGCCGCAAGCCATGAAAGGGAAAGCCGCGTTGGAAAGATCAACCCCGTCATCGACAATCTTCTCCAGCAGCCGCCGAGAATTCGGCCCTGCAACGGCAAACTGCGCCGACTGGTCGGTGGCGGAAATCAGCGCGACATCCAGTTCGGGCCAGAGGCACTGGCGACAGTATTCCAGATGACGATACACCCCGCCTGCATTGGCGGTGGTGGTGGTCATGATGAAATGGTTTTCGGCCATCCGTGCGGTGGTGCCGTCATCCATGACAAAACCGTCATCACGCAGCATCAGCCCGTAGCGCACCTTGCCGACAGGCAGTTTCGCAAAACCGTTGGCGTAGACGCGATTGACAAACTCGCCTGCATCCGCCCCCTTGATATCAATCTTGCCGAGGGTTGAGACATCGCATATCCCCACCGATGACCGCGTGGCGATGACTTCACGATCCACCGATTCCCGCCAGTGTGTCTCCCCCGGTTGAGGGTACCATTGCGCCCTCAGCCAAAGCCCGGTTTCAACGAAAACAGCGCCGCGTTCCTCAGCCCAGCGATGCGATGGCGGGATGCGTGTCGGCATGAAATCCGGCCCGCGCCCGCGCCCGGCAAAGGCCCCGATCGGCACCGGCGTGTAGGGCGGGCGGAAAATCGTTGTGCCGACCTCATCCATCGACTTGCCCGAAATCTCGGCCATGACAGCAAGCCCGGGGATATTCGCGGTCTTGCCCTGATCGGTGGCCATGCCCAGCGTGGTGTAGCGTTTCAGGTGTTCAACCGACCGGAAGCCCTCAAGGTGGGATTGCCTGATATCCTTGGTGGTCACATCGTTCTGGAAATCCACCCAGGCCCGCGCCCTGGATGAGGGGATATGCCAGACAGGGTCAATCCCGAAGGCACGATCCTCACAGTCGGGCATGGCCATTTTAACGGTCTTCCCGCCTAGATCACGGGCGGCACTGGTCCCGGCGGTGATGCCGCCCTGCAATGCCTCGGATGTGGCCATTTTACCGGCGGCGGCACCGATCACGTCCATCCCGGGCGGTATCTCACCCGCCGGGATGAAACCGGCGATGGATGCATCCCATTTCGGCCGCCCGCGATGATGACAGGTCAGATGCACGGTCGGTGACCAGCCGCCTGAAACAGCGACACTGTCACAGGCCAGCTCCTCCCCGCTCATGAGGGTAATCGACCTGACCCGGGTGCGGCCTTTCGTGTCGGTGATGGCACTGCCCTGGATGACGCGAACCCCCGCCGGTGCCGGCAGGTCAATGTCAGAACGGGTATCAATCAGGGCGGCAACCTCAACACCCCTGGAACGGAGGTCATGGGCCGTGCGCCAGCCATCGTTGTTGTTGGTGAAAACGATGACGCGCCTGCCCGCCGCCACCGCATAGCGGTTGGCGTATTCGCGCACTGATCCCGCCAGCATGATCCCCGGGCGGTCGTTATGGCCAAAGGCAATCGGGCGTTCGATTGACCCTGCGGCCAGCACCGCACGCCTGGAATAGATCCGCCACAGAATCTGGCGCGGCTGGTCCCCTCCATCGCCGTCTTCCCCGTCATTCAGGTGATCGGTGATGCGTTCCAGCGCGCCGTAAACCCCGTGATCATAGGCACCATAGATCGTGGTTCGCGGCATCATCATCACGTTATCCATGGCGGTGAGTTCAGCACAGGCCTTGGCCGCCCATTCAGCACCAGGCATGCCGTCAATCCGTTCACGTTCGGCGTTGAGCCGTCCCCCCATGATGAAATCCTGTTCGGCCAGAATAACCCTCAACCCGGCGCGTCCGGCGGTCAGTGCCGCCATCAATCCGGCCGGGCCACTGCCGATCACCAGCAGATCGCAATGCCGGTAGCCCTTGTCGTAGCGTGACGGGTCATCCTGCCCCGAGAGTGCGCCAAGCCCGGCCGCGCGGCGGATCATCGGCTCATAGAGTTTTTCCCAGAAAGCCGCTGGCCACATGAAGGTCTTGTAATAGAACCCGGCCCCGAACAGAGGGGAAAAGGCATCATTGACCGACAGGAGGTCCCATTCCAGCGAGCCGAGATGGTTCTGGCTGCGGGCCACCATGCCGTCATAAAGCTCAGCCACTGTGGCCCTGATATTGGGGTCGGCCATGGCCCCGGTGCCGATGGTGACCAGCGCGTTGGGTTCCTCCACCCCGGCGGAAAGGATCCCGCGCGGACGGTGATATTTGAAACTGCGGCCAACAAAATGACGGCCATTGGCCAGAAGGGCTGAGGCCAGCGTGTCACCGGCATAACCGCTTAAACCGGCCCCGTTGAAGCTGAAATCAAGCGGCTTGCGGCGGTTGATCAACCCGCCCTTGAGACGAAAGTCAGCATCCATCAGCCTGCGCCCTCTCTTGTTTTGAGGTTGCGGGCTTTAACGTTGCGGGCCAGCTCAACCTTGATGATGCTGTGGTTGATGGTATCGCGGGTCACCACCAGCCAGGACCGGTCACCCTGTTCGTGGTACCAAAGCTCCTGATGGGTGCCGGCCGGGTTATCACGCAAATGCAGGTAATCATGAAACGCATCCATGGCGGCCTGATCAGGCTCACCATTCGGGCCGGGATCAGGGCGTAGCAGGAGCGAGGCATCCCCGAAACAGGTGAACTCGGCGGCATCGCGCGGGCCCAGCAAAGGGTGATTGATCAGCATGATATGACGCGCTCCCTCATCCTGGCCCGTTAATGCAGGTTGGGCTGTGCGCCCGACCCTTTTTCGTCGATCACCGCGCCTGACCGGAACCGGTCCAGCCGATAGGCGGCGGCGTTGTCATGCGGCTCACCCGTGGCAAGCAGATGGGCAAAACAATAGCCTGAGGCCGGGGTCGCCTTGAACCCGCCATAGCACCACCCGGCATTGAGGTAGAGTCCGTCAATCGGGGTCCGGTCAATGATCGGTGATCCATCCATGGACATATCCATGATGCCGCCCCATGACCGCACCATCCGCGCCTTGCCGATGGCCGGCATCAGCGCCATGCCGCCCTCACAGACATGTTCCAGAATTGGCAGGTTGCCGCGCTGGGCATAGCTGTTATAGCCGTCAATATCACCGCCAAAGACCAGCCCGCCCTTATCCGACTGGCTGATATAGAAATGCCCGGCACCATAGGTGATCACGCCGGGGATGATCGGTTTCAGCCCCTCGGATACAAAGGCCTGCAAGACATGGCTTTCAATCGGCAGGCGCATCCCGGCCTGTTCCATGACACGGCTGCTGGACCCGGCGGCGGCGACACCGACCCTGTTTGCCCTGATCGGACCACGGCTGGTTTCCACCCCGACACAGGTTCCGCCCTCCATGATGAAGCCCTGGACCTCACAATGCTGGATGATATCCACGCCGCGACTGTCAGCACCCCTTGCGTAACCCCAGGCCACGCCGTCATGGCGCACCGAGCCGCCGCGCCGTTGCAGCAATCCGCCCTGAATGGGGAAGCGGCCATTATCGAAATCGAGGAACGGGTACATCGCCCTGACCCTGTCCTGATCAATCAGCTCGGCATCCGCGCCATTCAGGATCATGGCATTGCCGCGCCGTGCATAGGCATCACGCTGGCCGTCACTGTGGTAGAGATTAAGCACGCCACGCTGGGAAACCATGGCGTTGTAGTTGAAATCCTGCTCCAGCCCTTCCCATAGCTTGAGCGACATCTCATAGAAAGGCTCATTGCCATCAAGCAGGTAATTGGACCGGATAATCGTGGTGTTGCGGCCGATATTGCCTGAACCGAGATAGCCTTTTTCCAGCACCGCAACATTGGTTATGCCATAGACGTTCGACAGGTAATACGCCGTTGCCAGCCCATGCCCGCCGCCGCCGACAATGATGATATCATAGGCCGGACGGGGTTCAGGTTCGCGCCACACGGGTTTCCAGCCGGTGTTGCCGCGCAGGGCCTGATTAAGGATGGAAAAGACAGAATAGCGCATCGAATAGACTTTCTCCTTGCTCATCCTCGTAAGAGACCATCGTTCTGACTTTGCTAAATAAGACAGAAAACGTAACGAGAATCACATTAACCCCCTGACGCGCCTGATCAATAAAAAATATCCGCCTCATAAAGCATCCGGCCCGGGCCGCGACCTTTGGGCTTGCCAGCGGAGGGTTTTAGGGTAAGAATTTCACCATAATCAGAAATCACTGATGAGTGGAGGATAGTCATGTCGGTAACCAGTATTTCGCCCAGCCAGAAGAATATCGAGCATTACGAGGAACGGGTGGATATGGCCTGCTCTTTCAGGTGGGCCGTGCGTTACAACCTGCATGAGGCTGTTGCCAATCATTTCAGTCTGGCCGTCAATGATGAGGGGACGCAATTCCTGATGAATCCGAATCAGCGTCACTTTTCCCGGGTCCGGGCCAGTGACCTCTTGCTGCTGGATGCCAATGACCCTGCGACAATGGACCGCGAGGATGCCCCCGACCCGACCGCCTGGGGATTGCATGGTTCCATCCATCGTCATTGCGCCCATGCCCGCTGCGTCATGCATTGCCATTCGATCCACGCCACGGTGCTGGCCTCACTGAAAGACAGCCGCCTGCCCGCCATTGATCAGAACTCGGCGATGTTTTTCAATCGCCAGGTGATTGATGAAGGCTATGGCGGTCTTGCCTTTGAGGAAGAGGGCGAGCGTTGCGCCGCCATGCTGTCCGACCCCAAGGTGAAGACCATGATCATGGGTAATCATGGCGTGCTGGTCATCGGCTCATCGGTGGCGGATGCCTTCAACCGGCTGTATTATTTCGAACGCGCCACGGAAAACTATATCCGAGCGCTCCAGACCGGCCAGCCCCTGCGTGAGCTGTCGGAGGAGATCGCCGAGAAAACAGCCAGTGAAATTGAAAACTACCCCAGTCAGGCCCATCGCCATCTTGAAGAGCTGAAAGCCATTCTGGACAGCGAAGGCAGCGATTACCGCGACTAGACAGCTACTGGACCGTCATTAAACCGGGCCTGCCGGTATTCCATTCCATTCACTAGGGGGCTGTGGCACAGACCTTGTGCTGCTGAAATCCATGGTTGCTGATCTTTTTGACCATGACAAAACCATGGATGCTGACCGCACGGTTGAGATCTATGAAACCCTGCGCCATCGCAACCCGGCCAATATCCCCCTCCCGTCAGGGTCTGAGCCTGAACAGCATGATCACCTCACGGGCATTCTGGGGCGGTTTGATGCCCTGCTGCTTGACGGCTATGGCGTGCTCAATATCGGGGCTGAGGCTGTTCCCGGTGCAGTTGGCTTGCTGGAGGCCGCCGCCCGTGAAGGGGTTGAAGTCATGGTTCTGACCAATGGCGGCAGCAAGCCCTCGGCCATGACCGGGGCGCGGTACCGCAACCTTGGTCTGGCCATCAGTGATGACCGCGTTATCTCCAGCCGTGATGCCCTGATTGAGGGGATTGCGGGGGCGGATGGCCCGATCGGCGTGATTGATGCTGAATGCGCCCTACCCGATGATGGCCAACCCGATGATGGCCAACCCAATGATGGCCGGCCGGATGATAGCCAATATGTTCAGCTTGACCCGTCACGGCCTGATCAGTGGCTTGCCATGGCGCGGATCGTGTTTTTCGGGGCCACGGCCTGGACCCTTGAATGGCAGGAATGCCTGATCAGGGCGATGGAGGCCGGTATCCCGGTCCATATCGCTAACCCTGATGTTGCCGCCCCTCACGAAGGCGTGTTCAGCTTTGAGCCAGGGTACTGGACGGCGGCGATACTGGACCGCCTGCCCGAGGCCGAGGTGCATTGGTATGGCAAACCGCATCGCCCGATTTTTGATCTGGCGATCCGCAGGCTTGAGGCGGTGACGGGCCGCACCGGATGGGATCAAACCCGTATCGCCATGGTGGGGGATACATTGCATACTGATATTCTGGGTGGTAACGCCGCCGGGCTAGCCACCGTGCTGATCACCGGCCATGGGCTTTTTCGTTATGGCGGGGCTGAGGCGGCCATGGAAAAAAGCGGCATTCACCCCAATTTTATCATAAGGGCTGTGTGAACAGCCGGGAAACCCCTCTCTGAACCTGAAAACAGTCTACCCCAAAACCTATCCAATGGAGCAATCCCCCCATGACCTTACCGATTACCCGCACTGTGTCCGTTCTGGAAATTGAGGTTATCTGCTCCATCGGCTTGCATGACTTTGAGCGGGCTGAAAAACAGCGTGTCCTGATTGATGTCGAATTGCGCCTTGATGCCGATGCCGAACCAACCCGCGATACGGTCGATGAAACCCTCGATTATGATGACGTGCGCAACGCTGTTATCGCGGTGGCCAGTGATGGTCATTATGATTTGCAGGAAACCCTGGCGCGCCGGATTTTCGATACCGTGATGGCGTTAAAGGATGTGACCGCGGCATCGGTCAGAACCCAGAAACCCGACGTTTACCCCAGTTGCCGGACCGTCGCCTATCGGCTGTCCAATTTCCCCGGCGAATAGGCCTGCCGCCCCCCTAGAAGTTATCCTTGCCCTGACGCAGCGCGGTGAAGACCGCCACCGGATCGCTCTCATCCAGACCAAAAACCCGGGCCAGATCAGGCTGATCACAATTCAGGAACGGATTGGCCGCTTTTTCGGTTCCCAGCAGGGTTGGCAGGGTCGGTTTATCCTCAGCCCGCAGGCGATGGATTTCAGCACAGCGCGCATCAGCGGCATCACGCCCCCAGTTCAGGCTTTCCACATAACGGGCATTGGATGCCGAATATTCATGCCCGCAGGCCAGCATCGTGGTATCAGGCAGGTCGCGAACAGCCAGCATCGAATGCCACATATCCTCCATGGTGCCTTCAAAGACACGGCCACAGCCGAGCGAAAACAGCGTATCCCCGACAATGGCGAGGCCGTGATCACCGAAACAGTCCTCAAGATAGAAAATCACATGGCCCATGGTATGCCCCGGGGTGGCGATGACCTTGGCGTTGTAACCCGCTATCGTGATATGGTCGCCATGACTGACAGGGGTGGTGATGGGATCGCTGATCCGGCTTTCGTCACTCGCCGGGGCTGTCAGCGGAATACCATAGCGCTTCATCAGCTCGGTGTTGCCAGCGATATGATCGGCGTGATGGTGGGTGTTGATAATCTCGGTTGGCTCAAGCCCACGGTGTTCCAGCACGGCCATGACAGCATCAATATCACCAGGGTCGATCACCGCCAGTTCCTTGCTGGACGGATTATGCAGCATCCAGATATAGTTGTCGGAAAGGGCGGGAACACGGATACATTCGGCAACAGTCATCGAAAAAGAAATCCTTTCAAGGGTGACGCGGTCAGGCGATACTAAACGATAGAGGGGGCAGTCTAGCATGACGGTCAGGGATGACAATCACCTGCCATCGGCTTTCAGTGATGAAGGCATGGATGCTTTTCACCGGTTTTACAAAACCCGGCTTGGCCACATGACGCGGCATCTGATTTCCAGCAAGCTGAAAACCATTATTGATGCCCCGTCCCCTTCTGCTGGCAAGAACGGTAAAAAGGATGATCGCATTGCCGTGGGTCTGGGTTACGCCCGGCCTTACCTGCGGCTTCTGGATAGCGTTTATGGTCAGGTGATCGGGCTTCAGTCCGCCGGGATTGAGGCGGTGCAATGGCCGCGCAAACGCCCGTCCCGCATGGCTGTGGTGGATGAAAGCCAGCTGCCTGTTCCGGCCTCCAGCCTCGATACCCTGCTGCTGGTTCACGCGCTTGAAATCGCCCCTGACCAGCCTGCCTTTCTTGATGAATGCTGGCGTGTCCTGAAAAGCCAGGCCAGGCTGGTGCTGGTTGTGCCGCATCGCGGGTCGATGTGGGCGGGGAGTGATACAACACCCTTTGGCTATGGCCAGCCGTATTCGGTCAATCAGATCAGATCAATGCTGAAAACCCATGGTTTTGAGGTTGGCAAGGTCCATCGGGCGCTGGCGGTGCCGCCCTCACATTCGCTGCTCTTCCCCAGAATCGCCCGGCTTGCCGAACGCTTTCCCTATCTTTTCGGCGGTGTTCTGATTGTCGATGCGCGAAAAATGATCTATTCGGTAAGAGGATTACCGGTTGCAGACCGTAAACGAATTCTCCGCCCCGCGCTGATCGGGATCAATTCGGGTCTGGTGCCGGGCATAGATCGCCGGATCAAACGGCAGCACAGCAAGAGTGAATGCAGTCATGAATGATGCAAAGAGGAAAAACCTCACCCTCGAAGAGTTGAGGGAGGCCATAGATCAGACCGATCAGGATCTGCTGACCCTGCTTGAGCGGCGCTATGCCCTCACCGCCCAGGTTGCCGACAGCAAACAGAACAGCCGTATTTTCAGGGCCGGGCGTGAGGCTGATCTGATCCGCCGCCTTGTTTCGATGACCAGCCTCGATCCGCTGCTGGTGGAAACGATCTGGCGGCAGATCATTGCCTTCAGCCTTGATCACCAGAAAAAGCTCACCATCGCGATGGCGGGTGACGGGGTTGAGATGTCGGCACGATTCCGTTTTGGCGCGGTGGCGAATTACACCTTTATGGATGATGCGGATGCTGTCATGGATGCTGTCGCCGGGGGCAGGGCCGATATCGGTATTCTGCCGCATTGGGATGATGTCCCGCATCGGGATGATGACCCGCATCGGGATAATAAATCATGGTGGCAGGCGCTGGCCCAACGCCGTGACCGGGGCGAAGATGTCTATATCACCGCGCTCACGCCGCTCCAGGATGCCCCGTCGCTGAACAGGATTGCGCTGCTTGCGCCGTTCCTGCCTGATGCGTCGATGCATGATATCACTCTTGTTCACGATGCTATTGGCGTGAAGCCCATCAACGGCTATGCTCCGGCTACACCCAACTTGCTTGGTATTATCCAACAGCCGTGACACTGAACTGAACGCCATGTCTTCACCTGAACCGAAACGCGCTATTCAATCGCTGGTATCGTACCGGCCCGAAGTCGCCGCCTTGCCCGAAGGCCGGATCATCCGCCTGTCGGTCAATGAAGGTGCGCTCGGCCCATCACCCAAGGCACAGGAAGCGCTCGCCTCCCTCGGGGCTGAGTTGCATCGCTACCCGCAGCAGATCGACCGTGATCTGGTGACGGCCATCGCCGAGGCTGAGGGGCTGAACCCCGGCATGATCCTGCCATCCAACGGATCGGATGAGCTGATCGGCCTGCTGGCAACAGCCTATCTTGAGGAAGGCGATGAAGCGATCCACACCCAATACGGCTTTCTTGTTTTCCCGCAGGCGATCCGAATCGCTGGCGGTGTTCCCGTGGTTGCCGATGATGACGGGCTGACGGTTTCGGTCGATAACATCCTCGCCTCGGTGACGGAAAAAACCCGCCTGATCTTTGTTGCCAACCCGAATAACCCCACCGGCACCATGGTGCCGCGTGATGATATCGAACGCCTCATCGCCCAGGTTCCCGGCCATGTCATCATCGTGCTGGACAGTGCCTATGCCGAATACGTTGATGCTGACGATGCTGACTACACCAACGGGGCTGATCTGGTGGAACGCCACGATAATGTCGTGATGCTGAGGACGTTTTCCAAAATCTACGGGCTGGGGGCATTACGGCTTGGCTGGGGGTATTTCCCGCCGGCCATTCTGGCGGTGCTGGCCTCCATCAGGGGTCCGTTCAGCGTCAATTCAGCCGCCGCCACGGCAGGGGCCGCGGCGATGAGGGACCGCGCCTTTATCGAACAGAACCTTGACCATAACAAGGTCTGGTTGCCGCGCATGCAGGAATCGATCCGCCAGGCCGGGTTTGAGGCCCTGCCATCCTGCGTCAATTTTTTCCTGATCCGGTTTTCCGCTGATGATGAGGCCGCCGCCGCCCATGATTTCATGCGCATGAGGGGTATCCTGTTGCGGGGGATGAAACCTTACGGGCTTCCCGACTGCCTCAGGATGTCGCTTGGTACCGAAGAGGAAATGGAAATCACCGCCGCCGCCTTCAAGGATTTTTCATCACAGCGCAGGCAGGCATCATGACGGTGATCTATGATCGTGTTGCCGTCATCGGCCTGGGGCTGATCGGCTCATCCATGGTGCGGGCGCTGAATGAATTCGGCCTCGCGGGTGAGGTGGTTGTCCATGACCATGATGCCGATACCCGCGCCAGGGCCGCCAGCCTGAACCTTGGTGACCGGATCGCTGATACCGCAAGCGGCGCGGCCGAGGATGCCGACCTGATCGTGCTGGCGATTCCGGTTGGTGCGATGGCGGCGGTGGCAACCGAGATCGCGCCGGTGCTGAAAAAAGGCGCAACGGTGACCGATACCGGTTCAACCAAGTCATCGGTGATCCGTGACCTGACCCCGATTTTGCCTGATCACTGTCATTTCCTGCCCTCACACCCGATTGCCGGAACCGAATATTCAGGGCCCGAGTCAGGTTTTTCCAGCCTGTTCCGTGACCGTTACTGGATCATCATCAATGGTGATCATCCGGCTGATGTTACCGCCAGCCTGACTGACCTGCTCAAGGCCATGGGTGCGCTGGTGGAAACCATGGAGGCGGATTATCACGACAAGGTGCTGGCCATCACCTCACACCTGCCGCACCTGATTGCCTACACAATTGTCGGCACGGCGTTTGATTTTGAACAGCAGATCCAGAATGACGTGATCCGTTTTTCAGCATCAGGGTTCAGGGATTTCACCCGGATTGCAGCTTCGGACCCGGTGATGTGGCGTGATGTTTTCCTCAACAACAGTGATGCCGTGCTGGAAATGCTGGGCCGTTTCAATGAAGACCTGGCCTATCTGCAACGCGCTATCCGCTGGTCGGAAGCCGATAAGCTGGAGGATCTGTTTTCCCGGACAAGGGCGATCCGCAGCCGCATCAGGGATATCGGCCAGCTTGATTAGGCCCCTAAATTAAGCAATGAAACTGGCGAGGTATTTGCTGTATTCGCGGGAAATGGTGAACAGCCTTGCCCCGCTTTTCCACCATTCAGTCTGGCCCCCGGCATCGAGGCCCAGCCCGCGTGTGGCCACGGGATAGGGGTAGGTGTCATGCGCTGGCATGGCTCGCCTGAATTCCATCAATGTTCTTGGCATGTGAAAATCCGATGTCACCAGGATGATGGATGAAAGCTGGTGTTGATCAATCCAGGCAACAGCCTCATTCGCGTTGCCTCTGGTGTTGCGGGCGAGGGCGCCGAGATCAACGCAGCAATCAAGCCGGGATTTCAGCGTGGCTTCCTTAAGCGCATGATGGGTTCTGACAATGCCGAGAATATCGTCCTTGGAAACACCGTCCCCAATACCGGAGATGAGCATGCGTTTGGCATCAAGCGACAGCATCAGGTTGAAACCGGCCTCAATCCTGCCGCCACTGCCGGTGACCACGACAATGGCCATATCATCTTCAGAAGGGATGGCATCAATGGCGGGGGCTGCCGCCAGCCTGATCTGATGGGCAAATTGCTGCATCCCGGCAATGAAAAAACCCGTCAAAACCACGACAAAAAACAATATTTTGTTGCCATACCGCATGCCATGACTTTACATCATTACATTGGCAAATAGATACACCGCCCTGTATCTTTCGCGTATCCATTTGGTATTATGGTGGAACAGGATTACGTTCATGCTTTTGAATTGCCCAAATTGTGAGACGATCTTCAGAATCGATTCCGCCAAGCTGCCCTTTGGGGGTCGCATGGTCCGCTGTTCTGTATGCCAGCATGAATGGAAGGCGTATCGCGGCGGCACCGACATGATCAACGAAAACCGCAAACCGGCGGCGCGATCATCCTTTTGGAAACGCTTTGTGCTGCTGGGTTTTGTTCTGGCGGTGATTGCTGGCGGGCTGACCATCACCCGCAACACCATCTCGGCACTGGTGCCGCTGGCACGGCCGATTTTCGAAAACGCCGGGCTGGCCATTGGCCCTGATGTTGACCAGCTCAGCGTGACTGAACTGAACGGCAACCTGCAACGTGATACTGTCCGGCTGTCGGGTGAGCTGATCAATAACGGCTTTTTCCCGAGCCACGCCCCGATCCTGAATGTCACCATCACCGACAGTTTCGGGTTCATCATCGCGGAAAAGGAAATCACCCTTGAACGTGAGATTATCCCGAGCGGGGTGCCGATGCCGTTCCTGACCCAAGTCGCGCTTGATCGTGATCTGCCTGATGATGAGGCCATAGATATTATCGTCACGCCGCTCGAAAAACTGCCCTGACAACCCTTGACCTTATAACCCCTTACTGGAGTTCAGGCGGTATCCTGTCCTGGGCCAGCAGGTCTGCAACCGTCTGCTGAACCGATATCGGCCTTGCCTCACCATTGATGATGAGGATTTCAGCGGCAAACGGGCGGGTGTTGTAATTCGACCGCATCACGGCACCATAGGCCCCCGCTGATCGCACCGCCAGCAAGTCACCTCGCTGAAGGGGAGGCAGGCTGTGACCCAGCCCCAGATAATCACCAGTTTCGCAGACCGGGCCGACAATATCAGTCGGCTGAACCGCACCGGCCGTATCCGACACCGGTTCAATCCGGTGCCATGCCTCATAGAGCGTGGGCCTGATCAGGTCATTCATCGCGCCATCGACAATGGCGAAGGTCTTTTCCGTGGCAGGCTTGGAATGCAGCACCCGGGTCAGCAATACGCCCGCCTCAGCCAGCAGGTAGCGTCCGGGTTCAAACCCCAGCCGATAGGGCCTGTTGCCGAAAACCCGTGTCACCGCCGCGCCGAGGGCATCAGCATCAGCAGGCGTGCCATCACGGTAATCAATCCCCAGCCCGCCGCCGAGATCAAGCATCGGAACATCGAAACCGTCTTCACGCAGGCCCTCGGCTATGTCAAGAAGGGCGATCCAGGCTGCCTCAAAAGGGGCCTCATCCATGATCTGGGAGCCGATATGAACCGCCAGCCCGGCAGGTTCGATGACCCCGCTGGTGGCAATCAGGCGATAGAGATCAGCAGCCTCAGCCGCAGGAACACCAAATTTGGTGTCGCTCTTGCCGGTGGAAATCTTGGCATGGGTGTCGGTGGCGACATCGGGGTTGATGCGCAGGCCCAGTCGGCACGGGGTTGACCGCCCCATATTCCGGGCCAGGGCCAGCACCCGTTCAACCTCGGACAGGCTTTCGGCATTGATCTGGCCAATACCGGCCTCCAGCGCGGCCTCAATTTCCTGATCGGTTTTGCCGACCCCTGAAAAAATGATCTTCTCTGGCGCAAACCCGGCCTTGAGCGCGCGCTGCATTTCCCCGCCTGAAACGATATCGGCCCCGGCACCAAGCCGTGCCAGCAGCCTCAGGATAGCGAGGTTGGAATTGGATTTGACGGCAAAATGAACCACCCCACGGCCATTGCAGACAGCGCGATCAAACCGGCTATAGGCCGCCTCAATCGCTGCCGCTGAATAGACATAGAGCGGGGAGCCGAATTCGGCTGCAATAGCCTCAAGCGCGATGCCATCACAACAAATCTGGCCATCAATGCGATGAAAACCGATGATCATATCAGGAAGCGGAGTTGGAAATTTCGGATGGACGATAGGGATCACCGCGCTTGCCGCACGCCGATACACCCGCCGCAAGAGTGGCCAGCAACAGGCCCATCACCACAAGGCGAGGCCAT
>NTKX01000036.1 GCA_002457135.1 SAR116 cluster bacterium MED-G04
CATCGGCAAAAGCGATTTGCTCTTCTGCCTCATGGTGTTCCCCCAGTTGGGCATTTAGGTGGACAGCATCGGCGACCGTAACAATGGCATCGAGTTTTGTGAGATCAGCAACATCCTGGTCGACAAAGAAGGTTTGCGCCACGGGTGCCGGATCTGCGAGCCCGGTTGTTTCAACGATGATGGCATCCAGTTGGTCTGCCCGCTTCATCAGACCGCTCAGAATACGGATCAGATCGCCGCGGACAGTACAGCAAATACAACCATTGTTCATTTCAAAGACTTCTTCATCCGCGTCCACCACGAGGTCGTTATCGATACCTTCTTCGCCAAATTCATTCACGATTACAGCGTACCGGCGGCCATGCTGTTCGGTGAGAATACGGTTGAGAAGGGTGGTTTTCCCCGCACCAAGAAAACCGGTCAAAACTGTTACTGGCACTTGTGGTGTCTGGTCCATGATTGATCCTTTCAGTGGACTTGATAGGTAACTTGGAGTGGCAACCAGTGTTACTGGAATTAAGTATGTTATAACATTATAAATTAGGAAAAAAGGATTTTATAGGGACAGTTTAAGTCTTCGTCTATTCAGCCTGCCCCTTCCGATCCGGTAGCGATCCAATCGGACAGACAGCATCAGTAACCCCGGTCTGTGGTTCAGGCGAGGTTGCCGGTGGGGTTTTGACAGGTAACCCACTGTGTTGATATGCCAAGTTATTGATATAGCTTAATCCAGTCACGAATTGGCGCTTCGGACAGGTATCGACCCTCTCCCCCGAGCGCGTGATTTTCTCCATAAAGTTTTGATAGAATAATGTCGGTTTTTGCCGCCGGGTATGCGATCATGGCGGCGACCTGGTGGACGTGTATCTCATGAGACAATTTATTCTTGCCGCAATTATTTTTGCGCTCAGTTTTCTGATTTATGTCTACCCCGTCAACGTCCTCGCCCATCTGCTGGTTGGGGCCAGAATTATTGAACCCCTGGCCCTCATCCCGGCCGCAGTGATAGCACTGGCTGTTCTGGTCTATTTCAGGACCCACGCCACATCACCCTTTTTGAGCGGTATGATCTATTACGGGATGGGCATTGGTTTCATCGGGTTTTTTGTGGTCAATATCGGGTTGCTGATATCACTGGCCGTGCCAGAATTCGTTTATGAAACCGGTCTGGCCTGCCTCATTTTCTGGGTGGTGGCCTGCCTGAAAAGCATTGTGAACGGCCAGCGCATTCAGCTTAAAACGATCCCCGTCACATCCCCTAAAATCGACCAGCCACTTAATCTGGTGTTCATCAGTGATGTTCATCTGGGGTCCAATTCAAAGAGGCATCTGGAAAAAATCTGCACCACAATAGACGGGCTGGATTATGACCATCTGTTGATCGGCGGTGACCTGTACGATTCAAGTTCTTTTGACGCTGATGATTTAAGCCCCCTGAAAGCCATTCAGAAACCCGTTCTGTTCGTGACCGGGAACCATGAATATTACGTCAGGGATCATACCGATAAAGTCGCCGCCCTCGCGCATTACAATATTATCACCCTGGATAACCGGTCGGTGCAATTTGGCAAGCTCAACATCATTGGCATCAGTGATAATCAGGCACCAAAACTCCAGTCCGAAATCGCCCAGGGTCTGGTCAGGGAGGACAGTTTCAACCTCCTGATGGTGCATCAGCCATCGATCTGGGACAGCGCGCCGGACAGCACTGATCTGATGCTCTCAGGCCACACGCATAACGGCCAGATATTTCCGTTCAGCCTCCTGGTGCGGTTGCGTTTCAGGACGGTTTACGGAATTTACAGACGGCTGAATTCCATGCTCTATGTCTCATCGGGGAGCGGCACATGGGGGCCAAGGATGCGGCTTGGCACGCAAAACGAAATCATCCGGATTGAAATTTCACCGCAGAATACCGCAGGTTGACAGAACGCCATTGCCACCATCAAAGCCATGGTGATTGACCATATCGCGCAAGCCGCATACCGTTAAACCAGCATCAACGCTGGATCAGGGACCAGGCGGTATGGGCATGAATGACAAAGCCGGGACTGGAGAAGCGGGGACCGGAGAAGCCGGGAATGAAGAATCGGGGGGTGAATTTGCCCGCCGCTGGAATTATACCCCGCCTGTCCCGATCAGGGTTTCCCCTCTATTTGTCTGGCCACTGGATTTGATGGCTGTTCTGGGCTGGATGGCTCGCCAATGGCTGGTCGTCACCGAACGGTCAATCCTGGTGCTGATCGGTCTTGCCTCATGGTTCTGGTTTCAGCCGCCGCTTGATGTCACCGCGACCCTGGCACCGGGGTGGATCGCCGGGCTTTATGGTCGCAATCTGGTGCTGATGCTGGCTGTTGCCGGGGGGCTCCATCTCTATTTCTATGCCGGCCAATACCAGAAACAGGCCCTGCGCTATGACACGCGGGAGCTGGCCGAGATGAAAAAGCATTTTCTCTTCCGTCACCAGTTGGCTGACAACATGGTCTGGTCACTGGCCAGTGGCGTGACCATCTGGACCGCCTATGAAGTGCTGATGTTCTGGGCCATGGGTAACGGCTATGCCCCGCTGATGCTATGGGCGGATCACCCGGTCTGGTTTATTGCCATCCTGATGCTGACACCGATCTGGATTTCGTTTCATTTCTACTGGGTGCATCGCTGGTTGCACTGGCCGCCCCTGTATCGGCTGGCGCATGCGCTGCATCATCGCAACACCAATATCGGGCCATGGTCGGGGCTGTCCATGCACCCGGTGGAACATGTGATATTTTTTTCATCCATCCTGATCCATTTCATTGTGCCGTCCAGCCCCTTGCATATCCTTTTCCACATGCAGCATCAGTCGCTGACCGCCGCCACCTCGCATACCGGTTATGAAGCGGTGTTGATCAGGGACAGAAAGCATCTGGCGCTGGGGACATTTCATCATCAGATGCATCACCGGTTTTTTGATTGCAATTACGGCAATCTGGAAATGCCCTGGGACAAATGGTTTGGATCATTCCATGATGGCACCGATGCGTCACATGCTGCCTTCAGGGCACGCAAGAAAACGCTTCAGGGCAAAACCTGAATAACAATGCCCCGGGCTTGGTGAAGCATGACCGGATTTCAGCGTAGCAGTAACAGGAGACCACAAAGCCATGGCCAAAAAACACGATGACAGCATGATGAACAACCTCTACTGGTGGGGGATCCCGACGCTTTTCCGATGCCCGCATGAGGACCCGAAGGGCGCGGATATCGCGCTCATCGGTGTGCCGCATTCCACCGGCAACGGTTCCACCGAGAGGGACCAGCATCTGGGGCCGAGGGCAGTGCGCAATATCTCCCCCCTGCAACGCCGGGTGCATGGCGGCTTTCAGCTGGACCCGTGGGAGCAGGCAAAGGTTATTGATGCCGGTGATGTCGCTTTCCCCCGGGGCAACGACAATGAACACTGCATCGAACAGATCACCGCCTTTTATCAGAATATTGATGCGGCGGGGGCCAGGCCTGTATCCATCGGCGGCGACCATTCGATCACTGGCGGTATTGTTCAGGCGCTTGGCCGGGGCCAGCTGGCGGGGGGTGAGCCTGTCTGCTTTCTCCACCTCGATGCCCATACCGATGTGTTCACCACCGTTGATCATTTTCTCGGGGCCAAGAAATCGGCGGCACACTGGGGGGCCTATCTGGCGGATCAGGGGCAGGTTGACCCGTCGCATTCGATGCAGATCGGTCTCCGTGGCCATCCCCGTACCCTCGACTGGCTGACACCTTCCTATGAATACGGGTACAATGTTGTCACCATGGCGGAATACCGTCAGCGCGGGGCGGCGGATGTTATCGCCCAGACGCGGGAGATGCTGGCGGGCCGGCCGGTCTATATCACCTTTGATCTGGATTGCCTCGACCCGACAGTGGCCCCCGGGGTTGCCAATATTGAACCCGGCGTGACCGGATTTTCCATGGATGAGGCGGTTGAGCTGCTCCACTCGGTGAGGGGCATGAATATCATTGGCGGGGATGTTGTCTGCCTGATGCCGACCAAGGACAGCCCGAACCAGATCACGGCCATGGGGGCGGCGGCGATCATGTTTGAGATGATTTCAATGATGGCTGAAAATTGCGGCTGATAAGTTGATAGGATGATAAGTTGGCAGGCTGATCAGGCATCAAACTGCATGCGGCGGGCCAGCACACGGCAGAGCCGGTCAACCGAGGCATGCAGGCTGAGGGTAATGATCACGATCACGATCAGGGCCGCGAACATCAGATCGGTCTTGGCCCGCCCGTTGGCCAGCAGCATCAGGTAGCCCAGCCCCTGGGAGGCACCGACCCATTCCCCGATAATCGCGCCGATGGGGGCATAGACCGCGGCCAGTTTCAACCCGGATGCCAGCCCGGGCAGGCCCGCCGGTATCCGGATATGCGCCATGATCCGCCAGGGCTGGCCATTCATCACCCGCGCCAGATCCAGCATCCCCCGGGGGGTCGCCATGAGGCCGTCAAAAAAGGCTGAGGTGACGGGAAAATAGATGATCAGCAGCGCCATGATGACCTTGGGCCATAACCCGTAGCCCAGCCACAGGGTCAGGAGTGGCGCGAGCGCAAATACCGGCAGGGCCTGGCTGATCACCATCATCGGCCGCAGCAGGGTTCGCGCCATGGGGGAGATAGCCAGCCCGATCGCTGTCATCGCCCCGAGCAGGGAACCAAGCCCAAGGCCCAGCAGAACCTCGGCAATCGTCACCAGGGCATGATGGCCGATCAGTTCAATATTGCCGGTAAGGGCGGCGGCTACCCGCATCGGCCCGGGCAGGATAAACGGCGGCAGTCCCGTCATCACAACCAGCAGATGCCAGAGCAGGATCAGCGAAGCGGAAACAGCGGCAAAGCGCATCAGCCTGATCATGATGCCTCCCTCAACAGCCTGAGGAGTCGGCCCTGACAGGCCAGAACTTCGGGGTCATCGTAAGCCCTGATCACGGGTGAGGAAGGCGGCTCGACACTGATCAGGCCGGTGCCGGTCATGACATGGATACTGTCACCGAGCCGCGCTGCCTCCCCCGGATCATGGGTCACCAGCAGCACCGTGCGCCCGGCCAGGTGTTCTGCCGCCAGTTCCTGCATTTCCGCACGAACCCTGGCATCAAGTGCGCTGAAGGGTTCATCCAGCAGCACCACCGGGCGGTCTTCCATCAGGGTCCGGGCGAGGGCAACGCGTTGACGCTGGCCGCCTGAAAGGGCATGGGGCTTTTTATGCTGATGCTCACCCAGCCCGACCTGATCAATCAGGCGGCTGGCCCTCACCCGATCCAGCCTCTGGCCCCTCAGCCTTGCGCCGAGCAGAACATTATCAACCGTGTTCAGCCAGGGCAGCAGGCTGTCCTGCTGGGCCATCAGGGTGACGCGTTCTTCAAGCCGGTTGCCGTCATCAACATCAATCCGGCCGGTGAAGCGGACATGGTCAGCCAGCCCCGCCACCAGCCGCATGATGGTACTCTTCCCCACCCCGGACCGGCCGAGCAGACAGGTCCAGCGGCCATTCTCAACAGGCAGCGATACACCATCAAAAACAGCGGTCCCGTCAATCGTCGCGTTGCCTTCGAGGTGCAGTCCTGTCATCAGCCGTCCAGCCCCATTTGCCAGAACCCCGCCTCAAGCCGGGTTGCCATATCAAAGCGTTGTTGCAATGCCTCCCAGCGCGGGCTGGCCATGGCATCATCACCCAGACGGCGGCGGCAGGCCCCGTCAATCAACTGGCCGACAGCGTGGCAGACCTCCTGATAATCAGCCCCGCCATAGGTGTTGATCCAGTCGGCGTAATCGCTGGCGTGATCCGACTGGCCCAGCCTCAACCCGATTTCGCCATAACCCATGACGCAAGGGGCCAGGGCTGCCAGCAGATCAACCATATCACCGCTGTGACCGGCATCCAGCACATAGCGGGTATAGGCCAGATTGGCGGTGGCTTCACGGGCATTGAACAGCGTTGCCTCATCAATGCCGGCATCGGCGCAGATGCGGATATGCAGCTTGATCTCATCACCGATGAGGGCGTTGACCGTACCGGCACAGAGTTGCATTTCCTCAACGGTTTCACCCTTGGTGACGGCCAGCGCCCATGCCCGGGAAAAATGGATCAGAAAGACATAATCCTGGATCAGGTAGTGAATGAAATTCGCCCGGGGCAGGCTGCCATCCTGCAACTGCCGGACAAAATCATGCTCGACATAATCTGCCCAGGCTGTCCCGGCCCCTTCCCGCCACTGGCCAAAGATGGTGCCGTAATTCCCTATCCGGCTAGTCATCAGCGCCAACATCAACGGTGAAGACATCAACGCTGCGGGTGTCGTTGAGCAGGCCGGCATCTTTCAGGAATGCCTCAAACCGGGCATAGCGGCCAGCATCAAGGGCGGCGGGGCGCAGGGCAAGACGGGGCAGGGTATCCACCCAGGCACGCTTGTTCAGCTCATCATCCAGTTCCTTGGCGGTGGATTTGAAGATTTCCCAGCTTTCCTTCGGGTGGTTGACGATATACTGGGTGGCCAGTTCGGTGGCTTGCAGGAAACGGCGGATAACATCCTTGTTCATGCTGTCCCGGTTGGCAATGTAGATCAGCTCATCATAGGCGGGCAGGCCTTCTTCCTCGAGGTAGAAGCAGCGGCCCTTGACGCCTTCGATATCCATCTGGTTGAGCTCAAAATTACGGAACGCACCGATGACGGCATCAACCTGCCCCGACATCAGCGATGGTGACAGCGACCAGTTGACATTGACCAGATCAATCTCTTCAAGGGCAACGCCGTTGCGCTCAAGAATGGTTTTGAGCAGGGCTTCCTCTACCCCGGCAACCGAAAACCCGACCTTGCCGCCCTTCAGGTCAGCAATCGATTTGATGGGGCCATCCTCCAGCACCAGCAGGCAGTTGAGCGGGGTTGCCACCAGCGTGCCGACACGAACCAGCGGCAGGCCCTCGGCGACTTGCAGGTGGAGCTGGGGCTGATAGGAAATCGCCAGCTCGGCACGCCCGGCGGCAACCAGCTTGGGCGGGTCGGCAGGGTCAGCCGGGGCGATCACCTCAACATCAAGGCCGGCATCGCTGAAATAGCCTTTTTCCTGGGCAATGATAATCGGGCCATGGTCAGGGTTCACAAACCAGTCGAGCAGGAGGGTCACCTTATCCATCGCGCTGGCGGGTGCAATGAGGGTGGCGGACATCACGCTGGCAACAACGCCAGCCTTGATGCCGGTGCGGAGTATCCTGGGAAGAGAGAAAACGGTCATTTTATGTCGATCCTTTCCGGGGTGGTGAATTTATCTTGTATCGGCGGGTTGAGGGGTTCCGGCGGCGATGAGGGCTATTGGCCCATGCCACCGTGTTGAAAGACGTTCGGCGGCCTGCCAGGCACGCTGGCCACTGCGGCAACAGAACACCACCCGCCTGGATGATGGCGGGGTGAAATCGTCATCGATATCAGTAACGGCCAGCCGCATCGCCTGATCAGTGATGAGCGGCGCTTCATCGGCGGAACGCAGATCAACCACCGTGTCATCGCGCTCAAGCATGCTGGCGGCGATAAAGGGCCATCCGGTTTCAGGTTCGGCCGCCCCGTCAAAACGGAAGCCGCCATGCCGCAGGTCCGGCCCGCTGATGGTGATCAGCTGGCCAAGGGGGGAGGGGTCCATCCCGGTCAGCACCGCCAGCACCATCTGCGCCTGCATGGCCCCCAGTATCCCCACCATGGGGCCAAGCACGCCATCCTCGGCGCAACTGCCAAACTGTGTGGGCAGATCAGGGAACAGGGCGCGGAGGCTGGGTGCCGCCGCGCAGAACCCGCCGACATAGCCTTCAACCCCGGTGACCGACGCGCTGATCAGCGGCAATCCGGCATCACGGCAGAAATCAGAGGCAGCGTAGCTGAGGGCGAAACTGTCGGCGCAGTCAACGATCAGCCCGCACCCCCCGGCAAGCGTTGCCATGGTGCTGCTATCGGCGGCCGCCATCACAGGGTCAATGGCAACGCCGCTGTTGAGGGCCTGCATCCGCATCCGGGCAACCTCGACTTTCGGCTTGCCGATATCGGCCTCGGTAAAGAGGGTCTGGCGATGCAGGTTATCAAGGCTGACCCGGTCGGGATCAACCAGCCTGATGCTGCCGATCCCGGCACCGACAAGGTATTGCAGCAACGGTGCCGCCAGCCCGCCCGCGCCCAGCACCAGCACCCTGGCCTGGCCCAGCTTCCGCTGACCTTCTGCACCGAATGCCGGCACTGATACCTGACGGCTATAACGGCTCATCGTGTTGCCCTGATCCATTCCTGCAGCCTTGCCTCGGGGTTGTCATTGAGCGTGATGTCGGTGACGACCGAGACAATATCCGCACCGGCGGCAAAAACGCCCCCGGCCCGGTCAACGTTCATCCCGCCGATCCCGACCAGCGGGGTGGTGCCGATCAGGCCTTTCCATTCCGTCACTTTATCCAGCCCCTGTTCGGTCCATTTCATCTTCTTCAGGATGGTCGGATAAACAGGGCCAAGCGCAACGTAATCAGGATCGAGGTTGAGGGCGCGTTCCAGCTCATCATGATCATGGGTGCTGACCCCCAGCCTGATCCCGGCCCGCCGGATAGCAGGCAGATCAGCATCATCGAGGTCTTCCTGGCCGAGATGCACCCAGTCCGCGCCGATATCAATGGCGATGCGCCAGTAATCATTGACCACCATGGTGCAATCATGGCCCCGGCATTGATTGAGTGCGTCCTGCAACATGGCGAGGAGGGTTGCATCATCCTGGTCCTTGATGCGCATCTGCACCAGTTTCACCCCATGGGGGAGCATCCGGTGAAGCCATTGCGGGTGATCGAAAATCGGGTAGAAACGATCAAGTGTCGGTGTATCAGGGGTCATTCCAGAAAGGCCTTTCCGATCAGCGGGGTTGACGGCGCGGCCATGTCGCGGGGTTCCATCGGGTCAGCAATTCTTGCCATTTGCCCGGCGGTCACCGCCATGCCAAAGGCCTCAGCCATTGCCGCAGGGTCGCCAGCCTTTGCCACCGCGGTGTTGAGCAGGACAGCGTCATACCCCATTTCCATCACATCGGCAGCCTGGGAGGGCAGGCCAAGCCCGGCATCAATGACCATCGGCACATCAGGGTATTGGGCGCGCAGGCTTTCCAGCCCGTAGCGGTTGATAATCCCCAGCCCGGTGCCAATCGGTGCGCCCCATGGCATCAACACTTCACAACCGGCATCCAGCAGCCTGTCGGCCAGAACAATGTCTTCGGTGGTGTAGGGAAACACCTTGAACCCGTCCTGGCTGAGTTGCCGCGCCGCTGTCACCAACTCGAACGGGTCGGGTTGCAGGGTATCGGCATGGCCGATGACCTCCAGCTTGATCCAGTCTGTCTCAAACAGCTCACGCGCCATCCGGGCGGTGGTGATGGCCTCATCGGCGGAATGGCAACCGGCGGTGTTGGGCAGAACCTGCACATCCAGTTCACGCACCAGCCGCCAGAACCCCTCACCGGCGGCTTCACCGGCGGCCTCACGCCGCACCGATACCGTGGCGACCGAGGCTTTCGATCGCCTGAAGGCATCAGCCAGGATCGCGGGTGACGGGTATTGGGATGTTCCCAGCATCAGCCGTGTCGGCAGCTCGGTGCCATAGAAAAGGGTCATTGCATTGGCTCCATCACGGTCATCCGCCTTGCCTCGGGGTGACGACTTCCAGCCGGTCACCCTCGCTCAGGGTGCAATCGGCCCGGCTGTCCCGCGCCACGAACGCGCCATTGACGGCGGTGGCTACCCGGGCGTCACCGTAGCCCAGCTCAACCAGCAGCTGGTCCAGCGAGACAGCCTGCACCGCAACACTGTCGCCGTTAACGATTATCTTCATCCATGATCTCCGGGCGCTGGTTGTTGAGGATATAGTCCGCGGTCATGCGCGCCACCGCCGGGGCCAGAAGGAAGCCATGACGGAACAGGCCATTGACGAAAACAGTCTGCCCGCGCCGCCTGATGCGCGGCAGGTTATCGGCAAAGGCAGGGCGGGCATCAACCCCGATTTCGAGGATTTCCGCCTCACCAAATGCAGGATGCAGGGCATAGGCCGCGCTCAGCAATTCCAGCACGGAACGGGCGGTGGCGCGGTTGCGATCAGAAGATTCGATCTGGGTCGCCCCCAGCATGAAGACCCCGTCACCACGCGGCACGATATAGATCGGAAAGCGCGGATGCAGCAGCCTGATCGGGCGGTTGAGCGTGATATCAGGGCAGCGCAGAACCATCATCTCACCCTTGACACCGCGCAGGTCATCCAGCTGATCAGCCGCCGCCAGCCCCCGGCAATCAATGGTCAGATTATCCACCTCACCATCCGTACCGCCATTCGGGTTCTGGTCCACTGGCATGGTGCGGGTAATGGCAACGCCCTGTTGCGCCAGACTATCCCGCAGCATCGCCAGCGCATCACGCGGGGTCAGGTGGGCCTCGGTTTCAAAGAACAGCCCGCGTCGGTGGCGATTGGCCAGCGTGGGTTCCAGCCGGGCGATCATGTCAGCATCAGCCATCTGGTGGTGAAGGGTGCGGCGGGCAAACCGGTCCAGCTCCCTTGTGTCACGGCCCAGCGTCAGCACCAGCGTACCCTGTTGCGTGACCTCAACCCCCTTCTGGTGCCACCAGCCCGCCGCCTCACCCCCGAAACGCACCACGGGTTCTTCGGCGGTCTCGCCCTCACAGAACGGCGCCAGCATCCCGCCTGCCCACCATGAACAGGCATGGGGGCCAGGTTCATCATGACGGTCATGCAGCTCAACGCGCTGGCCACGGCTCATCAGCTCACTGGCCAGGCAAAGCCCGGCGACACCGGCCCCGATAATGCGAACAGGTTTTGTGCTGAGGGGTTCGGTCATTGCCACAGCTCATGAAAATGGTGGACCGGGCCATGGCCCTTGCCGACCTCCAGCCGGTCAGCATGGGCGATGGCGGCATGCAGCCAGCCATGGGCGATTTCAACGGCGCGGGGCAGGTCTGCCCCCTTGGCGAGTTCGGCGGCAATCGCCGCTGACATCGAACAGCCGGTGCCGTGGGTATTGCCGGTTTCCAGCCGGGGCGCGGAATAGGCATGGGTCCCGTCAGCCATGAGCAGGATATCGGTGCAGGTATCGCCGCTGGCATGCCCGCCCTTCATCAGAACGGCACTGGCCCCGCGTTCAAGCAGGGCCTGACCCTGCGCCAGCATGGTATCGTGATCGGCGGCCTCGCCTGCTTCCAGCAGCCGCGCTGCCTCAGGCAGGTTCGGGGTGATCAGGGTCGCGACCGGCAGCAGCCGGTCACGCAATGCTGAAACGGCATCATCCTGCAATAGGGTATCACCCGATTTGGCGGTGATCACCGGGTCGACAACAATCGCCCCCCCGAAACCGCTGATGGCATCGGCAACCGTGTCGATCATGCTGGCGGTGCCGAGCATCCCGATCTTGATGGTGTCGATGGCAATATCATCCAGCACGGCCCTGATCTGGGCGGTGACGCTATCGCCGGACAGGCCCTCAACATGGGTTACGGCAACGGTGTTCTGGGCGGTCACGGCGGTGATGACGCTGGTGCCATAGACACCGCGTGCTGAAAAGCTCTTCAGGTCGGCCTGGATGCCGGCACCGCCGCCACTGTCGGACCCGGCGATGGTCAACGCTTTTGCAATCCGCATGTTCAGCCCCCTTCCGGCAATGCCATCTCAACCCCGGCGAGGCGCTCGGCGGGGGAAGGGAAGCCTGAAATCCATGAAGGGATCAAATGGGCAATCCGTTTCCTACGCCGGTACCAACCGGATCAGGTTCCATGGGTTGATGAACATCTCTCAGCCCGGTTTATCGGGCACCCCAACGAATAGAATTTGAATAGAACGGCGTGCCGTTATTGTCAAGATTTAGAGGATCAGCCAACAAAGGCGCGTTCGACAACAAACTGCCCCGGGCTGGCGTTGGACCCTTCGCTGAACCCCGCTGCCTCAACCAGGGTTTTGACATCCTTGAGCATATCCATGGACCCGCAGATCATGACCCGGTCAACCTCGGGGTCGAGCGCGGGCAGGCCGAGATGATCATAGAGCGCCCCGCTTTCCATCAGCGTCGTGATCCGCCCCATCAGGGGGGATTGCTCCTGGGTGGTGGTGTTGACGAGGGTCAGCCGGCCATCGGCAAATTCCCCCACCAGCGGGTCTTCCAGTGTCTGTTGGGTGGTGGTTTTCGAATAGGCCAGCTCGGCCACTTCACGGCAGGTGTGGGTGACGATCAGCTGATCGAATTTTTCATAGGCTTCGGGGTCACGGATGAGTGAGGCAAAAGGCGCAAACCCCGTCCCCGTTGATATCATCCAGAGCCGCTTTCCCGGCAGGAGGGCGTCGAGGACAAGCGTGCCTGTCGGCTTTTTGCGGAACCAGACCTGATCACCGACCCCAATTTTCTGGAGGTGTTCGGTGAGCGGTCCCCCCGCCACCTTGATCGAATAAAACTCAATCGTCTCATCCCATGACGGGCTGGCGATGGAATAGGCGCGCCATACCGGCTTTTCGCCCGGCAGGCCGATCATGACAAACTCACCCGACCGGAACCGGAATGATGCCGGGCGGGTCAGCCGAAATCGAAACAGCCTGTCCGTGTAGTGTTCGACTTCGGTCACGGTTTCGCCGAAAACGCCATCAGGCACCGGCCAGGATTGATCCCGCTGTGTATTCATCGTGGTCACGACTTTCGCGTTGTTATGATGCAATTAATGGAGAGTTAGCACTGTCCTGCCAAGAGGGCAAGCCGCTGGCAGGCACGCGGCGGATCGGCAAAACGTCGCATTGGCCAAAACCGCATCGGCAAAGATTGCATCAACCAAGACCGTGTTTGACAAATCACCCGCCATCCTTAATGTCCACTCTAGTATCCCCGGGAAGTATCCCCGGGTAGTATTTAAGAAGTGGCTCGATCATGAAATCGCCCATCCTTGCCGTTTTCGTTGCCCTGATCCCCCTGCCGGCTTTCGCGCATGCCACAGGGCAGGGCTTTGTTGCGCTGTTGCCGACCGGCCCCTATATGGCGTTTGGTGTGCTGATCGTTGCGCTCAGCATGATCCTGTTGTGGCTGTTGCCGCAACGCCCGCTCAGCCGCATGCTGCCGGGTGTTGATCTGGGGGCGATTGCCGCCCCGCCATGGCTTCGCCGTACCACCAGCCTGATCAGTTTTATCGTTTTGCTGTGGATGCTGTATCAGGGGTTTCACGGCCCGAGTGACCCGGTTGAAAACGCCCTTGTGATGGGGTTCTGGGTGGTTTTCTGGATGGCGGCGGTGATGGTCCAGGGGCTTGTGTTTGATCTCTGGGGGTGGGTATCCCCGTGGCACTGGCTTGATGCGCCCGCCAGATCGGGGGCTGGTCGAAAGGGTGGCCGGTTTAAGCCGTTATTTCACCTGCCAACGGTTTTCGGTGTCTGGCCTGCTGTGCTGCTGCTGGTTGGTTTTGCGGGGTTCACCCTGGCTGATCCTGCCCCTGATGATGCCGCCCGGCTGGCCCGTGCCGGGCTGATCTATCTGGTTATAACGCTGGTTGGCTGCGGGGTGTTCGGCCCCCGGGCATGGCTGCGGCAGGTTGAGGTGTTTTCGGTTTTGATGCGGCTCATCACCCGGCTTGCGCCTGTTGCCCGCCGGGGCAGGAGGCTGCGGCTTGGCTGGCACGGGCATCAGCTGCATCAGGGGGCTGGCTGTTATAGGGGAACAGCGGTGCTGATCCTGGTACTGCTGGCGGTCGGTTCATTCGATGGGCTTAACGAGACGTTTTTCTGGCTGGATCATATCGGTGTCAACCCGCTCGATCACCCCGGCCGGACCGAGCTGGTAATCCCCGTCCTGACAGGGCTTGGTGCCTCGGTACTGGGGTTGATCGCGGTCTTCATGCTGATCTCAATCGCTGGTGAAAGGCTTGCCCGTGATGATCTATATGGTGTCTCGCCATCCCGGATGATCACCACGCTTGCCCCCACTGTCCTGCCGATTGCGCTGGCCTATCATGGCGCCCATTACCTGCCGTCACTGCTGGTTGATGGGCAATACGCGCTTATCATCGCCAATGACCCGCTGCGCAATGGTGCTGATCTGCTCGGCCTCAAGGGGTATTACGTCACCACCGGGTTTTTCAACAATCGTGACAGCATGCAGATGATCTGGCTGACTCAGGCAGGGGTGATTGTGCTGGGGCATGTGCTGGCGGTGATACTGGCCCATGCCAGCATGGTGACGCTTTATCAGGACAGGCGGCGGGTGTTTCTGGCCGGGTTGCCGCTGGCGCTGTTCATGATCGCCTATACCTGGCTCGGGCTGTGGCTGCTGGCATCGCCCAAGGCGGGGTAGGCCCGCCACCGCTCCCTGCGTTTAAACGATTTGACTGGACCATCGCGCCCTCTATATAAAAATCAAGCAGGATAAGTGTATCCACTGATCCGGCATCACCCAGAGATCGCCCATCCCGGAGTAGTTTAATGACCGCATCGGACAAGATGTCCACTCGCCCAGGCCGCCTTGCCTCACCGGGTCGCCGTGACCTGATCAGGAAACTTGGCGCAACC
Organism: SAR116 cluster bacterium MED-G04; assembly: GCA_002457135.1. Classification (GTDB taxonomy): domain Bacteria; phylum Pseudomonadota; class Alphaproteobacteria; order Puniceispirillales; family UBA1172; genus UBA1172. The sequence goes on from NTKX01000036.1 coordinate 14,589, forward strand.
TCTGCCCTCGCCGCGGGGGTGGGTGTTATGCCGCTTGTTGGCGGCTATCACCAGGCCCGGAGTGCGGAGCCGATCCGCATCGGGTTTCAGGTTCACCGCACTGGAATCGGGGCGGCCTATGGACGCTGGTACAGCCGTACCACCGATGCCGCTGTCAGAAAGATCAACGCTGAAGGCGGGATCAACGGCCGGCCGGTTGAAATTATTGCCGAGGATGATGGAACCGACCCGAAACGCGGTGCAGAAGTGGTGGAAAAACTGGCCACCCAGCATCGTTGTGATCTGGTTTTCGGAACGCTCTTCAGCCATGTCGTGATCGGCTCCTCCCCCCGCGCGGGTGAGCTGAAAGTGCCGTATTTCGTTGTCTCGGAGGGTCACCATGTCGCCAGCGGCATGCTCAACCGCTACACGCTTCAGCCCGGGATCACCGATGTCAAAAGCCAGGTTCAGGCCATGGCCCCGTTCGTTGCCAATACCCTTGGCAAGAAGGTCACGATGATCTTCCCCGATTTTGCCTTTGGCCATGATCACCGTGATTATTTCTCCGCCGCGATTGAGGCTGAGGGCGGCAAGGTTGTTGCCAAAATAGCAATCCCGCCAACAGAATCGAGCTTCACCCGTTATTTCCCCAAAATCCCGCGTGATACCGATGTGATCTATCACGTCATGGTGGGTCCGGCGGTACTGACCTTCGTGAAAGAGCTGGGCGAGTTCTTCGGCCCGTCACGACCGGCAATTTTCGGCTTTATCGACAGTCTTGAGGCGGTGGATATGGCCAGCCCCGGGCTTGAGTTTCTTGAAGGCACCTATTTCTGGGAGGGCAACCCGCGCTATGCCCAGGCCAATCAATCCGCGTATGACAAGGCGTATCGGCAGGCGGTGGGGGTTGACGACAACGGGGCATCGATTTCTGATGCAAGGGATGTATCGACCTATGCCCACATGTTCGGCTGCTGGGAAACGCTGCATATCATCAAGGCCGGGATGGAGGCATCATCCTATCGTGGCCCCGCCGACCGCACCGGGCTGATTGAGGCGGTGGAGGCGATGACGACCATGCCGCATTCCCACGCCCATCCGCAGGGCGACAAGGTCTTTAACGGCCGGACGCATCAGGTGTTTGGGCATCAGTATATCAGCAAGGTTGAAAACAGCCGCCTGGTGCTGACCCACACAACCTCAATCGAAGACACCATCTACCCTGATGAGGTTGACTACACCACGCAGTCTTTCTGATCAGGCGAATGCCATCGCTGGAACAGGCAGCGTTATAATCATGGAATTGGGCCCATATCTCATCCTAGGGTTGCTGGAAGGCCTCGTCACCGCGGCGGTGCTTGCACTGATGGCGCTCGGCCTGTCGCTGGTTTTCGGGGTCATGCGCGTGGTCAATGTCGCGCATGGCGAATTTTTCATGATCGGTGCTGTGCTGGCCTGGTGGATTGCTGATGCGGTGGGGTCCCACCCCGCATTTGCTTTCCCTGCTGCGGGGTTCATGGCCGCGATCCTGATCGCACCGGTGCTGACCGCCATGCTGGCCATGGCGGCTGATCAGCTGGTGCTGAAACGCCTCGATTATGACCCTGAACGAACCATCGTTGCCACCATCGGTCTGCTCTATATCATCCAGCAGGTGACGCTGATGAGCTTTGGTCCGGATGCGCGCCCGGTTGAGGCCCCGTTCAATCATCGCCTGCCGATCCCGTTTGTTGAATGGCGGGCTGGAGGCTTGCAGGCTGGCGGCTTGCAGGATGGGGGATGGCAGCTCTACTGGCCATGGGGGCTTGGCACCACCAGCTACAAGCTGTTTGTGATCATGGCCGCGGCGGTGCTGATAACGCTGATCTGGCTGGTGCTGACCCGGACCAGGGCAGGGCTTGTCATGCGGGCAACACGGATTGACCGTGACATGGCGCAGGCGTTTGGTATTCCCGTGGGGCGGGTTTACGCTGCCGTCTTTGGGCTTGGTGCCGGGCTGGCGGCACTGGCCGGTGTGCTGATCGTGCCGATCCAGCAGGCGCATTACCTGATGGGGCATGATCCGCTCCTGCTATCCTTTATTGTGGTGATCATCGGCGGGCTTGGCAGCCTGCCGGGGACAGTGGTGGCGGCCCTGCTGATCGGTGTCGGGGATGGCCTGATTTCGGTTTTCTTCAGCCCGACACTGGCAAAGATCATCGCCACGCTCGGGGTTGCCTTTGTCCTCATCTTCCGGCCCGAAGGCCTCTTCGGGGGGCGGCGGCAATGACGGTTTTGCAGACAGCACGGCAGAAATCATGGGGGCTGCATCTGGGGGTGATCGCGCTCCTGTTCCTGCTGCAATTCGTGCTGCCCGAATATCACCATGGCAATTTTTCCCGCATCATGGTGCTGGCCTGTTTTGCCATGGGGTATAATATCCTGTTTGGCTATACCGGCATGCTCAGCCTTGGTCATGCCCTCTTTTTTGCAGCAGGGCTTTACGGCATGGGGATGAGCATGCATCACCTTGGCTGGCCCGCTGAGGCCGCGTTGCTGGCCGGGGGCATCGCCGGGGTGGTGGCGGCGTTTGGTGTCGGGGTGCTGGCACTGCGCACAACGGGGGTGGCCTTCATGATCGTCACGCTGATGTTTGCCCAGGCAGGGTATCTGACCATCCTCTATTTCGGTGACTATACCCGCGGTGATGAAGGCTTTGTCATCGCGGCGGCGGAACGGATCTTCCTTGGGTTTGAGCTGACCGATCCATCGTTCCGTTATGGGGCGGCGCTTATCCTCTTTGCCGTGATGGTTGTGGTTACCCTCCGGCTGGTTCAGTCAGGCTTTGGCCATGTGCTGGTGGCGATCAGGGAGAATGAGGAAAGAACCCGCATGCTGGGCTATGATATCCAGCGGCATAAGCTGATCGCCATGGTGATCTCTGGCGGCATGGCCGGGCTTGCCGGGGCTGCTTACGGGTTGCTGTTCGGTTATGTCGGGGCCAGTTTTGCCTCGGTCCAGTATTCGATCTTCCCGCTGCTCTGGGTTCTGCTCGGCGGGGCCGGGACTGTCCTTGGCCCGTTGATCGGCACGCTCTTCATGTTCTACCTGATCGACTGGTCGAGCGATATCACCACCGCCTATATGCTGATCGCCGGGGTCGCGCTGGTTCTGTTGACGCTGTTCGCGCCTCAGGGGCTGGCTGGAACACTGCGCCAGAAACTGGTGAGGTGGTTGCCATGAGCCTGCTTTCCACCAGGGACCTGAGCCGTCATTTCGGCGGCCTCAAGGCTGTTGAGGGGGTTGATTTTGATCTCCCCACCGGTCAGGTCAGGGCGTTGATCGGCCCCAACGGCGCGGGCAAGACAACCTTTGTCGGGATGCTGGCAGGGCGGGTTGAGGCATCACGCGGGCAGATCTTCCTCAAGGGAGAGGACATCACCCGCAAGCCCGCGCATCAGCGTATCCGTTCCGGGATCGCCTATACGTTTCAGATCACCTCAATCTTTGGCCGCCTGAGTGTTGCCGAAAACATCAGGCTTGCCATCAACGGGCAGGCCCGGGGTGATACGGCCATGACGGGGCAACGTGTTCTGGAAGGGCTGGAGCGTGTCGGGCTTTCCGGCAGGGCTGATCAACCCGCCGGAACATTGAGCTATGGTCATCAGCGACTGCTTGAAATCGGCATGGGGATCAGCCAGCAGCCCAGCCTGCTTATCCTTGATGAGCCGACCCAGGGTCTG
>NTKX01000037.1 GCA_002457135.1 SAR116 cluster bacterium MED-G04
TCCGGCAGGGCTGATCAACCCGCCGGAACATTGAGCTATGGTCATCAGCGACTGCTTGAAATCGGCATGGGGATCAGCCAGCAGCCCAGCCTGCTTATCCTTGATGAGCCGACCCAGGGTCTGACCGATGCCGAGATTGACGATTTCATCACGCTGGTGCGCGCGCTTGCCGGGCAGATGACAATCCTTTTGATCGAACACAATATCAGGGTGGTGAGGGAAGCAGCCGACCGGATCACCGTGCTTGATCAGGGCCAGGTGCTGGCCGAAGGTACGCCCGATGAAATTCACGCCAACGCCGCGGTTCAGGCGGCTTACCTGGGGCAGGGATGATGCTGTCGGTTAACCAGTTGTCATCGGGTTATGGCGGGGCGCGCATTCTGGAGGATGTGTCGCTAGCGGTAAATACAGGCGAAATCGTCTGCCTCTTTGGCCGCAACGGCGCGGGCAAGACAACCTGTCTTCAGACCATCATGGGCCTGGTCAGGCCGCTCGGCGGTGACGTTCGGGTTGATGGCAGAATGGTATCGGACTGGCCCGCGCATCAGGTGCCGCTCAGCGGGATCGGCTATGTTCCGCAGGGCAGGCGGCTGTTTGGTGAGCTGACGGTGGCTGAAAATATCGAAATCGGATTGATGTCTGACAGCAAGGGCAATGCCGGCACGCGGCGGGCCGAATTGCTGGCGATGTTCCCCCGGCTTGAAGAAAGAATGAAACAGCGTGCCGATACCCTCTCCGGCGGGGAGCAGCAGATGCTGGCCATGGCGCGGGCGCTGGCCATCAGCCCCAAGGTGTTGTTGCTTGATGAGCCGACCGAGGGGCTTCAGCCCTCGATGATTGCCCGGATCAGGGAAACCCTTACCGCCTTGCGGGATGATGGTGTCGCTATCCTGCTGGTGGAACAGCGCATTGATGCTGTCCTTTCGATTGCTGATCGTGTCGTCTTTCTTGATCATGGCCGCAGCCAGCCTGCGATCAGCGCGGCTGAACTCAATGCCAGCCCCGATCTGGCAAAACGCTATCTTGGTGTTTAGAATGGGGCGTTTAGAATGGGGTGTTTAAAATCGGGGTGTTTAGACTGGATCAAAAGGAAAGGATGCGCGCATGAAAGCCCTTGTTGTTGTTGATCCCCAGAATGATTTCTGCCCGGGCGGGGCGCTGGCGGTGGCTGAAGGTGATGCCATCATCCCCATGATCAACGCCATGATGCCCGCATTCGATGTTGTGGTGCTGACCCAGGACTGGCACCCGGCGGGGCATTCCAGCTTTGCGTCCAGTCATTCGGCTGATCCGTTCAGCGTGACCGAAATGCCCTATGGCCCGCAGGTGCTGTGGCCTGATCACTGCATCATTGGCAGCCAGGGTGCTGAATTCCATCCCGCGCTCAATACCGATGCTGCTGATATGGTCGTGCGCAAGGGCAGCAACAGGGGCATGGATTCGTATTCGGCGTTTTTCGAAAATGATCACACCACGCGAACAGGCCTTGCCGGCTTTCTGCGTGATCGCGGGTGCCTTGACCTGACCATGGTCGGGTTGGCCACCGATTATTGCGTGGCCTGGTCAGCGCTTGATGGTGTCAGGGAGGGCTTTGCGGTTGAGGTTCATCTGCCCGCCTGCCGCGCTATTGATCTGGATGGGTCGCTTGATCAGGCCATCGCGGGTATGCGTGACAGCGGCATCAGCCTGAACGGCGGATGATCAGCCCAGCTTGACCAGCTCATGGCCTTGCCCTGTCAGGTGATCAGCCAGAAAGGCGATATGGTCCGGGCCGATTTCGCAACACCCGCCGATGATGCTGGCACCATGCCCAATCCAGCGGTCAACATGCACGGCATAGGCCTCAGGCCCCAGGTCCTTTCTTGCCTCAAGATTATCAACCGTTGACCCCGGGGTCAGGCCATCAATCGCGGTGAAGCCGTTGGCATAGGCCCCAAACCGCAACCCGCTGGCCGCCAGCGCAGGCATGGCCGCGTCAATCGCCTCAGGGAAAGAGCAGTTCAGCATCACCGCCTCAACACCATCATCGGCGAGGGCTTTCAGCACGCTGTCCAGCTTTTCGCCTGATCGCAGGGTCGCGGTCAGGTCATCGGCAATGGTCAGGCTGACAAACGCCTTGAACCCGGCCTCGGTAACAGCGGTGACAGCGGCGCGGGCCTCACTGAGGTTTGAGATCGTTTCAATCAGGAACAGATCAACACCGTCTTTCTGCATGGCGACAATTTTTCTGAATTCATCCAGCGACTGTTCGTAATCATGGGCGGCGCTGGCAACGTAGCTGGCGACCAGCGGCGGCAGGCATCCGGCAATGGCCACATCGGCACCGGCTTCATCCCGGGCATCACGGGCCAGCCTGACAGCAGTCTTTTGCGCTGCCTCGAAATGCTCGCCATAACCGTTGGCGGTCATCCGGGTCGGGGTGGCGGTGTAGGCGTTGACCGTCAGCACTTTTGACCCGGCGTTGATATAGTCATGATGCACCGCCTTGATGATATCGGGGCCTTCCTCAATCATGACCTTGATCGACCATAACGGGTGCGCGGCAGGCGCGCTTGAACGTTTGTTAATCTCCTGGCCCAGCCCGCCATCAATAAAGGCAATTTCGGTCATGGTCTTACTCCTCCCGCTCAGGGATGGTGAAGGTTGTTGAGGCCCAGCGTGATGCCCATACCGCACCATCAGGATCAGCCCCCGGTTCAACCGCATCAAGGCTGACCGCATCCACCAGATAGGTATGCCCCGGGATAATGCTGATTTCAACACGCCCGTTATCATCGCTGGCGTATTGCTGAATGCTTGCCGGGCTGGCTTCCCCCTCAACAGGGCGGCTGAAGACCGTGACCTGCACGCCTGCCCAGGGGGCATCATCACGGCTGAGGATCATCGGCATCACAGGGGCGGTGATGGTGAACGGGTTGGCCAGTGCCGTGATTTCCACCTCAAGCCCCAGGTTGCGGTCGCTGCCATCAGCATGGCCAACGGCGATGAGGCTCTTGGCAAAGCGGCGGTAGGTTTCAACAAAACCGGTTTCGGGCAGGCCCCTCCCCCGATGCTGTTCGATGGCTTCGGGGTAGCCTTTTTCAAGGGTGAAATCGGTGAATTTATCCATCACCTTATACTTCACCAATGACGATGTTGTTTCATGGACGATGATGTGCAGCCCGTCTTCCAGCGGTGTGAACTGCCCGGCAGGCAGATCACCCAGCCTGCCCCTGGCAGGTATTGTTTGGGACTGGCCTATCACCTCAAAACGGGTGATTGCGCTGGGGAAATAGATGCGTTGGCTGCCGCTGAATTCAGTGCCGATTCTGATCGATGCCCTGACCTCACCCCCCGCTGGGATTTGCCAGCGTTCGGGTTCGATCCAGAATTCATGGGCGCGGGCCGGATCAGGGCTGACCATGAAAGCGCAGAACGGTAAAAGCGCAAAAAACAGCATCTGGAATATTGTTCTCATGGCACCATACTATATCATGGCCCTGATTTCGAAAGCTCAAAGCCGCCGCATAGCTATAATTCTTCACTGCAAAAGTAAGCCCTTCATGCCGATATCCTCTCTTCCTGTCATGCGTTTTCTCTGCCTGCTGATCTGCATGCTCACGGTTTCGCTTGCCCCCCTGCGCGCCCATGAGGTGCAGCCGCTGGTGGCGGATATCACGGTCGGCAGTGATCAGGTGACGCTTGAGCTGAAATTCAACAGTGAGGTTTTTCTGGCCGGGATTGATGCCAGCACCACGGCCGATACCAACGACAGTGATAAGGCGGATGACTATGACCAGTTGCGCGCCCTTGATGAGCCAGCGCTGGCCAGAACCCTTAGGCAGAACGAAGCCGCGCTGGTTGAAGCTGTCATCTTGAGGGCAGGGAGCATCAGGCTTGAGCCGTCCATCAGCGGGATCAGTATTGAGCCCGGGGTTCCGTTCGAATTGCCCCGGATGACGACCCTTATCATGACAGCCGACCTGCCCGATGATGGCACCCCGGTGGTGCTGGGCCTTGATCCTGCGCTGGGGCCATTTGCGATCAGGCAGAATGCGCCGTATCCTGAAAAGGATGGGCTGGAAAGCGATGCGCTCTACACCGATTATATCGCGGCGGGCCTCAATTCCCTGCCGATCCCCCGCCAGGGCGGGGTTGAGCGGGAATGGCATTCTGTCCTTGGCGATTACATCATTATCGGGATTGATCACATCATCCCGAAAGGGCTGGATCATATCGTCTTTATCATGGGGCTGTTTTTCTTCTCCCCGCGCTGGCGACCGCTGTTGATGCAGGTGACGGTCTTCACGCTTGCCCATAGCGTAACCCTTGCCCTGGCCACGCTTGATCTGGTGCGGGTTGAGGCAATGATTGTCGAGCCGCTGATCGCGCTGTCGATTGCCTGGATCGGGGTTGAAAATATCATCAGGCCGAAAATAGGGATCACCCGGCTGGGGGTGATTTTCATCTTTGGGCTGTTGCACGGGCTAGGCTTTGCCTTTGTCTTGGGGGAGGTCGGGCTGGCCGGGTCCGATTTTGTCCTCAGCCTTGTTGCTTTTAACATCGGGGTGGAGCTTGGCCAGATCATGGTGCTGATCCCGCTGCTGGTCATGGGGGCTTTCATCGCCCGCCGGGGGTGGTATCGCCCTGGTGTCGAAATCCCCGCCTCAGCCCTGATCGCAGTGACAGGGGGCTACTGGTTTGTGGAACGGGTGATCACAGGATAGCGCTGGTGACCATGGTGGTGGCAACGATCAGCCCCACCACCATCAGCGGGTTCAGCCAGCCCATCACCAGCACGGCGAAACCGCCAAGGGCTATGACCGCCTCGGCAGGTTGAGTGATGCCTGAGAGGATAATCGGGTTGACCAGAACCGCCAGCAGCAACCCCACCACCGCAGCATTGACCCCGTCAAGCGACCGCCGCACCGATGCCACTTGCCTGAGGCTGGCCCAATAGGGCAACACCCCGACCATCATCATGAATGAGGCCGCGAAGATGGCGACCAATGCCACCGCCGCACCGGTCAGCCCGAACGGGCCAATACCGGTTGCCTGACCAAGAAAGGCGGAAACGGTGAAAAGCGGCCCCGGGATGGCCTGGGCCGCGCCATAACCGGCGAGGAATTCAGCATCACTGACCCAGCCGGGTTCCACGACAGCGGATTTGAGCAGCGGCAACACCACATGGCCGCCCCCGAACACCAATGCCCCGGCCCGGTAAAACCCGTCAGCCAGCGCCAGCCATTCAGCGGGGTAGAGCGTCACCAGCACCGGCAGCAGGAAGAGCAGGATGATCGCGATGATCAGGAACCACAATCGGGGGGAGAAATGAAAGGCGGGCAGGTCGTAATCACGGCTCCGGTCACCGGGCAGCAGCATCCATCCAGCCGCCGCGCCCGCGGCAATCACGCCAAGCTGCAACAGCGGCAACGGGTAGAGTATCAGCAGGATGGCGGCAATCGCGGCCATGCTGCGGCGCGGCCAGTCCGGCGTCAGGGATTTGCTCATCGACCAGACAGCATGACCGACAACACTGACCGCAACCAGTTTCAGCCCTGACAGCAAACTGCCCGGAAGCCCCTCACCAAAAGTGATCAGGCCAATGGCGAAACCCGTCATCAGGATCGCCGATGGCATGGTGAACCCCAGCCATGCCGCCAGCCCTCCACGCCAGCCCGCCATCATCAAGCCGATGCCAAAGCCAACCTGTGACGATGATGGCCCGGGCAGAAACTGGCACAGCGCGACCAGATCGGCATAGGTGCGCTCATCCAGCCATTTCCGGCGCGTCACCATCAGATCACGAAAATAACCGATATGCGCAACAGGGCCGCCGAAACTGGTGCAACCCAGATAAAGGAAGGTCATGAAAACCTCCCGCGCTGTCACCGTGATGGTCTCATTCGCCGGGTTATCCGCTGTGGTCATTTCGTCATTCCGTTCCGTCCATAATGTAAAGCAAGTAACCCTAAGTGCTGGAAGTGATGGATTTATGACATTCGGATAGCGATGTTTTTGGTCTGGACATAGTTCATCAGGGCTTCACGGCCCTTTTCCCTGCCATAGCCTGATTTGCCATAGCCGCCAAAGGGGGTTTCGACCCCGCCGGCGAACCATTCATTGACGAACACCTGGCCTGCCCTGATCCGCCGTGCTGCGCGGGTGGCGCGGTCCAGATCAGCGGTGAAAACCCCGCCGACCAGCCCGTATTCGGTGCTGTTGGCAACCGCGATAGCCTCATCATCGCTATCCACCGCCAGAACTGACAGCACCGGGCCAAACACCTCTTCCCGGGCGATGGTCATATCCGGGGTCACGCCGGTGACGACGGTGGCCTCATGGAAACTGCCCTCACGGTTGAGCCGATGCCCGCCGGTGGCGAGCGTGGCCCCCTCGGCAACAGCATCACGGCACATGCCTTCAGCCCGGTCACGCTGAGGGTCCGATACCATCGCGCCCATGGTCATGCCGCCTTCGCGCAGGTCAATCCCGGGGCTGATGGCCATCTCCTTTGCCACCGCCACTGCGCGTTCAACCACCTCATCATGGATGGAACGGTGAACAATCACCCGCGACATCGCCGAGCAGACCTGCCCGGCGTTGAAATAAATCCCCCAGCGGATGCTGTCAGCCAGATTATCCAGATCAGCATCAGGCATGACGATGGCGGCTGATTTGCCGCCCAGCTCCAGCACCGCCGGAACCACGTTCTGCGCGGCTGCCGTGGCCACGCTGATGCCGGTTTTGACCGAACCCGTGAACACGATCTGGTTGATATCAGGATGACTGGCGAGCGCGGCCCCGGCCTCATGACCAAGCCCGCAGAGGATATTCAGCGCACCTTTCGGCAGCCCCACAGCATCAGCCGCCTCAGCGAAAAAGACCGATGACAGCGGGTCGAGTTCAGGCGTTTTGACAACGCAGGTATTGCCTGTCGCAAGGGCTGTCGCCACCCCGCGGCCAACCATTTCAAGCGGGAAATTCCACGGGATGATCTGGGCGGAAACCCCCATCGGCTCATAGACCGTGAAATCGAGGTATCCCTTGCCAAGCGGGATCGACCGCCCCTCAACGGTTTCAGCCTGATTGCCGTAATATTCGAAATAGCGGGCTGCGCCTTCAACCTCGATCAGGGATTCCCAATAGGGTTTGCCTGCCTCAAGCGTCAGGACTTCGGCAATCCTGTCCTTGTGGTCCAGAATCCAGTCGCCGATACCGCGCACCATTCGCCCCAGCTCAACCGGCCGCATATCCGTCAGCACGCCGCTTTCATGACAGGCGCGGGCGGCATCAACGGCGCGGCCGATATCCCCGGCACTGGCCTGGGCAATCTCGGCCAGATCACTGCCATCAGCCGGGTTCTCAATTTTTAGGCGGTTTGCGGCATCGACAAATTCACCATTGATATAGTTCTGCCAATAGGGTTTGATCTGCATTCGGATCTCCGTTGAACGGGGTTTCATTCCTCACGCCTAACACAGGAAAAGGCCATGGCCAAGTCCCTCTCCTCCACCCATAGCGTGCTGATTATCGGCGCCAGCCATGCCGGTATTTCAATGGCAGAACAGCTCCGTAAAAACGGCTTTGAGGGCCGCATCACCATGCTTGACCGTGAGGCGGGCATGCCGATGGAAAGGCCGCCGTTATCAAAGGCCTGGCTGGTGGAAAAACCTGATGCCGATGACCCCCGCTTCCTGATGCGGCAGGCCAGCTGGTTTGAGGAATTCAGGATCGATTTCAAACCCGGGGCAGAGGTTGTCAGCATTGATGCCCCCGCCCAGACAGCCCGCCTCGCCGATGGGGCCGAGCTTGGCTGGGACAGGCTGGTTCTGGCAACCGGCGCTATCCCCCGCCCGCTTCCCATTCCCGGCGGGGATGATCCGTCGGTGTTTGTGCTGAGGGTGCCGGGTGATGCCGCCCGCCTGTCGCAGGCGCTCGATGATGCGCGCCGTCTTGCGGTTGTCGGCGGCGGCTATATTGGGCTGGAGGTGGCGGCGAGTGCACGCAAGCGCGGGCTGGAGGTAACGGTGCTGGAAATGGCACCGCGTTTATTGGCGCGTGTCGCCAGTGCCGGGGCATCGGCCTTTTTTCATGGGCTGCACCAGGACCATGGCACCACGATCATGACCGGGGCCAGCGTGACGGGCATCAGCCGTTATGGTGATGAACTCCACCTGGTCACGGATGAAGGCACGGTCATGGCGGATGCTGTTGTGGCCGGGATCGGGGTGGTCCCTGATCTGGCGCTTGCCGACAGCATCGGGGTTGAAACCGGGAATGGATACAAGGTCAACGCGCAGTATGAAACCGGTCATGGCGGGGTCTTCGCCATTGGTGATGTTGCCCTGCCTGATGAGGGGTATATGGGCGGTACCATGCGCATCGAATCGGTTCACCATGCCCAGATGAGCGCGGAGATCGCCGCCGCCGCCATGATGGGCAACCCCGCAAAGGGTCATGAAGTGCCGTGGTTCTGGTCGGATCAATACGATCGCAAGCTGCAATCGGCCGGTATCGTTCCCGCCGGGGCAGAGACAGTCTCACGCCTGGGGCGCAGGGAAGGCGCGACCTCTTTCTGGTCATTCCTTGGCGACCAGCTCAAGGCCGTGGAGGCCATCAATGATCCGCAGGCCTATACCATCGGCCGCATGGTGATTGAAGCTGGGCTTGATCTCAGCCCTGATCAGGCCTCCGACAGCGGTTTCGACCTGAAATCCCTGATGCGCCGCTAGCAGCGATTGCCGGAACCCTTATTGAAGCCTGGATAGGAAGCCCGTGAAAAACGGGTTGGGTAATTATATTACCCTGATTTGGTCTTCAACAGCGTAAAATTGCAAAAATATAAGGCTGAATATCTCAAATATTTTATAAAACGGATTGATAAGGGCAGTATATGGATTGACCTTAATAGGAAAAAGAACATAGTTTATATTTCGCAAATGCTGTGCTGTTTCTGATGGGATGGCAACGCTAACGTATAGAAATCGTGTATTACACATGGTGAGGAGATAAACATGAAACGCCGTGAATTTATGACTAAAGCCGGTATCGGTGGTGTCGCAACCGCTACCGCACTGGCTACACCTGCAATCGCTCAGGACCGTATTGAAATTGCCATGGTCTCAACCTGGCCACGTGACTTTCCGGGTCTTGGCACCGGTGCCCAGCGTTTTGCTGAGCGTCTTGGTGACGTGACCGATGGCCGTATTCAGGTAACCTACTACGCTGCCGGTGAGCGCGTTGGCGCATTTGACAGCTTTGATGAAGTTGCTTCGGGCAACGCTCAAGCTTATCACGCCGCTGACTACTACTGGAAGGGCAAGCACCCTGGCTGGGCTTACTTCACCGCTGTTCCATTCGGTCTGGCCTATGCCGAGATGACCGCATGGCTTGAGTGGATGGGTGGTCAGGAACTCTATGACGAGCTTGCTGGCGAGTTTGGCCTGAAGTGTATCCCGATGGGCAACACCGGCGTTCAGTGGGGCGGCTGGTTCAACAAGGAAATCACCTCCGGTGATGACCTCAAGGGCCTGAAGATGCGTATTCCTGGTCTTGGTGGTGATGTCATGGCCAAGCTTGGTGCATCGCCTGTGTCCCTGCCTGGTGGCCAGATTTACGAAAACCTCGTGTCCGGTGCCATTGACGCAACCGAGTGGGTTGGTCCATGGAACGATGAGGCCATGAAGTTCTACGAAGCCGCCAAGTACTACTACTACCCTGGCATGCATGAGCCTGCTTCCCAGCTGGCCGTTGGTTTCAACGCTTCCTTCTGGAGCAGCCTGTCTGAGAGCGATAAAGCCCTCGTCGGTGCTGTTGCCCAGGCTGAAAACGGCAACGTTATGGCTGAATACAACGCCAAGAACGGTGCCGCGCTTGAGCGTCTGCAAACTGAACAGGGTGTTGAGGTACGCGAATTCAACGAAGATGTTTACGAAGCATTCGGTCGTGGTGCTGCTGAAGTCTTTGCTGAAGTGGTCGAGCATTCAGCGATGGCCCGCCGGATTCACGAATCCATGCTCAACGCACGGAAGATCGTGGGTGACTACGTTCAGCTTAATGATGTGGAATACATCAACAAGCGTAACGCTGTTCTCGAAGGCTAATCATTCAATGGAAAGGCGGGATTTTGTCCCGCCTTTTCGTTTTCCTGTTTCATTTTTTAATGTTGGACTGCGTTTGTCTTGATGACTGATTCGCTGACACTCAATCCATTTGTCTCGTGGTTTTGCCGCCTCCTTGGAAGCGGTAGTCTGGCCCTTGGCATTGTTGTGGTTGTAAACAATTTCCTGACCTACGGCTATGGGCTGCCATCACCGATGTCGCTGTTCGGTGACGGGTTTTCCATTGGAGCGCTCTTTCAGGTAGCCCTGATCGCAGGCGCAATAGGCTTTGCGTTCTGGTTCCCCATGCGCGGCAAAAAACTGAGTGACGATGCTATCCTGATGGATTTTGTATCGACCAAAATCATTACCATCGCATTCTGGGCGGTGCTGATGGTGGGTATTGCTGATGCCGTGCTGTCCTTCCTCAGGGTTGAGGACCTGCACGTCGCCATGTTTGGCCAGGATCTTGCCACCAAGATCGGTCTTGCGTCATGGCGCGGTGCCTTTATTCATATCCCGATCATGTTGCTGGCGGTCGTTATCGGCATGCGCGACAAATCGGTTTCCGTGGTCTGGCTCATCCTCCTGGTGGTGCTGGCCGAACTGCTGATCGTGATTGCCCGTTTCGTCTTTGCCTATGAGCAGACATTCATGGGTGATCTGGTGCGGTTCTGGTACGCGGCGCTGTTCCTGTTTGCCAGTGCCTTTACCCTTAAGGAAGAAGGCCATGTCCGTGTTGATGTGATCTTTGCCGGTTTCAGGGAACGCACCAAGGCATGGGTCAACGCCACCGGAACAGCCTTTTTCGGCATTCCGCTGTGCTGGATCATCCTGTGGCGCGGGCTTTCGGGTAAATCCAGCCTGATCAACAGCCCGATGCTGAATTTTGAAACCTCGATGAGCGGCTTCGGGATGTATGTCAAATACCTGATGGCGGCCTTTCTGGTTGTTTTTGCGCTGTCGATGCTGGCGCAGTTCACCTCCTATTTCTTAAGCGCCCTGTCGGTGCTTGATGGCGAAACCCCTCCCAAAAAGCCTGAGCGGGATGTTGACCGAGATACAGCTCCCGGGTCATCCACGGGGCAAGCGGTAGAGAAGGAAGCCTGATCGATGGAACTGTTTTTTCTGGCACTTCTTTTCCTGACCATGATGTACGCCCTTGGCTCAGGCTATCCTGTTGCCTTTGCGTTGCCGGGTTCGGCCATCATCACGATTACGCTGGCTGGTCTGGCCGGGTATTTCTTTGCCGGCGATTCGGGGGCTTATTTCACCCAGGATGGCCCGATTGAATGGCTGACCGCCGGGGTGACCAATTTCCGGGGTATTTACTGGGAGGTTGAACGCGATACGCTGATCGCCATCCCGCTGTTTATTTTCATGGGGATCATGCTGCAACGGTCACGCATCGCCGAAGACCTGCTGGTTACCATGGCCCAGCTGTTTGGCCCGATCCCGGGCGGGCTGGGGATATCGGTGGTCTTTGTTGGTGCGCTGCTGGCCGCCACGACCGGGATTGTCGGTGCCACGGTTGTGGCCATGGGGCTGATCTCTCTGCCCGCCATGCTCCGCAACAATTATTCCAAACCATTGGCGACCGGGACGATCTGTGCCTCGGGGACGCTGGGGCAGATCATCCCGCCATCCATTGTGCTGATCATCCTGGCTGACCAGCTGGCCAGTGCCGCGGATCAGGCGGCATCCGAACGGAAAGCGCTTTATAAAGAGGCGACGGGCGAATTTTCCATGCCCTCGACACTGGATATCGTTTCCACGAGCGCCGGTGACATGTTCCTTGGTGCGTTCGTCCCGGGGCTTGTCCTTGTCGGTCTCTACATGGCGTATATCCTGATTTCAGCCCTGCTTCGCCCGGGGACAGCCCCGGCGGTTGTCTATGAGGGAAAGCTCATGACAGGGGCTTTCCTGAAAAAGGTTCTGCTGGCGCTGGTGCCGCCGCTGGTTCTGATCTTTGCCGTGTTGGGGTCTATTATTGGCGGTATCGCCACCGTCAACCAGGCGGGTGCCATCGGGGCGATCGGGGCCACGATCATGGCGGGCTACAGGCTCCGTGAAGGCCATAAGGATGCCTATCATCCGGCCATTCTCAGCATTGTCTCGCTGGTGATGCTGTTCATCCTGACGCAGGTATTCAGCCTCAACATCCGCACCATCAATACCGGGTTTGACATGATCGGTGTGTTCCTCGCGATGATCGCGGTCGGGGCGTTCTGTGTTTCGATCGGCTGGTCGTTCTGGCGGACCTTCAAAATCGAAGACACCTTGAACGGGGTCATGGTTGAGAGCGCCAAGACCACATCGATGGTGTTCATCATTCTGCTGGGTGCCGCGATGCTTACCGCTGCCTTCAGGGGTTTTGGCGGTGAAGAGATCGTCAAGCATTTCCTGACCGGTCTGCCGGGCGGGTTCTGGTCACAGTTCATTGTGGTCATGCTGGTGATCTTCCTGCTTGGTTTCTTCCTCGATTTCATTGAAATCGCCGTTGTTGTGGTGCCGATTGTCTCACCGATCCTGCTCGCTGATCCGACCGCCAATGTTACCGCTGTCTGGCTCGGGGTGATGATCGGGCTGAATATCCAGACATCGTTCCTGACACCGCCCTTTGGCTTTGCGCTGTTCTATCTGCGCGGGGTTGCATCCAGCGCGGTCAAGACGCTGGATATCTACAAGGGCGTGATCCCTTTCATCCTGCTCCAGCTGCTGGGGCTTGCGATTGTCGGGTTCTACCCGCCACTGGTGAACTATCTGCCGGTCAGCACATACCTGACCTCGGAAACAGCACCACCACCCAAGAACCCGCGCCTGCAAGCCTGCCTTGAGGATTACCTCTTTACCTATTACCTCAATGAGCGTGACGCGATTGAGGCCGCAACAGGGCGTGTTGCCAGCCTTGATCTGTCGGCATTGCCGCCCACAACGGTCAAGAAGCTGACCGGAACCACGGATGCAGTCACAGGCATTTTCGGGCAGGTTGAGGCTATTCGTGAAGCCGAAGCCAATCTTGAAATCGGCGCCCAGGGTTACCGCGCTATCCATGGTGACGTGCGCCAGATTGAGCGTGATATCCGCCGCATGACCCGTGAAAGCGACAACCTCAAGAAAGAGTTGCGCGGCATTGATGATCCGTCCCAGCGTGAAGACATCAAGGCCCATATGGATGAGATCGCGGCCGAGATCGAGGCCCTCAGGGCTGAGATTCCAGCCGAGTGGAAAGATGCCAACAAGGAATTCAAAAAGCTGCGGGTTGCGCTCAACAAGGAACAGCGGACCTATCAGCGCAGTGTCGATACGGCCTATGATGATCTGGTTGAAACCATCGCTATCTTCCGTGATGCGGATGCCCTCGCCGCGCTTGAGGGGGATATCATGGCGCTCCCGGGCATGATCAACATGGATGAATATGATCCTGCCGCCGAACAGGCCGTCAAGGATACCGCCAAGGCCATCAGCAAGATCGCTGGCGGAAACGCCATCGCCTCCTCCCTGACCAAGGCGGCGAAATCATTTGGCAAGCGCCGCTTCAAGCCGAAGAAAGGCATGAAGTCACTGGATAAGGCCATCGCCGCGTTCGAAAAGGATGTGGCGGGGCGGCAGGCTGGTGTTCCTCTCCTGCCCGCGCTTGAAGAGTATGAGCTGTATATCCGCAACACCATTGGCCTGCGCCAGCAGGACAGGCTGACCAATGAGCAGGCCGCCGCCATTTCAGGCTGTCTTGCCCAGCATCGTGATATCTCGCTTCACTTCTAGACAGATGATGATCAGACGAATGGCCCGGCCCTGTGCCGGGCTTTTTCATTCGGGCTTTTTCGCTCCCGGCTTTTTCGTTCGGGTTGATTGATTTTACGATTGACGAACGCCGCCGGTGGGTTAGCGTAATAAGACCAACGTCAGAGGTGTGATCATGACGCAGTCTCATTTCAGTGATACCCGAAAAATCGACCCGTTGCGGAATAAGGCTGAAACAACAGCAGCCTTGCCGGATGGCAGCCCCAGGGATAATGACCGCATTGAGATCGGCCCGACCCGGCTGGCCTTTGATGAATGGGCCGCCGCCGGGCTGACCGCGCCTGACCTCACCGGGATGCGGCAATGGCGGCTTGACCGGATCAGCGGCCAGTTGCAGGAACGTGATCTGGCCGGGGTGCTGATGTTTGATCCGCTCAACATCCGTTACGCCACCGACAGCACCAACATGCAGCTCTGGAACACGCATAACCCGTTCCGCGCCTGTCTGGTGACGGCGGATGGTCACATGGTGTTGTGGGATTACAAGAACGCGCCCTTTCTGGCGGAGCATAACCCGCTGGTTCGGGAAGTGCGCTCCGGTGCCTCAATGTTCTATTTCGCCACGGGTGACCGGAGCGGTGATGCCGCGGGCAGGTTTGCCGCCCAGGTCAGTGATCTGCTGGCTGAACGGTCCGGCAACAATCGCCGCCTCGCCGTCGACAAGATCATGCTGCATGGCTACCACGCGCTGACTGATCTCGGCCTCAGGGTTGAGGATGGTGAAGAGGTGATGGAACACGCCCGCTCGATCAAGGGGGAGGATGATATCCTTGCCATGCGGTGCAGCATCCATGCCTGTGAGCAGGCGGTGAAGGCGATGGAAGATGCCGCCGCCCCGGGCATGAGTGAGGATGCCATCTGGGCGGTGCTGCATGCTGAAAATATTGCCCGTGGCGGGGAGTGGATTGAAACCCGGCTGCTTGCCTCAGGCCCCCGCACCAACCCGTGGTTCCAGGAATGCGGCCCCCGGATTGTCCAGAATAACGAAATCCTCGCCTTTGATACCGACCTCATCGGGTGCTATGGCATCTGCACCGATATCTCCCGGACCTGGTTCCTCGGGGATGGGGAGCCGACCCGGGAAATGAAGGATGATTACCGCATCGCCCATGAGCATATCACCACCAACATGGAACTGATGAAGCCTGGCGTATCCTTCAGGGAGCTGACCTTTGGTGGTCATCAGCTGCCTGATATTTACCAGAAGCAGAAATATTCCTGCCGCTTCCATGGTGTCGGGCTGTGTGATGAATGGCCGCTCATCGCCTACCCTGACCATTATGTCGAGGGCGCGTTTGATGCGGTGCTTGAGCCGGGCATGGTGCTGTGCGTTGAAGCGCTGGTGAGCCGTGAGGGCGGGGATTTTTCCATCAAGCTGGAGGATCAGGTGCTGGTTACCGAAGACGGTTATGAAAACCTGACCAGCTACCCGCATTGCCCCCGCTTGCTGGGCTAGTCGCCTGCCATGCTGAATGAAACAACGGGTGTTCCGGCTGATCAGTCGGTCAGCCTGACCTTGCCGATATGCGGCAGGTTGCGGTTGTTTTCGGCATAGTCGATCCCGTAGCCGACAACAAACTCATCAGGGATATCAAACCCGGTCCAGCGCATCGGCACCTCCACCTCACGCCGTGACGGCTTGTTGAGCAGGCAGCAGACCTCAAGACTGCGCGGGTTGCGGGTGTTGAGGATATTCATGACCTGGGCGAGGGTGTGGCCGGTATCGACAATGTCTTCCACCACCAGCACGTCAATGCCGCCGATTTCGGCATCAAGGTCCTTGCGGATGCGAACCTCACGGCTGGAGATCATGCCCGTGCCATAGCTCGACACCGTCATGAAATCGACCTCAACCGGCAGGTCCAGCCGCCGCACCAGATCGGCAATGAACATGAAAGACCCGCGCAACAGCCCGACCACCACCAGTTTCGGGCAACCGTTTTCCATCTGCTTGTAATGGCTGTTGATCTCCCTCGCCAGCGTAGTAACACGGGCGGTAATCTCACTCTCCGGGATAAGAATATCGATATCGTAAGACGGGGTATCGTTCATGCGGAACCCTTTGCAACAGGATGCAGAATATATACCACGCCCGTGGCTCAACAGCCAGCAACAAAGCCTCTCAATCGGTGCGATGAGCGGGAAAGCCTGTTGTATTAATGGCCATGCTTTTGCAAAATGGAGGCAACATTTGAACCGGAGGAAAAACATGGCAAAGGCGGCATTTATCGGGCTCGGGGTAATGGGGTACCCGATGGCAGGACACCTCAAGGCAGCGGGGCATGACGTGACGGTCTATAACCGCACCACGGCCAAGGCTGAAGCATGGGTCAGCCAGCATGGCGGCAGCATGGCGGCAACCCCGGCGGAGGCCGCGAAGGGGGCCGAATTTGTCTTTGCCTGTGTTGGTGCCGATGATGACCTGCGGGCGGTGACCACCGGCCCGGAAGGTGCCTTTGCCGCCATGGATGAGGGCAGTATTTTTATTGATAACACCACCGCCTCGGCCGGGGTGGCGAGGGAGCTGCATGCAGCGGCCAGTGCTGCGGGGCTGGGCTTTATTGATGCGCCTGTTTCCGGCGGTCAGGCCGGGGCCGAGGGCGGCATCCTCACCGTCATGTGCGGCGGGGATGAGGCTGATTTCACCCGTGCCGAACCGGTGATCGGCAGCTTTGGCCGCATCGTCAATCGCATTGGCGGGCCGGGGGCAGGCCAGCAGGCCAAGATGGTCAACCAGATCTGCATTGCCGGGCTGGTTCAGGGCCTGTCAGAGGCGATCAATTTCGGCATCAAGGCCGGGCTGGATATGGATGTGGTGCTGGATACAATCGGCGGCGGTGCCGCGCAATCATGGCAGATGGTCAATCGCGGCAAGACCATGGTGGCCGATGAATTCGATTTCGGCTTTGCCGTGGACTGGATGATCAAGGACCTGGGCATCTGCATGGAGGAGGCCGCCCGCGCCAACGCCCCCCTGCCCGTCACCGAACAGGTGCTGGGCTATTACCGTGAAGTCTCCGCTAATGGAGGCGGCCGCTGGGACACATCAAGCCTGATCAGGCGATTGGGTTAGGATTTAACCACCCATTCAGGCAGCATGATCATCCCCGCTATTCTGGAGCGATGGGTCTTCTGGTGCAGGCACGGGGGCGGGTGCTTTTGGCACCGGGATGACGAAGGCAGGGGGGTATTTGCGGTGCTTGTCGGTTTCGGCATCAATCGCCGCGCCGATAATCCCGCCGATCAGGATATTGCCCGCGATGATGCCATCAATGTGGCTGGGGATACTGCCATGCGCTATCCGGCCATCATCGGTGGTGCAATCAAACACCAGGTCATCATCCGATCGCCTGACCTGATGAGTGCCGGGGATGGAAATATTTTCAGAAAACCGCTTGTTCTTGATGACGCATGACCCCCGGCTGTTGTCACTGAACGACAGGGTAACAGGAACATGGGGGTCATTGATGATGCTTGAACACCCCGCGGTGATCATCAGCACCCCCGGGATTAGCGCCCCCGGGATCAGCGCCTTCGGGATCAGAAACGCCCAACGGATCAGCAGGGATGCCGGGTTCCTCATAATGCTGCTGTTAACGATGGCCCCGTTGACACCATGATGGCTGGACATGACCTTCCTCCATGCAAGTTTTACGCACGCATGAAGGGCTTCGGGGGAAGGCAAGGGGAAGCGCAGGGCAACGGAAAGCATCACGCGCCCTTAACCTATCCAGAAAGATAATATCCTGTCAAATCAGCCCAATAGAAAGCGGATGAAAAAGGGCGGCACTGTGGCCGCCCTCATTGATGAATGCTGGTGATTGTGACCCTTTACG
>NTKX01000038.1 GCA_002457135.1 SAR116 cluster bacterium MED-G04
CAAAGGATGCCATGATCGCGATTTCGGCAATATCGGTATCGCCAACCAGGGTAACCTCACTGATGCCCCTTGCCTCCAGCGATGCAAAAAGGTCCCTGTATTCAACCCTGAGGCGGCGATACAGGCTGAGCGAAGAGTTGAGATACTTGCCAACCAGTTTGGCCTTTTCAGCAAAGCCCTGCGGGGTCAGGTAATAGGCATACCTGCGGGCAGGGATCTGGGTCATCTTCACGAACCCGCGATTGACAGCCCGTTTCAGCAGGATATTGACCAGACCGGCGGCAATACCAATCCGCTTGGCGAGCTTTGTCTGGCTCACCTGTTGATTGTTTTCCAGCGCAACAATCAGATCAAGATTGGCTTTACTGCGATTGTCCATGGGACTTGCGGTTGTCTGTTAAAGTATCAATTGTAGTTAAAATATCATCATTCATGGCGTGAACGCAAGTTATATTCACGGCGTGAACGATACGCATATTCCGCACGTTGTTCACCATCTGCTTAATTATGGAATGATTGACTATCGGCTGCCGCTGCACAGAACGGGTTTTTTCAGCGGGTAGGCAATCCCCTCACCCATGCGTCCAGTCCATTGATTTTGACCATGGGCAAGTCTATGAAGATAGGATTAAATGACCGCCAAAGAGCTTTCCTGTGCCTCATCTTGACCGCTACCTGACCAACCCTTCTGGCCATTTTCATCTGCTGGCCGGGCTGGTTGCCCTCTTCCGTGATGCCATGGATGCGTTGAGGGCCATGCCGGTCTGGGAACGGGGGCTGCATCTGTTCTGGCTGGCGGGGCCTTTCTTTCTGCTGATCGAACGGACCCCGGCTGATGCCTGGTTGACCATTGTTTCGCTGGCATTCGTCATTCGCACCATTATCACCCGTGATACAGGCTGGCTCCAGTCCTTGTGGGTCAGGGCCGGGTTTGTGTTCTGGTTCTGGTGCATCATTGCCGGGGCGATTTCATCAGCCCCCGGATATTCCATTGGTGAGGCGTTGATCTGGTTCCGTTTCCCGCTCTTTGCGATGGCGACCGCGTTCTGGTTCGGGCGTGATCGCCGCCTGCTGTATGCCATGCTGCTGTCAACCGCGCTGGGATTGATGATCATGTGCGGTATCCTGACAGCAGAAATCCTGATGATCGGGCACCAGAATGGTCGCCTGTCATGGCCTTATGGTGATCTGGTGCCGGGGAATTATGTCGCCAAGGTCGGCTTGCCAGCCCTGGTGGTGATGGTTGCGCTGGCCGTTTCAATCAGGGGACGGCTGGCGGCATTGTCAGCGGTGCTGGCGTTGATGGTGGTGATCATCTCCCTGTTTGCGGGGGAGCGGATCAATTTCCTCATTCTGGCCTGTGGCGGCTTGCTGGCGGGTCTGGTCTGGAAACCGAGGCCTGCCCGATACCTTGGCCTCATCGTCACGGGTGTTCTGGGGTCGGTCGCGGCGGGGTATGCATTCCCCCAGTTGGCCAGCCGGTTCAGTGATAAATTGATCGCCGGGGTGACGAGTTTTGAAACCAGTGTCTGGTGGCATACGCTCAATGGAGGCTGGGTGGTGGCGAGGGATAACTGGCTCTTCGGTATCGGGACCGGGAATTACCGGCATATGGCGCTCGATCTGCTTGAGGGTGTGCCGTTCACGAAATACGACCCGCACCCCCATAATTTTTATCTCCAGATGCTGGTTGAAACCGGTATCATCGGGCTGGTGCTGGGCAGTTTTTTCCTCTGGTCAATCATTGCCGAATGTTTCCGGGCCGGTCTCAGGAACAGGGGCAATGTGATGATCGCAACGGCATTTGTCGTCCCGCTGGCTGTCTTCTGGCCGATTGCGACATCGGCTGATCTGTTCGGGCAGTGGAATAATATCTTCATGTGGAGCGGGGTTGCGCTTGCCTTGGGGGTTTGTACTTCCAGCCCTGCCCAAAAATAGGTATTTTACCCTATGCGTGTTCTGGTTACTGGCGGGGCCGGTTATATCGGCTCCCACACCCTGATTGAATTGCTGGCGGCGGATCATGCTCCGCTGGTGGTGGACAATTTCGCCAATTCCTCGCCGGTTGCGCTGGAACGGGTGGCGCAACTGACCAACCGTGTCTTCGATCATGTTGAGGCCAGCATCACCGATACTGCCGCCATCCGCCAGGTCTGTGATGAATTTCAGCCTGAAGCCGTGATCCATTTTGCTGGCCTGAAAGCCGTTGGCGAATCCGGGCAATCCCCGCTCACCTATTACAGCACCAATGTCGGCGGCACGATTGAGCTGCTCAAGGCCATGGATGGCTGCGGCTGCAGGCGCATGATCTTTTCATCCTCGGCAACAGTTTACGGGGTCGCGGATTACCTGCCCTTTGATGAGAAGCACCCGTTAAACCCGGTCAATCCCTATGGCAGGACAAAGTTTTTTATTGAGGAAATCATCCGCGACTGGGCCGCAACCGATCCCGAAAAATCGGCCATGCTGCTGCGGTATTTCAACCCGGTCGGCGCGCATCAGTCAGGCCGCATTGGTGAAGACCCGAACGGCATTCCTGATAATCTGATGCCGTATATCGCGCAGGTTGCGGTGGGCAAGCGTGATCAGCTGACGGTCTTTGGTGATGATTACGATACCCCTGACGGAACCGGTGTGCGGGATTATATCCACGTCAATGACCTTGCATCCGGTCACCTCGCCGCGCTCGATTATGCAGCGCGGCATGCCGGGGTTGAGGCGGTCAATCTCGGCACCGGCAAAGGGCATTCGGTGCTGGAGGTCATCGCCGCGTTTGAACAGGCCGCCGGCAGGCCGATCCCCTATACGGTCGGCCCCCGCCGCCCGGGGGATATCGCCTCATCCCATGCAACAGCGGCAAGGGCGGCATCGTTGCTTGGCTGGCAGGCCGGGATCAGTCTTGAGCAGATGTGTGAGGATACATGGCGCTGGCAATCCCGGAACCCTGAGGGCTACAGCGACTGAATATTGCCTAATCGGCCAGGCTGAACCGTTCGATCCCGTCATCGAGGGTCATGACCATGCGGCCGGTTGCCACCAGATGGGTCAGGTGCGCTCTCGCCTCGCCCGCCGCAAAGAAAATCTCATGCGATCCGAAAACACGGCTGAACAGCACCTCCATGGATGATGCCACGGTGACAGGGCCATTTCGGGCAGCCTCGGTGAGGGCATCCAGCCGCATGTGGTGATGGTCGATCAACACCCTTGCCCGTTCCCCGCCATTGGTGAACGGCCAGTCGTGACCGGGCAGGATCAGCATCTCCCCGGGCAAACCGGATACTTCCTCAAGGTAATCGAGATAGGCACCAAGGCGGTCATCATCGGGGTCTGAAAGATCAGCCGAGATATTGGGGGAAATTCGCGGCAGCAGGTAATCACCGGCAAGGTAAAGCCCGCGCGCATCATCCAGCAACCCGATCTGGGCCATGCTATGGCCACGATCAATCCGCACCCGCCATTCCCCGCCACGACTGCGGACGCTATGGTCCTCTGTCATGAAATTCGGTTCGGCCATGGGCGCAACAAACCGGGGGAAGCGGTCATGGTCCTGCCGTGCCATGGCCAGCACCTCTTCGGTCAGCGCATAGCGGCGATAGGCCCCTTCCAGCAATTCGCCAAATTCAGGCCCGGCAATGGCCAGCATGCGGACGATGTAGCGGTATTCCGATTCTGTCATCCACACAGGCGCGCCGGTGCGTTCAGCCAGTGGCCCGGCATAACCGGCATGGTCAACATGGTGATGACTGACGATGATCCGTTCAATCGGCCGGCCGGCAAGCGGGCCATCCAGCAGGGCATCCCAATGCGCAACAGTGGCCGGGTCATGAACGCCGCAGTCCAGGATGATCCAGCCATCCTCACCATCCAGCACATAGAGATTGATATGGTTGAGCCGAAAGGGCAGATCGAACCTGAGCCAGTAGAGGTCATCAGCCAGTTGCCGCATGGTTCCTTTTTCGGGGGGCGTGATTTCAGACGGAAGCATGGTCAAATCCCTGTTCTTGCCATTAAAAATATTCAAGCCTGAAACCCAAGCTGTTTGGTGCGCTGGCAATGCTATGGTAAAAGGCATCGCAATACCACAAAGGATACTGAACCGAGGCATTCATGGATACCGTTTTCATCACTGGCACAGCCGGTTTCATCGGTTTTCACCTGGCCCGCCTGTTGCTGGACACGGGCTGGAAGGTAATCGGCCTCGATGGCATGACGGATTACTATGATGTCAGCCTGAAACAGCGCCGCCATGAAGCGCTCAAGGCCGACCCCGGGTTCACCGCGCTGGAGTTTATGCTGGATGATCACGAAAGCCTGATGGAGGCCTGCCAGCACCACCAGCCCCGGGTCATGATCCACCTGGCGGCACAGGCCGGGGTGCGGTATTCGATTGACCAGCCCCGGTCCTATGTTGAGAGCAACCTGATCGGCAGTTTCAATATCCTTGAGGTGGCCAAGGTTCTGGGGGTCAGGCATTTGCTGATGGCCTCAACCTCAACGGTCTATGGGGCCAATCCCGAAAAACCGTTTCAGGAAAATCACCCCACCAGGCACCCGATGTCGTTTTACGCCGCCACCAAGAAAGCCAATGAGGCGATGGCGCATTCCTATGCGCATCTTTTTGATATTCCCACCACGATGTTCCGTTTCTTCACGGTCTACGGGCCCTGGGGGCGGCCTGATATGGCGCTGTTCAAATTTGCCCGGGCGATGCTGGCCGGTGAGCCGATTGATGTCTATAACCATGGCCGGATGCAGCGTGATTTCACCTATGTCGGTGATCTGGTTGAGGGCATTCGCCGCCTGATTGATGTCATCCCGCCCCTGCCGGATGATCGCGATGCCGCGATTGATGGCGACAGCCTGTCACCGGTTGCGCCATGGCGGGCGGTGAATATCGGCAATGGCACCACCATTGAGCTGATGGATTATATCCGTGCGCTTGAGGATGCGCTGGGGATCACCGCTGAAAAGAACATGATGGATATGCAGCAGGGGGATGTTCCGGTCACCCATGCCTCCAACACCCTGTTGAAGCAGTTGACCGGATTTGTGCCATCAACCCCGGTGGAAGAAGGCGTGGCGAAATTCGTTGAATGGTATCGCCAGGCTTATAATCACTAGGTATCTCTTCAGGGTGAGGCATTGGGGACAAACAGCGAATTGCCCCCGACCTGATACGCCGCGATGGCATCCTGCCCCCTTGGTGAAATCAGCCAGTCGATGAACGCCTGTCCCGCCCCGGTCCTGACATGGGGGCAGCGTTCGGGGTTCACCAGCATCACGCCATAGGGGTTAAAGAGACGTTCATCACCCTCCACCAGAATGGTGAAATCGGCCTTGTTGCCGAACTTGATCCAGGTTGCCCGGTCACTGAGTGTATAGGCGGCCATGCCGATGGCGGTGTTGATCGTCGCACCCATGCCCGAGCCAAGCTCACGATACCATTCCCCTGATCCCTGATCCGGGTCGATACCGCTGGCATCCCAGATCATTTTCTCCTTGCTATGGGTGCCGCTGTCATCCCCGCGGGAGGCAAAAAGGTACCGCCCTGATGCAATCCGGGCAAAGGCCCCGGCAACATCATTAAGGCCACGAACCCCCGCCGGGTCATGCGCCGGCCCGATCAGCACAAAGTCATTATACATCACATCGTATCGCCGCATGGAAAAGCCGTCGGCAACGAACTGATCCTCACGACTGCGGCTATGCACCAGCAGCACATCACCATCACAGTTCATGGCGTTCTTGATGGCGGCACCGGTACCGACCGCCACGACATGCGCCGTGATGCCGGTATCAGCCTTGATCATGGGCAGGATATGGTCATAGAAACCGGCGTTTTTGGTTGAGGTGGTGGATTGCACGATAATGGTATCCCCGCCATTCCCAACCCCATCCCCGTCACTGTCAAGGGCGTTGGCCATGGGGGCGAGCGGCAGGGTCAGCGTGGCCCATGCCATCATGATACCGATCATCCGGGCTTTCAGCATGGTGAAACTCCCCTCAACTAAACGACAATCCGGCCTTCGAGATAGGCCCTGGCCTCTTCCGAACGGGGCTTGCTGAAAAACGATTTCGCCTTGCCATCCTCAATCAGCTGGCCACGCGCCAGAAACAGCACCTGATCCGCCAGCCGCCTGGCCTGCCCGATATCATGGGTGACGGTGATCACCTTGGTGCCACTGGCGGCGACTTCCCTTGTGATCGCTTCAATCATCTGAACAGAGGCCGGGTCAAGGTTGGACGTTGCCTCATCCAGAAACAGGATTGACGGTCTTGTCAGCAAACCGCGGGCGAGGGCAAGACGCTGTTTTTCACCGCCTGAAAGCAGCCTCGCCGGTTGATGCGCCAATGCCGTCAGCCCGACTTTTTCAAGCCATGACTGAACATCAGCCTCAGCAATACCGCGTTGCCGCGACACAAAAAGCATGTTTTCAATGACCGTGCGCCGCAACAGCGTTGGCTGCTGAAAAACAAAGGATTGCTGCAACCGCATGCTGGCTTCCCCGGGCCTGCCGCCAAAGGTTACAGCGCCGCTGGTCGGATCAGCCAGACCATGCAGACACCGTAGCAGCAGGCTCTTCCCGGCGCCGTTTGGGCCGAGGATCGCGGTGATGCCCTCAGCCTCAATCCGGCAGGTGATGCCATCCAGCAGGCAACGACCCCCGCTCATCAGCGTCAGTCCGGTCACGTCAATAGGGGTCAGGCGATCAGGCATAGGCGCGCCTCGATGCCCGGGATTTGAGCCATGATGCCAGCATGTTGACCGCCAGCGCGATGATCAGCAGGATGACCCCGAGCGCCAAGGCCAGCGCCAGCTCCCCCTTGGAGGTTTCGAGCGCGATGGTGGTGGTCATCACCCTTGTCAGGTGGTCGATATTGCCGCCAACCACGATGACGGCCCCGACCTCAGATATAGCGCGGCCAAACCCGGCCAGGATCACGGTCAGCAGCGAATATCGGGCATCGATGATATACGCCTTCACCGCCTTGCCCGGCGGCACCGCCAATGATGTAAAAAGATCGCGATAATCCTCATGAAGGTCTTCGATAATCTGGCAGGACAGGGCGGTGATGATAGGGATGATCAGCAGCATCTGGGCAATGATCATGGCGTTGGGCGTGTAGAGGAGGCCGAGCCAGCCAAATGGCCCCGAGCGCGACAGGTGGAGGTAGACGATCAACCCCACCACCACCGGCGGCATTCCCATGAGCGCATTGAAAAGCCCGATGACAGCACCGCGCCCGGTGAACCGGCGTGTCGCCAGAAAGGCACCGACAGGCAGGCCGATCAGGCATGACAGCACCAGCGCGGTCAGGCTGACCTGCATCGACAGCAGCAGGATTTCCATCAGGTCCTGGTCACCGCTGGCCATCAATCGGAAAGCGGTTGCAACGGATTCCAGATAGATTGGCATGGTTTTGACGGCTCCTTTGGGTTTGCATGTATTATCATGCCATGGTGGTGGTGGCAAACCACTCCGCTCATCATTGAGGGGCGACATTGTTTTAGGTTGAAATCATTCAACCGGTGGCTAGACTGATCCCCCTAACCCTCATTCAAAGGCAGGAATACAGCCATGAAAAACATTGTTCTCGCAACCGCAATCAGCGCACTGATGGCCGCACCGGCCATGGCCGAAAGCGTCAAGATCGGTTTCATGACCACTCTTTCAGGCGGGGCAGGCGTTATCGGCAAGCAACAGCAGAACGCCGTCAATCTGGCCATGGAACATAAAGCCAACACGCTGGGCGGTTTTGATGCCGAGGTTATCTTTGTTGATGACCAGCGCAAGCCCGATGTCGCCAAGCAGCTGGCCAACCGCCTGATCAAGAGCGATCGGGTCGATGTGATTGCAGGCGTAATCTGGTCCAACCTCCTGATGGCTGTCCACAAGCAGGTGACGCGTTCCGACACATTGCTGATCAGCGCCAATGCCGGGCCTTCACCGCTGGCGGGTGAGAGATGCCACCCCAATTTCGTTTCGATGTCATGGCAGAATGACCAGACCCCTGAGGGCATGGGCAAATACATGCAGGAAGCCGGGGTCAAATCGGTCTACACGCTGTCCCCCAACTATCAGGCCGGCAAGGACATGATCACCGGGCTGAAACGCTACTATAAGGGTGACATTGTTGAGGAGGTCTACACCAAGCTGGGCCAGACTGATTTCCAGGCGGAATTATCAGCCCTGCGTGCCGCCAAGCCTGAGGCGACCTTTATTTTTCAGCCGGGCGGCATGGGGATCAATTTCATCAAGCAGTGGAAACAGGCTGGCATGGATGATGTCAGTGATCTCTACACCGTGTTTTCGGTTGATGCGATTTCACTGCCGGTGCTGAAAGATGCCGCTATCGGCACCCTCAGCACCCAGACCTGGTCACCTGATCTGGATAATGCAATGAACGCCCGTTTCGTTGCCGACTACAAGGCGAAATTCGGCGGCTATCCATCCTATTACGCGGCCCAGGCCTATGACAGCATCATGGCGATTGATCATGCCCTCGCCAAGGGCGGCAGCACCGATGCTGCAACCATGGCAGGGGTGCTGGCCAAGGGCGGGATCCCGACCACCCGCGGTATGCTCCGGATGAACAGCAACCATTTCCCGATCCAGACCATGTATCTGAGGGAAGCCGTCAAGGATGCGGATGGCGTGGCGACCACGCGGATTGTCAGCACGGTGTTTGAAAACCACGCCGATGCCTACGCCCAGGACTGCACGTTTTAGGCTGGAGCGACTTTTTTCAGGGGCCGGATCAATCCTCCGGCCCCCTGCTTGATCAGGGCGAGGTGATCTCAGGCCCGGGGAAGTTTCTGAGCGTATGACAGCGACCCTTCTTCTGGAACAGATTTTCAACGGTCTTCAGGCCGGGGTGATGCTGTTCCTGATTGCCGCCGGGCTGACGCTGGTGCTTGGCATCATGGATTTCGTTTTCCTTGCCCATGGCTCCCAGGTCATGATCGGGGCCTATGCCGCGACGGCGCTGACGGCATGGACAGGGAATTTCTATCTCGGGGTGGCGCTGGCGATCCCGCTTACCTTTGTCTTTGGGCTGTTGCTCGAAACCCTCATCATCAGGCATCTCTATCATCGTGATCACATGGAACAGGTGCTGGCCAGTTTCGGGCTGATCCTGTTTTTCAATGAGTTGGTGCGGATAGGTTTTGGCCCTGCCGCGCTGTTCAGCAACCTGCCGCCCATGCTCTCCGGTGCTGTGACTATTTTCCCTGATGCGCCTTACCCTGTGTTTCGCCTGGTGGTGATCGGGGTCGGGCTGCTGGCGGCGGTGATGATCTGGCTGCTGGTGACGCGAACACGGCTCGGTGCGCTGGTCCGTGCCGGTGCCAGTAATCGCACCATGGCGGCGGCGCTCGGTGTCAATATTGCGCTGCTGCAACGCTTTGTCTTTGCCATTGGGGCCTGCCTCGCCGGTATCGCCGGGATGATGCTTGGCCCCATCACCACGGTGGAAAGCGGGATGGGGGAGCCGCTCCTGATCCTGTCGCTGGTGGTGATCATCATTGGCGGTGTCGGCTCGGTTCAGGGTGCCTTTATCGCCGCGATCATGGTCGGGCTGGTGGATACAACCGGTCGGGTGCTGCTGCCTCACCTGCTGCGCTCGGTGATGGATCAGGCCACGGCGGACGGGGCCGGGCCTGCGCTTGCCTCCATGCTGGTGTATATTTTCATGTCGGTTGTGCTGGTGGTCAGGCCGCGTGGCCTCTTCCCCCCGAAAGGTTAGGCTATGCCCGGGGTGTTCCTGACCGCTATTCGTGACGGGGTGAAACAGCATCGCCTGCTATGGCTGCTGCTCGGCCTGCTGGGGCTGTTCCCGATTGTCACCAGCGTTGCTGATCTGCCGTTCTGGAATGATGTTGCCATGCGCATCATGATCCTCGGCATGGCGGCCATGGGGCTGAACCTGATCCTCGGTTTTGGCGGGCTGGTTTCATTCGGGCATGCTGCCTTTATCGGGCTGGGTGCCTATGCGGTGGGGATCAGCCAGTTTCACGGTATCGACAGCGGTTGGCTGCATACGCTGATCGCCCTTGGCCTGACAGGGGTGCTGGGGCTGGTGATCGGGTTTCTTTCGCTCCGCACAAGCGGGCTTTATTTCATCATGATCACGCTGGCCTTTGCCCAGATGCTGTATTTCTTTTTCGTCAGTCTTGAGGGCTATGGCGGTGATGACGGGATGATCCTTGACCGTGCCGAATTTGCGCCTTTCGATCTCTATGAACCGCTCAGGCTGTATTACCTGATCTGGGTTTCGCTGGCGCTGGTTTCGCTGATGCTGATGATGGTCATCCAGTCGCGTTTCGGGCTGGTGCTGCAAGCAACGCGGAGCAACGCCGGGCGGGTTGAGGCCATGGGGCTGAACCCGCTTCGGTTCCGGATAACGGGCTTTGTGCTGTCGGCCATGATCGGCGGGCTGGCCGGGGTGATGTTCGCCAACTGGCAGGAATACGCCTCCCCCGCCATCATGCACTGGTCGCGGTCGGGTGAGCTGTTGATCATTATCGTGATCGGCGGGATGGGGACGCTGGCTGGCCCGTTGCTGGGGGCGATCGGCTTTCTCCTGCTTGAGGAATTTCTGCCTGAGATTATTGGCCATATCGCCCCGCAATACGCCGAAAACTGGATGATCATTTTTGGCCCGATGCTGGTTTTGCTGGTGCTGTTTGTTCGTGGTGGCCTGATGGGCCTGATCACGTCCCGTTTCAGGGGAGGCGGCTGATGGCGGTGCTGGAATTGCAGGGGCTGGAGAAATCCTTTGGTGCGCTGGTGGCGACCAGTGCGGTTGACCTGACGGTTGAGCCGGGGGAAATCCACGCCCTCATCGGGCCGAACGGCGCGGGCAAGACCACGCTTATCAGCCAGATTTACGGCAGTCTTGCCCCTGATCGTGGGCGCATCCTGCTGAAGGGTGAGGATATCACCCGGCTGGCGGCGCATCAGCGTGTCCGCAAGGGGATTGGCCGGTCGTTTCAGATCACCACGGTTCTGATGGATTTCACGGCCGCAGACAACGCCGCGGTGGCGGTGATAGCGCGGCAGGATAATGCCTTCGGGATGATCAGGCCGGCCGCATCCGATGACGGGTTGAGGGAGGCGGCAATGGCGGTGCTGGCACGGGTCGGGCTGGCTAAGCGCGGCCCTATCAAGGCATCCGATCTGTCGCATGGGGAAAGGCGGCTGCTTGAACTGGGGCTGGCACTGGCGGCACAGCCCGGTTTGCTGCTGCTGGATGAACCCATGGCCGGCACCGGGCCTGAGGAAACGGCACGGATGGCGGAGATTATAGCCAGCCTGAAGGGTGAGGCTGCGATCCTCCTGATTGAACATGACATGGACGCTGTCTTCAGGCTGGCCGACCGGATCACCGTGATGGTTGAAGGGGCGGTGATTGCCACCGGAACCCCGGCGGAAATCTCTGCCAACGCCGCCGTTCAGGAAGCCTATCTGGGGGATTTAAGTCTTGAGGAATCAAGTTCTGGGGAGGATGGATCATGACCATCCTTGAGCTGCGCGGGGTTGAGGCCAGTTACGGTCAGGGCAGGGTGTTGCAGGGTGTTGACCTGTCGATGCAGCAGGGTGAATGCGTTGCCCTGCTCGGCCGCAACGGCATGGGCAAGACCACGACGATCCGCACCATCATGGGCCAGTTGCCTCTACTGGCGGGGTCGATCAGCCGGTTTGGCGATAGCCGTTCGCATCGCCCCTCGCATGATATCGCGGCAAGCGGGATCGGGCTGGTGCCAGAGGGCAGGCAGATTTTCAGCAATCTTTCGGTGCAGGAAAACCTGACGGCATTCCATCGCCCTGATCAGACCGGGCAGGCGGGTTGGGGGGCGGAAAGCGTGCTGGCCCTGTTCCCGAGGCTTGCCGAACGGCTCGATCACGCCGGCAGCAATCTTTCGGGTGGCGAGCAGCAGATGCTGGCGATCGGGCGTGCGCTGATGACCAACCCTAGGCTGCTTATCCTCGATGAAGCGACCGAAGGCCTGGCCCCCATCATCCGCCAGCAGATCTGGCAATGCCTTGCTGAAATCCGCAAGAGTGGTCAATCCATTCTGGTGGTGGACAAGAATATTCGTGACCTTGCGGTGATCGCGGACCGTTTCCTGATCCTTGAAAAAGGCCAGGTTGTCTGGCAGGGGGAGCCGCAGACCCTCCTGGATGACAAGGCGATCCAGCACCGCTACCTCGGGGTCTAGTGACGGCTTTTCAAGTTGCTGCTGCCATGGCACATTGAAACGGGGAGGATATGCCCATGACCGAAAACCCCTTTTTCAAGCGTGTCTATAACAGCCACACGCCCGAAGAGATCATGGCCGTCTATGACGACTGGGCCGATGAATACGATGAAACCGTGCTGGCCCATGGTTACGTTACCCCGAAACGCTGCGCCGATGCGCTGGCCAGCCTGGAGGATGACCGTTCTGCCCGGCTACTTGATATCGGTTGCGGAACCGGCATTTCCGGCATGGCGCTGAGGTCGGCGGGCTTCACCACGATTGATGGCAGTGAAGTGAACGCAAGGATGCTGGAAAAGGCCAGATCGAGGCAGGGTATCTATTCGGCCATGCACCTTGTCAGCCTTGATAACCCGTTTGATTTTGCCATCGGCACCTATCGCCACATGACCGCCATGGGGGTGATCGCCACCGGCCATGCCCCGGCCTCCACCATCCGCGCTATCCTCGCCAAGCTGGAGGCGGGCGGGTTGCTGGTGTTTTCGCTCAATGATCATACGCTTGAATTTGCGGAATACCCGGACACGGTTGATGCTGTGGTGGCTGAAAATATCGCCGAGCTTGCCTTTGATGAATACGGTGATCACATGCCGATGATCGGGCTGAACTCGCGGATCATTGCCCTCAGAAAGATTTAGCGGTCATTTGGGTGGTGAGCACTGATTTTTTTCAAGCTCGGCCTGCTCAACGGGGGTAGGTGTTGCGTTAAAGACAAAGGCATTGAGGCATGCTTCCTCACCGCCATTTTCCTCAATCATTCTGCGCTGATCGGCAAAGGCCCTGGCTGAGACTTCCTCAACATCACAGATCGCATCAAGCCGCCGCTTGCCTTCCTTGAGGGCTGAAGCGGCGATGGGGTCATCCGCGACCGTCGGGGCCAGATCATGACGTTCCCCCGGATCATCATCGAGGTTGAACAACTGCGGCTCCCTGCCGACATACCAGATCAGCTTCCACCCGTCCCAGGCGACCATGAAATTGCCGGTGGATGACCCGCCATCATGGTATTCCGAAAAGATGGTGCGGGAGCGGTCCTCAGGCGCATTGGCCAGTTCGGCCAGATCAACCCCCGGCCAGTGATCCGGTTGCGGGCAGCCGCCAGCTGTCATGGCGGTGGAGGCAACATCCAGGAAATGCGCCCCTGAGGATGTGACTTTGCCCCCGGGGATGCCCGGCCCGGTGATCATCATCGGGATACCGGCCGAGGCCTCATACATGACCTGCTTGGTCCACATGCCATGCTCGCCCAGCAATTCCCCGTGATCGGATGTATAGATGATGAGCGTGTCGTCTTTCAGCCCGGCCTCATCCAGCGCGGCCATGATGCGGCCGATGCAGTGATCAAGGAAGCTCACCAGCCCGTAATAGGCGGCAATGGCCTTGCGCATGCTGTCATCATCAAAATGGGAATGATAGTCAAAGAACCCGGAAAGGGCGCGGATTTCAGCATGATCAGGGATACTGCCACAGGGCAGGGGCATTTCAGCCGGATCATAGAGCCGATAGAATTCTTCGGGCGCAATCAGCGGGTAATGCGGGCTGACCATTGAAATAAACCCGGCGAAGGGGCGGTCATGCCGCGCCGGGTCCGACAGCCAGTCAACGGCGGCATCGGTGATGGCGCGGTCATAGCGGGTGTAGCTGCTATCACCGCCGCCGACCCCTTTCGCCAGTTCGGATGCGCCATCGAATTGAGGCGGGTTTTCACGCAACAGGCCAATCAGCCAGCCTTTTTCACCGACAATATGCATGGGCAGGATTTCCTGCTCAAAACCGTTGTCGATGCGGGCTGATTTGAAATGCAGCTTGCCGATGGAGGTGGTCTCAACCCCGGCATCACGCAGATGATGCATCCATGACGGGATACTGCCGTCATAGGCGTTGGCGCTGTCCCAGAACCCGTTCTGGTGAACATAGGTGCCGCAGGCCAGGGCAGCGCGGGTCGGCACGCACATGGGCGATGCTGTCCAGGCACGGGTAAAGCGCGTGCCGCTTGCCGCAATCCGGTCAAGGTTCGGGGTCTGGACAATCGGGTGGCCAGCGCATCCCATGGCATCACGGCGATGCTCATCACTCATCAGGATCAAGGTATTTCGGGGTTTGGATGTCATGACCCCATGGTTCCCCCCATGGGGCGGTCTTGTCAATTCATAAGACTTTCCAGCCTGTCTATCAGGTCGGGCAGGTCGGCGACGCTGTCAATAACATGATCAGCCCCGGCATCGAGGAGTATTTTTTCAGCGGCCTGACGATGCTGCTGCTGATCGGCTGGTGACAGGGCGTGCCATTCATCCTCGGTCAGGCCAACACCATTTCCGGTCACGCTGATCCCCACCGTCAGGCAGCCTGCGGCCTTGCCCTCGGCAATACCGGGCGGGGTGTCATCAACCTTGATCACCGCCTCGGGCGGGTAGACGGCGAGATCGGCAAAACAGCGATACATCATCACCGGCCCCGGCCTGCTTTCGGCGAGGTCATCACCGCAGACCACGTTATCGGGGCTATAGCCATGACGGGCAGCGATGGGGATCACAGCCTCCATCACCTGACGGCCATAACCGGTGGTGGAACCGATTTTCAGCCCGCGTTGACGCAAGGCGGCCACAGCCTCGACAGCGCCGGGGATCGGGTTGGCGTAATCGGTCGCAACCTCAAGATTAAGGGGCAGAAAGGCGGCATAGAGTGTGGAGACATCATCATCACCGGGTTCATGCCCGGTTATCCTGATATAGGCATCCCTGATGCGCGGCATCTCCAGCATGGCGGCAATGTGATTGCGTTTGGGCAGCCCCATCGGGCCTCTCGCCTCGGCATCGGTTACATCAATGCCGATGGTCTCAAAAAGGCGGGTGAAAACGGCGGTTGGTGCCAGTGATCCGTAATCAATGATCGTCCCGGCCCAGTCAAAGACAGCCGCCTTGTAAAACCTGTTGCTGGTATTGGTCATGGTGTATCCCCGGACGGTCTGGCCCGTCAGCCCTTCCCCATCAGGTCATCAAGGAAATAGGGATTGCTCCATGCCTGACGGCCCGACCTGTCGATAATCGAAACCCTGAAGAAATCCGATTTGAACGTGTTGAGATCGAAAATCGCCCTGGTGATGTTACTGCCATGCTGGCTCTGCGCCACATGACCGGAACCGGAAATGCAGATATGGTCAACCGCGCTGCATTCCACCATCAGGCAGTTGCTGTCCCAGGCCAGGTAATGGAATTCCGGCCCGGTGGAGGAATAGTGATGGCCTGCCTTGAGCGCATCGATAATCGCGCCGGCATCCAGCTGATCCGCCGCCACCATGACCCAGCCACCACCGCCATCATTGGTGCGGAAATGGCTGTCATCAGTGGCGGTAAAGCTCACCCGGTGGCCTTCGTTAAGGAGGAAATCAGCTATTGCGATCCCATAACCCCGGGACGATTCAATCGCGCAGGAATGGTTGTAAATCTCAACCGCGTGGGCGTTGGAAACCTGCTTCGCCTCATCATTGGTCAGGATGTACCATTCCGGATGGGCGATGGAAACATAGGCCCCGGCATCGACGGCACGCTGAACCATTTCTGGCCCGGTTTCATCCTCACCGGCAACGGCAAAATCGAGCGGCAATCCGTTGGCAACAATATGCCATAAACCGTCATTATCGTATTGCTTGCCATGGCAATGCAATTCAGCCGATGGAACCGTGATGAAATCCTCACTGTCGAGATGGGTTGAATCCAGCACAGTCTGGGCGCAGAAACGGTCATTCTTCCACAGATGATCAGACAGGCAGGTGAAATCGTAGCCGAGTTCACGATAGGTTTCGGCAACCCCAAGCGGGCTGAATTCACCATCGGAATGCGTGGAATGGCCGTGAAGATTGCCTCGAAAAAAAGTCTGGCCACGATCAAAAGGCGGAAGGAGCATGGTACACCTCGGGTAGATTTGCGCTATAGTATCACCACTTAGTTTGCAATTAAATGACAGTACCCAGATTCTACGGTGTCTAAATTTACTGGGCATTTGAAGATTGAACATTGTCTTGGAGATACCCATGCCCCGTCATCCTGATCGTCTGCTTGGCCCCGATGGACCCCTTGTGTTCCCGCTCGGCATCGGGACCATGTCCTTCACGCCGTTCTATGGCCCGGTGACCGAGGATGAGGCCTTTGCCATTCTTGATGCCGCCATGGATCATGGCGTTAACCACCTCGACAGCGCCAATATCTATGGCTCCGGGCTGGCTGAGACGATCATCGGCCGGTACATTGCCCGCAACGGTGCCAGCGCCCGCGAATTTTTCAGCATCGCCACCAAGGCGGGGTTTGACCGCGAAAATGGCAACAGCGTCATCAGGAACGATGCCGCCCACCTCACCGAACAGCTCGATGGCAGTCTTCAGCGGCTTGGGGTTGAGCAGATTGATCTTTTCTACATTCACCGCCGTGACCCCGCCATCCCGATTGAGGATGTGGCCGGTACGCTCAAGGGTTTTGTTGAGGCAGGCAAGATCAGGGGGTTCGGGTTTTCCGAAATTGCCCCATCCAGCCTGCATAAGGCCCAGGCCGTGCATCCTGTCGCCGCTATTCAATCCGAATACTCGCTGTCATCCCGCAACCCTGATCTGGGCATGGTGCAGGCAACAAAGGCACTGGGGGCGACCATGGTGGCGTTCTCACCCGTTGGCAGGAGCCTGCTGACCGACAGGCCGATCAGCGGTGACCGTGTCAATGATTTGCCGTTCCTGAGCGTCAACCCGCGTTTCAGCCCTGACAATCTGCCCGCCAATATCGCGGCGGCGGCAGGGTTCAGGGCCCTGGCCGCTGATATGGGGATGCCATCGGCGCGGCTTGCCATTGCCTGGCTGCTGCATCAGGGTGATCATGTTCTGCCCATTCCGGGGACAAGGTCGCTTGATCATTTCATGGAGATGGTCCCGGCGGCGGAGGTGATGCTGGGCGCGGATGATCTGGCGGCGATTGATCAGGTTCTGCCGCCGGGCTGGGCCTATGGTGACCGCTATTCCGAGAAACAGTGGAACGCCGTTGAACGCTATTGCTAATGGGGGGCTACCAGGCAGGGAATCATGAGGAGGCGATGATGGGCAATGAGCATCACTACGGGATCGGCGGCAAGGCCAATCTGCCCGGGGCTTTTTTCGAAGCGGCAAGGCAGAACCCTGATCAGCTGCTCTTCACCGCCAAGATTGACGGTGTCTGGACCGGGATGACCAGATCTGATGCCGCGCTTTATGCCGGGAAACTGGTATCAGCGCTCTATCAGGCCGGGATCAGGCCGGGTGACCGCGTCATGATCGCCGCTGAAAACAGCCCT
This sequence comes from SAR116 cluster bacterium MED-G04, assembly GCA_002457135.1. Lineage (GTDB taxonomy): Bacteria > Pseudomonadota > Alphaproteobacteria > Puniceispirillales > UBA1172 > UBA1172. The sequence continues at coordinate 17,573 of NTKX01000038.1, forward strand.
GAATGGGCCATCGCCGACCTCGCCATCATGGCGGCGGGG